>CAMHDJ010000007.1 GCA_946183915.1 uncultured Bacteroidales bacterium | reverse complement strand
CGGTCGGCGGTGCGGTCGGTGTCGGCCTCGGTGTTGAAGGAGGGGATGAGGGGGACGCGGACGGTGACGTGCTCCGACCCGACGAGCGAGAGTAGCAGCCGCAGGTTGTCCCACGCGCGGCTGGCGTCGCCGCCGGTGTAGGCGCGGTAAATGTCGGGGTCGCTTTCTTTTATGTCAACGATAAAATCGCCCACCACCGCGCAGGCGCGGCGCACGCTCTCGACGGGCACCTGCAGCGAGGTCTCGGCGGTGAGGTTCCAGCTCTTGCCGCACAGGGCGCGGAACGCCTCTATGAAGTCGATGCGCAGCAGCGGTTCGCCGCCGCCGAAGCAGACGCCGCCCCCAGTGGCGATGAAGTAGAGGTTGTCGATGCCTACGTGGTCGTAGAGCTGCTGTGGCGTGTAGCGCGGCAGACCGTCGGGAGCCTCCAGACAGCGTCGGTTGAGGCAGTAGCGGCAGCGCAGCGGACAGCCGTGGAAGGCCGCCAGCGTGGTCACTCCCACGCCGTCCACCCCCAGCCGGTGCCGGTCGATGCCTATGAACGGTACTGCCTCCATAATCGGGTGCAAAAATACGAATATTTCGCCATATAGAAAAACTTTCGTATCTTTGCACGCCGAAAGGATATGGCAAAGAAGCAGAAATACTACGTGGTGTGGCAGGGCAAGCAGCCCGGCATCTACACGGACTGGGACGCCTGCAAGGCGCAGGTGCAGGGCGTGCAGGGGGCGCAGTACAAGGCGTTCGACACGATGGCCGAGGCCGAACAGGCGATAAGGCTGCCGTACAGCAGCGTGGTGCAGTCGAATGCGTCTAATAGGCATAATGGGTCGAATGGGCATCTGAGTGGGTGTCTTTTTATTGATGACAACGGTATGACCGCCGTGAAGCCCGGCACCGACAATCCGCCCATCCTCGACGCGCTGGCTGTCGACGCGGCCTGCAGCGGCAACCCCGGCGTGATGGAGTACCAGGGCATATACATCCCCACCCGCACGCAGGTGTTCCACTACATGGCCCCCAAGGGCACCAACAATATCGGCGAGTTTCTGGCCATCGTCCACGGCCTCTCGTATCTGAAGAAGCACCACCTGAACCAGATTATCTACTCCGACTCTGTCAACGCCATGTCGTGGGTGCGGCAGAAGGTGTGCAAGAGCAAGCTGCCCGAGGACGCCTCGACCGCCGCGCTGTGGGACTACGTGCACCGCGCCGAGCAGTGGCTGCGCTCCAACACCTACACCACCGAGATCCGCAAGTGGGACACCGACCGCTGGGGTGAGATACCGGCGGACTTCGGGAGGAAATAGGACTAATGGGTTTAATAGGCAGAATGGGCATGAACACTCGAAACATACGTTTCCGCAGCAACCGCGTCCGCGACATCCTCGCGCTTATGCACGAGGAGCTGGACGGCATGTACGGCTCCGGCGAGGTGTCGGCCTTCGGCGAGATGCTTTTCGAGGCTTTCCTCGGCTGGGACCGCGTGCGGCTGCTGACCTCGCGGGAGCAGACCGTCGACCAGAGCGACCTGCTACGCTTCCACTGGGCGCTCGAAGACCTCAAGCGCCACCGTCCCATACAGCACATCATAGGCCATGTGGACATCTGCGGATGCCGCATCGCGGTGAGCCCCGACGTGCTGATACCGAGGCCCGAGACTGAGGAGATGGTCGAGTGGATAGTGGGTAGTGGACAGTGGGTAGTGGGTAGCATTCTTGACCTCTGCACCGGCAGCGGCTGCATTGCCATAGCGTTGAAGAAAGCCTTTCCTCAAGCTGAAGTGACGGCGGTGGACGTCTCGCCTGCGGCGTTGGAGATGGCGCGGCAGAACGCCGAAAACAACAGCGCAGAGGTGCACTTTGTTGAGGGGGATGTGCTTGATGGGGTGAATGGGTATAATGGGCCTTATGGGCTTATCGTGAGCAATCCGCCATACGTGCTCGACAGCGAGCGGGCGCAGATGCAGCCCAATGTGATCGACTACGACCCCGCGCTGGCCCTCTTCGTGCCCGACGACGACCCACTGCGCTTCTACAAGGCAATAGCCGCTATCGCCAAGGAACACCTGGCCACCGACGGTCTGCTGGTAGTGGAGATCAACGAGGCGCTGGCCGACGAGACGGCGGCGCTGTTCCGTACCCAGGGCTTCAGCCCCACCATTCACGACGACTTCCGCGGAAAGCACCGCTGGATAGCAGCAACTTTTCACACCCACATACAATGAAAACTATCGGAAACATCATCTGGGTCCTTTTCGGAGGCCTCGAGTTGGCGCTAGGCTACTTCATTGACGGCCTCGTGCTGTGCCTCACCATCATCGGTATCCCCTTCGGACTGCAGGTCTTCAAGCTGGGCCTGCTGACCCTGTGGCCTTTCGGCAAGACGGTGGTCAAACGGGAGCACCCGAGCGGCTGCCTGAACACGCTGATGAACGTGCTGTGGTTCTTCTTCGGCGGTCTGGGCCTCGTGCTGTCGCATCTGCTGCTGGGCGTCCTGTTCTTCATCACCATTGTGGGCATCCCCTTCGGCAAGCAGCACTTCAAGCTGGCCCATATCGCGCTGACCCCCTTCGGCCGCGACATCGTCTAGAACTGGTCGCGCCGCTGCGAGTCCATCATGATGGTCACCGGTCCGTCGTTGACCAGCGCCACCTGCATGTCGGCGCCGAATGTGCCGGTCTGCACCTCTTTCCCGAAAAGCTCCTGCATGCGGGCCACAAAGCGCTCGTACAGCGGCACAGCCACCTCGGGCCGCGAGGCGTGTATGTAGCTGGGACGGTTGCCCTTGCGCGTGGAAGCCATCAGGGTGAACTGGCTCACCACCAGTAGTCCGCTGTCCGGCACCTCGGTCACCGGCAGGTTCATGACGCCGTTCTCATCGTCGAACACCCGCATCTTCACCACCTTCTGGCAGAGGTACTCGATGTCCTCGTCGGTGTCCTCGTCGCAGATGCCGACAAGCACCAGCAGTCCCTGGCCGATCGCGGCCCGGCGCACTCCCTCGATGTCGACCGAGGCTGACCGCACCCGTTGCACCACCAGTCTCATGATTCCACGATTGACAGTTTGGCGAACTTGAGCATCAGCTGCTTCTGTCCCACGCCTTCGAAGAACACAGTGGCCTTGCGCGAGTCGCCGCTCCCCTCGACACCCTGCACGGTGCCCATGCCGAACTTCTCGTGTTGCACGCGCATTCCGGGCATGATGGCATTGATGGCCGCCGGCGGGTTGGCCACGGCGGGACCCCGCTGCACGAATGTCGGGGCCGGTTTGCGCTTGGCCGGGGCCGGCTGCGGGCGCCCGGCGTTGAAGAAGGCCCGGGGCAGGGTCCCCGCCTCGGGGAAGGCCGCCTGGCGCGGCATCTCGATATACTTCGAGTCGATCTCCTCCACGAAGCGGCTCACCTCGCCCCCCATGCGCTGACCGTTGTTGAAGCGCGTCTGGGCGTAGCTGAGCGTCACCTGCTTCTCGGCCCGCGTCACCGCCACATAGAACAGCCTCCGCTCCTCCTCCAGCTCGGCACGGCTCGACGCCATGAACGACGGGAAGATCTGCTCCTCCATGCCCACCACGAAGACGTAGGGGAACTCCAAGCCTTTGGCGGCGTGGATGGTCATCAGGCTCACCTTGTCGGCGTCCTTGTCCTTGTCTTTGTCCTCGCTGGTGTAGAGCAGCACCTGCTGCAGGAACTCGTCCAGCGTGCGCAGGGGCTTCTCGGCTTTTGTCTGGTTCTCGGAAGCCTCCGGCTCGGCCGACGTTTCGGAGTAGTCCGGCTCCTCGTTCTCGCAGAACTCCTGCACGCCGTTCAGCAGTTCGTCGATGTTGTCGATGCGCTCGGCCGTCTGGTCGTCGTCCTCCTCTTGCAGGGCCTTGACGATGCCGCTGGCGTGCACAATCTGCTTGGCCAGCGTGAAGGCATCCACCGTCGTCACCTGGCTCTCGAAGCGCTTGATCAGGTAGACGAACTCCGTGATGCGCTGCATCGTGCCGCTGTTTAGGCCCAGGCCAAAGGCCTGGATGTTCTCCAGCACGGTCCAGATGCTCACGTCGTTGTCCGAGGCCGCCACGCGGATCTTGTCCATCGTCGTCTGGCCGATGCCGCGGGCGGGGTAGTTGATGATGCGCACCAGCGACTCGTCGTCGTGCGGGTTGACGGCCAGCCGCATGTAGCTCAGGGCGTCCTTCACCTCGCGCCGCCCGTAGAACGAGATGCCCTGGTAGATGCGGTAGGGGATGTTCATCTTGCGCAGCGCGTCCTCGACGGCACGCGAGAGCGAGTTCTGGCGGTAGAGGATGGCGAAGTCGCGATAGTCGGCGTCCTCGCCCAGCCGCGTGTGTTGTATGGCGTCGGCCACCCGTGTGCCCTCGTCCTTCTCGTCGTCGCAGCGCAGCAGGCGCAGCTTGCCTCCCACGGCGTTGTCGCTCCACAGCTCCTTCTCGATCTGGTCGCGGTTGTGTCCGATGATGCTGTTGGCCGCCTGCACGATGTTCTGCGTCGAGCGGTAGTTCTGCTCCAGCTTGAAGAGCTGCATCGTCGGGTAGTCGCGGCGGAAGTTAAAGATGTTCTGTATGTTGGCTCCGCGGAAGGCGTAGATGCTCTGCGCGTCATCGCCCACCACGCAGATGTTCTGGTTGCGGGCGGCTAACTTCTTAACGATCAGGTATTGCGCATAGTTCGTGTCCTGGTACTCGTCCACCATGATGTACTGGAACCGCTGCTGATACTTCAGCAGCACGTCCGGGAAGTCGCGCAGCAGGATGTTCATGTTGAACAGCAGGTCGTCGAAGTCCATGGCGTTCGAGTTGTGCAGCCGCTGGTCGTACATCTGGTATATCTGGCCGATGGCGGGCCGCTTGGCGTCCTGGTCGGTCTGGTAGATCTCGGGGTTCTCCATGTAGTCCTTCGGCCCCAGCAGGTTGCTCTTGGCCATCGAGATGCGGCTGGCCACGTAGGAGGGCTTGTAGGCCTTCGGGTCGAGGTTCAACTGCTTGACAATCTGCTTCAGGCAGTTCTTCGTGTCGTCGGTGTCGTAGATGGTGAAGTTGTTGGTGTAGCCCAGCTTCGAACCGTCGCTGCGCAGCAGGCGGGCGAACACGGAGTGGAACGTGCCCATCCACAGGTTGCGGGCCTCGGGCCCTACAAGCTTGATAATGCGCTCTTTCATCTCGCCTGCGGCCTTGTTGGTGAAGGTCAGGGCCAGGATGTGGAATGGGTCCACCCCCTTCTCCAGCAGGTGAGCTATGCGGTAGGTCAGCGTGCGCGTCTTGCCGCTGCCGGCGCCGGCAATGATCATCACCGGCCCCTCGGTTTGCTCGGCGGCTTCGCGCTGCGGTTCGTTCAGTTGTGACAATAAATCGCTCACTATATGATTCTTTCTATTGTTAGACACTCGGAATTCGGGTTGCAAATATACAAAAAATAATCCACACGGCAGCCATTCGGCGACAAAAAAATAGATCGCGCACGATCTAATTGTGTTTTCCGCCCCCGTCCAGCCCCCGTCCAGCCCCTTTCCCGTCCGGCCGCAAGCCCACAGACACGACACCGAAAAAGGTGCGAATATGCATCTAAGGCGTTGATTATCAGTTGTATTATGGGGTTCGATGTGCGTAACGTCCTGACCCTCAGTACCAAAACCCCGTCATGTCCGACTCAACTCCGGGGTAAGTCCGAGTCAAGTCCGCGGATGGTCCGCCCGCGGGCGGAGATGGGGCGGAGTAGGTGCGGATAGATCGCGCACGATCTATTTTGTTGTCGGGGGGTGCTGTGGGGGTGTGTGCGGGGCGGCTGTCGGCGAGGGTGGTGGCGGGGTGGGGCAGGGGGGTGGGCCGACGGGCGGCAGGGTGGGCGGCAGGGCGCCCGACTTATCAACCAACCAACCCCGCAATATGTCAAAGATTTGCCACGGACGGTTGGTTTTTTGTTGATAACTATTTGCCGACGGTTGCGCTTTTCTGTCTAATTTAGCAAGCGAAACGGGAAACCGTGGATTCAATTTAAATTGTTGTAGTATAGAAAGATAATTAAAAGTTTTGTGCCATGCAAGGCGACCTATTTTCTGAATCAGAACCCCAGGTGCGGCAGCCCGAGTTGAAACAGTATACGCCGGAGGAGATCATGCGTTCGTCGGTGGAGTATTTCCACGGCGACGAGCTGGCGGCCAACGTGTGGATGAACAAGTACGCGTTGCGCGACGAGGACCGCATCTACGAGTTGAACCCCGACATGATGCACCGCCGCATGGCGGCCGAGTATGCGCGCATCGAGCGCAAGTACCCCAATCCGCTGAGCGAGGAGGACATCTACCAGCTGCTCAAGGACTTCCGCTACATCGTGCCGCAGGGCAGCCCGATGAGCGGCATCGGCAACAACTTCCAGGTGGTGTCGCTGAGCAACTGCTTCGTGATTGGCAACCAGGGTAATAGCGACTCCTATGGCGGCATCATGAAGATCGACCAGGAGCAGGTGCAACTGATGAAGCGCCGCGGCGGCGTGGGCCACGACCTGAGCCACATCCGCCCCGGCGGCAGCCCGGTGAAGAACTCGGCCCTCACCTCGACCGGCATCGTCCCCTTCATGGTGCGCTACAGCAACACCACGCGCGAGGTGGCCCAGGGCGGCCGCCGCGGCGCGCTGATGCTCTCGATCAGCATCAAGCACCCTGACGCCGAGAACTTTATCGACGCCAAGCTGGAGCAGGGCAAGATCACCGGCGCCAACGTCAGCGTGAAGATCACCGACGAGTTCATGCGCTGCGCCATGGAGGGCAAGCCCTTCGTGCAGCAGTACCCCATCGACTCGCCCCACCCGATGGTGACCAAGGAGATCGACGCGCGCGCGTTGTGGAACAAAATTATAGCCAACGCCTGGAGCAGTGCCGAGCCGGGTGTGCTCTTCTGGGACACCATCCTGCGCGAGAGCGTGCCGGACTGCTACGCCGACTTCGGCTACCGCACCGTCTCGACCAACCCCTGCGGCGAGATACCGCTCTGTCCTTACGACAGTTGCCGCCTGCAGGCCATCAACCTCTACTCCTATGTGGACCATCCCTTCACCCCGCAGGCCCGTTTCAACTTCGAGCTCTTCCGCGAGCATGTGCGCAAGGGTCAGCGCCTGATGGACGACCTGATCGACCTCGAGCTGGAGAAGGTGGAGCAGATACTGCACAAGATCGAGAGCGACCCCGAGAGCGACGAAATCAAATCGGTGGAACACAACCTGTGGCTGAACATCAAGATGAAGTGCCTCGAGGGGCGCCGCAGCGGCTTCGGCATCACGGCCGAGGGCGACATGCTGGCGGCCCTGGGCCTGCGGTACGGCTCGAAGGAGGCCACCGAGATGGCCGTCAGCGTGCAGCGTGAGCTGTGCCGCTCGGCCTACGCCTCGAGCGTCGAGATGGCGCGCGAGCGCGGCGCCTTCCCCATCTACAACGCCAAGCGCGAGGAGAACAACCCCCTGATACGCCGCCTGGCCGAGTTCGACCCCGCGATGTACCAGGACATGGTGAAGTACGGCCGCCGCAACATCGCCCTGCTCACCATCGCCCCCACCGGCACCGTCAGCATCTGCACCCAGACCACCTCGGGCATCGAGCCCGTCTTCCTGGTCAGCTACAAGCGCCGCAAGAAGATCAACCCCAACGACAAGGACAACAGCAAGCAGAATATCATCAAGGACGAGAACGGCGACTACTTCGAGGAGTACAACGTGTTCCACCCCAAGTTCCTCGACTGGGCCCGCATCAACGGCTACGACGTGGAGGAGGTGAAACGGATGGACGACGCCGAGCTGCAGAAGCTCATCGAGAAGAGCCCCTACTTCCACGCCACCAGCGCCGACATCGACTGGGTGGCCAAGGTGGAGATGCAGGGCGCCATCCAGAAGTGGGTCGACCACTCGATCTCGGTGACGGTGAACATACCCAAGGAGACCACCAAGGAGGTGGTGTCCAAGATCTACGAGACGGCCTGGAAGAGCGGCTGCAAGGGCTGCACCATCTACCGCGACGGCTCGCGCACCGGTGTCCTCGTCTCGAACAACGAGGGCAAGAAGGACAACCCCTGCTTCGGCGAGAGCAAGGCCCCCAAGCGCCCCAAGAAGCTGGAGGCCGAGGTGGTGCGCTTCAAGAACGAGAAGGAGGACTGGATCGCCGTGGTCGGCATGTACGAAGGCCGCCCCTACGAGATCTTCACCGGTCGCGCCGAGAGCTTCCTGCTGCCCAAGACGGTGGAGAAGGGCTGGGTGATCCGCGTCAAGGAGAAAGGGCAGGAGCACGCCCGCTATGACTTCCAGTTCACCGACCAGGACGGCTACCACATCACCATCGAGGGCCTCTCGCGCATGTTCAGCAAGGAGTACTGGAACTACGCCAAGCTCATCTCCGGTATCCTGCGCCACGGCATGCCCATCCCCAATGTGGTGGAGCTGATCGGCAAGCTCAACTTCGACACCGACTCGATCACCACGTGGAGTAACGGTGTGGCCCGTGCCCTGAAGCGCTACATCAAGGACGGCACCGAGACCGACGAGGTGTGCCCCGACTGCGGTGGCAAACTGGTCTACAACAACGGCTGCAAGAGCTGCCCCAACTGTGGCTGGAGCAAATGCAGTTGAACGGAAACTAGCAAGCACTTACATATTCACCCGAAGGGGTTCGGCCTGCACCGCCGGACCCCTTCACTTTTATAGCAGCTCGCAGACGAGCCCCAGTCGGCGCTGGCCGAGGGTGGTGGCGACGACGAAGAGGTCGCCGCCCTCTTTCAGCCCCAGCTGCTTCTGAAGGTCGGCTGCCGCCACGGGGTAGTTGCGCGTGACCACATGGGCCCTCCCGTCGGGGATGGCCTCTTTTATCGCCTTTCTGTTCAGCGTTGCCTCGCGCAGCACGCGGAAGATGCGGCCGGGGAAGCCTTCGATGAGGGTGTCGGACGTGTAGAGATGGGTGTTGGGTGCCAGCTTATCGAGGTTCATCCAGTGGCAGATGAGGTTGTAGGGCCCCCCTTTCATCAGGGCGGCGTCGGGCTCGTAGAGGTAACGGCCCACAGCAGTGCAGAAGCGTGGCGCGGCGGCGGCTTCCTCGCTACGGGTGAAGTCGCAGTTGTAGGGCTCTCCGTCTTTTCTGCCCAGGGCTATGCAATGGATTCGGGTCTCGCCGTCGGTGTCGCCGCAGACGAAGAGTACCTCCTTGCACTCCCCTTTGACGGAGACGACATGCACCTCGGTCACTCCTGCCAGTTGGCGGCAGGCCAGGTTGATATCTATCATCGGTGAGGCCTTGACTATCAGCCGTCGGCAGCGCGAACGCAGCAGGTCCAGGTGTTGAAGGATGTCGGGCTCGCAGTCCTCGAAGGCGGCCACCTTGCGCCCCGTGGCCGAGCGGCGGGCGGGGTCGATGAAGAGGGTGTCGAAGCGGAGGTCTTCGTTGTCCAGCCATTCTAGGCTGTCGCCGCAGTGAACGCTGATGTTCTCCAGCCCGAGGGCCTTGCAGTTGTGCTCCATCAAGCGGCAGAGCTCTTCGTTGCGCTCCACATAGTCGACCCTCTCCGCCCGGCGGGCGAAGGCCAGCGTATCCACGCCCATGCCGCCGGTGAGGTCGGCCACCCGGCCGTGCACCAGCCGGGCCTTGTATAGCGCCGTCTCGTCCGACGAGGCCTGCTCGCGGTTCAGCCGCGGAGGGTAGAGGAAGTCCTCGCACTCCAGCAGCGACGGCCACTTCTCGCGTGCCGTCCGTCGCCCCTCGATCTGCTGCACCGCCAGCGGCATGTCGATAGCAGGATACCGCGCATCACTCAGCAGCAGCCGCGCGGTATCCTCATCTTCGTGTTCCTTGGCGAATGCAGTTATCTCCCGCTCCGCGAGATCTTGGAAATCTTGGAAATTATTTGTCTCTTTCTGATGGCTCATGGCAAATCTTGGAAATCTAGAGGAATCTGATGGGCTTGCGCCGTTATGGATGGTAGAACCGATTGGGAACTTTAATCATGCCGTGGGCAAAATCATCTTCGTTGAAGTTGATGAGCCATCCCAGCGGTTTGTTCATCAGCTTCAGATAGCTCCGCAGTTGCTTATAGTGCAAGGCGTTCAGCTCGCTCACTGATTTAAGCTCCAGAATGATGGTGTCTTCAACCAGGAGGTCCAACCTGTAGTCGCCGGTGATAGGTACCCCTTTGTAGGCCACTTTTATTGGAATCTGCGATTTGACCTTTATGTCGCGCATATGCAGTTCGATCATAAGAGCTTTTTCGTAAAGCGATTCCAGCAAACCCGGCCCTAAATGGTTGTACACCTCCATAGCCGCCCCTCGGATTTCATACGAAAGGGCATCCAGCAGTTCTCGGTCCGATAAATTCAGATTCATACGGATTTCCAAGATTTCCAAGATCTCCGCCGCAGGCGGGGAGTTTTAATACACACCCTCAGCGTGCAGGCGGGCCAGGCGCTCCACCACCATCGGGCGGTCCTCCTTGTAGGTGACGCCGAACCACTGGGCGGTGGTCTTCAGCACCGTCATGGTGGCCTCGCCGCGGTGGATGAAGGTGTTGACCGCGAAGGGGATGTAGTACTCGCTCTTCAGCTCCTGGCCGTGCTCTTTGAGGAAGTCCACGAAGAGCTTTTCGCTCTTGGCGAAGTAGTCGGGCGTGAAGCCGAAGAGGTTCATGCTCACCGTGGCGTCGGCGCTGAGGGGGTGCATCGTGCCGTCGGTGTCCTTGTACTCGATGCCGTTGGGGGTGCGGCCGATGGCGGTGCGCTCGGTCATGCCCACCAGCAGGCCTTGGGCGTCGGTCTCGCAGACGCCGCGGCTGACGGTGCCGTTCTCCGAGAGGGTGTTCTCCAGGCGGTAGCCCACCATGCAGTAGCGGCCTTCGGTGCCGCTGAGGGTCTCCAGGTGGCGCGCCATGACCTCGAAGGCGTCGCGGCCGTAGAAGTCGTCAGCGTTGATGATGGCGAAGGGTTCATGGATGACATCTTTGGCCATCAGGATGGCGTGGTTGGTGCCCCAGGGTTTCTCACGCCCTTCGGGCACGCTGAAGCCGGCGGGCAGTTTGTCCAGCTCTTGGTAGACATACTCCACCTCGATGCGGTTGCCGTAGTGGTCGGCGTTGACGTGCTGCTTGAACTGCTCGGCAAACGAGCTGCGGATGACGAAGACCACCTTGCCGAAGCCGGCGCGGATGGCGTCGGTGACGCTGTAGTCGAGGATCGTCTCGCCGTGGGGGCCTACGCCGTCCATCTGCTTCAGTCCGCCGTAACGGCTGCCCATGCCGGCAGCCAGAACTAGTAGTGTTGGTTTCATATTATTGACGTTTACGTTTGAAGAATTCCTTGATCAAAGCCTCGCACTCGTCGGCCAGCACGCTACCGACCACCTCGGTCTTCGGGTGCAGCACCGGTCCGGTCAGCAGCGAGTAGCCCCGCTTGGGGTCGGCGGCGCCGTAGACGATGCGGCCCACCTGCGTCCAGCCTGCCGCTCCGGCGCACATGGGGCAGGGTTCGACGGTGACGTAGAGGGTGCACTCCTGCAGGTATTTGGCCCCGAGGTGCTCCTCGGCGGCCGTGAAGGCCAGCATCTCGGCGTGGGCCGTGACGTCGTGCAGGCGCTCCGTCTGGTTGTGTGCGCGGGCAATGATGCGCTCGCCGCTGACGATGACGGCCCCGATGGGCACCTCGTCCTCGGCGGCGGCCGCCCGTGCTTCGCGCAGCGCTTCGCGCATGTAGTATTCGTCCGGATTGTCAAAGATGCTCATAGGGCGCTCTTTCGGGGGGTTAGTCCTGGTTGAACACCAGGGGGTTGAAGGCTTCGTAGCGGGCTTTGCTCTCCATGATGGTCAGCAGGTTGTCGCGCATGTAGCTCTCCTGCGAGGTCACCAGGCTCTCGCCCACGGGCTGGTATTCGTGGTAGATCTTGTACTGCAGCGGGCTGATGCGCAGTGCTTTCAGGCGTTCGTCGGTCACCGGCAGGTCGTCCTCCTCGAGGATGATCAGCAGCAGGCCGCTCGATTGCTCGAAGAGGTACTGGCGCGTGTAGCGGTCTTGCTGCCGGGCGCGCACCACCAGCAGGGTTTGCCCTTTGAGCGAGCTCGTGCCGCGGTACTCCAGCGCGATGCCTTTCTCGCGCCAGCCGTGCAGCGGTCCCCAGAGGTCGTAGGGCTCCAGGAGCCGGACCATCTCCAGGCTGTCGACGTCGTTCCACCATCCCATGTGGGCCGCGTACTTGCGGAAGCGCGTGGTGCCGTTGGTGCAGAAGCCCATCGTCAGGCTGTCGCCGCGCCACATCTCGACGCGATGCATGCCCCCGCGGGCCTCCATGCGCCGCATGCGCAGCGTGTCGGTCGACCCGTGGAAGGTGATCTCCGTCTCCACCACCAGGGTGCTGTCCGGCCGCAGGCCGTCGCTGTTGATCATCTGCAGGTAGCGTTCCACGATGGCCACGGCCGTGTCCTGAGCCCCGGCCGCCAGCGGCAGCAGGGTCAGCATCAGTGCTATCAGTCTCTTTTTCATTGTTGTCGTATGGTTTTGGGGTAAGGGAATGTCAAGCGGTCGACGCGTCGCCGCGCCTTGATGCGCAGTGTGGCCTCGAGGCCCAGGCGGCGGGCCAGGGCGTTGAGACGCTCCTCGGCGTCGTCGGCCAGCAGCATCTGCTGCATCTCGTCGAAGGTGATGGCCACCCCGGTGGTGCGGCGCAGGGCGGCGTAGTCCATCGCCTCGTCGCGCCCCAGCAGGGGTGCGCGCAGCCACAGCGAGTCGGGCGTCGCCAGGGCGCGCCCCACTTCGACCACCTTGGTGGCCGACAGCCAGAGGACGCTGTCCTCGGCCAGCCGCAGCTGCCCGTCGACGACGAGGCCCTGCACCGTGGCTTCGAAGTTGATCACCGTGTATGGCCGCGGCGGCAGCTCGACGGCCACCGCCGTGTCGGTCGTCCCGTCGGCGGGCGGCACCTTCGGCGCCGCCGCCTTGCGCCCCGCGTGGCAGCCCGCCGCCAGCACCGCCAGCAGCAGCGCCGCGGCCAGCGCCGCCGGCAGGCCCCGCTGGCCCGCGGGGGGGTGATATGTCGTGTGTTCGCTCTTCATCGGACGATCTCCTCCAGGTGACGCCGCAGCGTCGCGTTCTGCGGATCGAGCCGCACGGCCCGTTCGGCGTAGGGGCGCGCCTCGCCGTCGCGGCCCATCAGGTGCAGGATCCAGGCGTAGGTGTCCAGGCTGTTGGCGTTCTGCGGCTCGGCCTCCACGGTGCGGCGGCTCATGCGCTCGGCCTTCTCCAGCTGGGTGCCCTGCTCGGCCAGGTAGTAGGCGTAGTTGTTCAGCATGCTCCAGTCGTCGGGCCGCAGGGCCAGGTAGTGGTCGAAAGCCAGCCAGGCCTGGTCGTAGTGGCCGCTGCGGTAGTGCGCTTCGGCCAGCAGGCTGTAGGTCTCGGCCTCCAGGTAGCCCTTCGTGAAGCCCCATTTGACGGCCTTCTCCAGGGCCGCCACGGCCTCGTCGTAGCGCTCGTGGCGCAGGGCCACGAGGCCCGTCAGGTGGTGCGGCAGGGTGTGCATCGGAAACAGCCGCTCGGCCCGCCGCGCATAGTCGGCCAGCGCCGCCTCGCGCTCCGGCACCTCGGTCAGGCTGATCAGCAGCGCCTCCCACACCTCGTAGCGCGAGCTGTCGTAGGCCACGGCCATCTCCAGCTGCTCCGCGGCCTGGGCGTACTTGCCCTGGCGCATCAGCGCGTCGCCGTAGTAGACCGCCGTCGCCTCGGGCTGGTCGCTCTCGCGCGCCACCTGCTCCATCAGCCGCAGGCACACCTCGCGCCGGCTGCCGTAGAACTCCTCCTCCGTGTAGAACGATGTGAGCAGTTGCAGCTTGGTTCGCGTGTCGAGCCGCGGGTTGGCGAGGGCCTGCACCATCTCGCTGTCGGCCGCCGCCGGCTGGCCCACGGCCTTGTAATACTCGGCCAGCTGCAGGTGTATGTAGTCGTCGGCCGGATCCGAGGCCAGGATGCGGTCGTAGTATTGTTTGGCCTTGCGGTAGTTCTTCTGCTGCATGGCGCGCTGGGCCAGGATGGCCTGGTAGCGCTTCTCCTGCGGCATGGCGTCGGCCAGGGCCTCCAGCTCGCGCAGCCCCTTGTCGGGCTTGCCCGCGGCGTCCCAGATCTGCTGCTTGCGCAGCGACACCGGCTCCGTGACCCCCACGCGGCGCTCCACGCGGTTCAGCGCCTCCACGGCACGGGCCGCATCGCCGTTGGCCAGGTGGGCCGTCGCAAGCTCGTAGCTGTACTCCAGCCGCTCGGGCCGCAGCGCCGCCAGGCGCTCCCAGGTCGCCACGTGCTCCGCCGGACGGCCCGCCAGCTTGGCGGCCTGCGCCAGCGCCAGCAGGTACCACTCGTTCTCGCCCTGCAGCGCCACGGCACGCTGCGCGCAGTGCAGCGCGCTGTCGGTCCAGCCGCGCTCCATCAGCAGCACCGCCTGCCCGTACCAGGCCGCCGCCGTCGTCGGCTCGTCGTGCGTCAGGGCTGCATAGGCCGCCAGCGCCTCGTCGGGGTGGCCCGTCTCCTGCAGCGCCACGGCGTCGATCAGGCGCCCGTCCTGCTTCAGCTGCGACTCGTCCACCTCGCGTATCGGGGGCCGCTGCCACCGCCGCGCGCCCGCCGACGTGTCGGCCGTCGGCCGCGGCGACCCGCAGCCGCACAGCGCCACCAGCGCCAGCGCTATCGTCAGTCTCATTGCTTTCATATCAACCCCATTAACTCCAAAACGCCCTTTTTATTGTGTATGGTACATTTTTTAGATTTATTTGACCTCCGACACCGACATCAAATCTAATTACTCGAAACTGAGTAACCTGCGTAGCTTCGAGTAATTAGCCCAAATAACCTGCGTAGCTTCGAGTAATTCGAGTAATTCGCCGTTAAAAAATGAAACAGAGTAACCTGCGTAGCTTCGAGTAATTAGCCCAAATAACCTGCGTAGCTTCGAGTAATTCGAGTAATTCGCCGTTAAAAAAACTTGCGTAGCTTCGAGTAATTCGAGTAATTCGCCGTTAAAAAAACTTGCGTAGCTTCGAGTAATTCGAGTCATTCGCCGTTTAAAATACTCTCGTGTCGACCCCTCCGAAATGCCCATGGTTACTAGGTGGCTCCCTGATGACTCCCTGATGACTCCCTGATGACTCTCTTAAAACCAGGGTGAAATCCTTGCCCTGTCAGCGTTTTGCGAGTTTTCCAGCATGGTTGACACACTTCCGGAAGACCAAACATCTCGTTTAGAACGGTTTAAAGGTGCAAATTAGATCGTGCACGATCTAATTTTTTGACTTAAATTAACTTAAATTGACTGTTTTGGGCTGCGTTTTCGGATCGCAGCATCGGCGCGTTGCGCCGACGGCACCGCGGAGGGTGCCGTTCTCCGCTTCGCTATCGGAAGCCTCCACTGGAGGCTCCCTTCGCGTGCACGATCTATTTTTCCAACCCTCCCCTCCGCCCCGTCCCCCCGTTCCGCGCCCCCCGCGGCCCCTCCCCGCAGCCCCTCCGCACACGTTAAACAATCCTAAAATATCACAATTTTTTTGCCACGTAAAAAAAAATGCCTATATTTGCACCGTAAAAGAATAGGCCCCGAAAGCTCGAAAACGCGCCGAAGGGTCTGTAAGAGAACAGAATAGGATAACTTTGGAATGACAAAATATTAATCATCAAAAATCAAACAAAATGAAAAAAGTACTAATCGTTTTGGGTCTTGCCATGTGCACCACGATGTCCATGGCCCAGACCTCGAAGCTCGCCCGCCAGCTCGGCATGCCCAAGAAGGCCGACATCGCCTTCTCGGAGGAGAAAGCTGCCCCGGTCGACTACAAGGCCTCCATCTTCACGAAGGCTCCCGGTGACGTCCTCGCCACCTACACCTTCTCTGAGGCTGACATGGCCAAGATCACCATCAACGTCGTCAACGCCACCGACCAGATCGACGGTGCCGCTGTGGGTGCCACCAACGCACACAACCGCACGGAACCCATCTTCCGCTGGCGCCGCATCGCCGACACCAACACGGTCCTCTCCGACGCCTTCGCCGCTGAGTATTCCTACTTGATGAACTATGTCTCTCCGCAAACCATCGTCGCCTACATGGGCTCCGCCAACAACGTGCAGGGCAACGACGGTTTCATGCTCCTCGACGTCACTGAGCTCGACGAGGACAACACCGCCATCAACACCTACTTTACCATCAACGAGAACATCACCGTCACCGGTGAGCAGATGATCGACGTCCGTTGGCGTCAGCTCTATCGTAAATACTACGATCTCTGCTACGTCGACTACAACACCGGCTCCGGCTGGCAGTCCTTCGAGGTCAATGTGACCGGCGTCGACTGCGAAGTGACCGGTCTTGCTCCTGCCTACATCAGCGCCACCCTCCCGCTCGACGCTGTTGCCACCGGCTCGCTGCAGATCCGCTTCCGTCTCTTCTCCGAGGGCGATGTGCCCTACGGCTACCACTGGATGCTCGACGACGTCTCGGTTGTCGCCAGCCCTTCCAACGCTTGGACCTTCTCCAACCTGGGCTACCTCAACGGCTTCTACGGCATGCAGCCTGAGGGCTTCAGCGTGCCTCTGGCCTTCGCCATGACCGGCCGCAACCTCGGCCTGAACGCCATGAACAACGTCACCCTCAACGGTGTCCATGCCTACAACGGCGTTTGGGATGCCGACGCCTTCATCAGCCGCAACCAGGCCAACATGCCCGGTATGGACCCCAGCACCCGCTACACACTCATCCTCGATGAGAGCGGCTACATGGTGCCCAACACCGGCTTCGACAACAACGACGCCTACTACGACCACGCCATCCCCGACAACTACAGTTACTATGGCCAGCAGACCATTCCCGCCAGCTACGGCAAGGTCGGCCTGCCCACCACCGGTACCGGTATGCACCAGTACTCGCTCCAGGTTCGCAGCGGCGAGAACGTCTACGAGCTCGACACCATTGCCTACACCGTCAGCGAGAACATGGAGGTTAGCGCCCGCGACTCCGCCATGGGCCGCACCATCCCCGGCTACCGTTGGGCTACCGATAACGGTCTGATCCCCAGCGGCAGCGAGTTCGCCTACCAGTTCACTACCGATCCCACCAACCCCCTCCGCAGCGGTTACGTCTCGGCCGGTGGTGGTCAATACGACAACCACCAGTATGCCAACGGCTACATGGTGACCACCCGCTACAACACCCCCGCCGTGGTCCCCACCGACTGGCGCTTCCGCGGTCTTGAGCTCGTCACCTCGACCAAGCTCACCGCCGACGAGGTCGAAGGTTCGCTCATCGAGCCCTACGCTGTCATCTACCGCTTCGCCGGCGAGATCCTCCCCGGCACCGATCGGGCCGTTGCCGACACCGGATTCTACTTCATGGGTACGGGTTCTGACGACGGTATCTTCGAGATCGGCCGCGAGTCCGCTCCTCTCGAGAAGGCTTCCGGCGCCCTCCTGCCCGACCAGCCCTACTACGCTGTCAACATCCTCTTCCCCGAGCAGCCCGTCATCGAGCCCAACCACATGTATCGCTTCGGCTATGTCAACCACTCCGACGGTACCCGCTTCGCCGTGGCTCGCACCAGCTACAGCTACCTCCGCACCATCGATCCCGACACCGCCTCGCGCTACACCAACAACGAGGACTACGCTCCCTACTACAACCAGGTCAGCCCCTCGATGAAGCCCTACGATGCCCACGCCTACGATCCTCTCCAGGGTGCCCGTTCCAACCCCGAAAACCACAGCGTTTGGGCCTACAACATCGACTACTATCCCATGATCCGCGTCATCGTTGGACCCAAGATGGTTCTCCCCAACTACGGTATCTTTGGTGAGTGCGCCGAGGGCGACACCAACTACGCTATCTATCGCGGTGGCGTCATCTGCGGCTTCGCCGACTCCGTGCCCGAGCAGTCCACCGTCACCTACTATGTCTTCCCCGGCCTCATGGACGAGGAGGGCCAGACCGACGACTACAATAACCTCGTCACCGGTGGTCCCGACCAGCTCATCCCCAGCCGCGTCATCACCGACATCACCCTCGACGGTGTCTCCATCATCGACGATACCACCATCGTGACCCCGGTCGACTATGTCCACTACTGGGAAGGCCACACCCCCAACGATGCTGAGCCTTGGGCCCCTGCCATGGTGCGTAAGTACTATGAGGTCACCCTCCGTACCATCACCGCCGACCACCGCATCGGTGCCACCACCGAGTACCGTGCCCTCGGTATTGGTGATGTCGAGGATGCCATCAACATGACTCTCGCTCCCAACCCCGCCACCAGCTCCGTCAATGTCAACATCAATGGCTTCAGCGGCAAGGCCGACTGCAGCATCATCGACATGAGCGGCCGCGTGGTCTACAGCACCGAGATCAGCAATGGCAACACCACCGTCAGCCTCAACGGCATCCCCGCTGGCGCCTACTTCGTCCGCGTCACCAATGCCGCCTTCAGCAAGGTTGAGAAACTCATCGTCCGCTAATCGAACCCCGACTAGCTGACACAAACAAGCGAGGGCTGCCATCCGGCAGCCCTCGCTCTTTTTGTCTCTCTCCCTCGCTTTCCCTACAGCACGTTCCCTAGCTGTTCCTTGATCTTCTCCAGCTCATCCTTCATCACCACCACCAGGCGCTGGATCTCCACGTGGTTCGCCTTCGAGCCCGTCGTGTTGATCTCCCGCCCCATCTCCTGCGCCACAAAGCCCAGCTTCTTGCCGCAGGTTGCCTCCTCGGCCATCGTCTGCCGGAAGTAGTCGATGTGTTTCTGCAGCCTCACCTTCTCTTCGGTGATGTCAAGCTTCTCCAGGTAGTAGATCAACTCCTGCTCAAAGCGGTTCTCGTCCACCTCTTTCACGTCGGCTTCGGCCATCCAACGCCGTATGCGCTCCTTGGCCGTGTCGATCCGCTCGGCCTCGTAG
Source organism: uncultured Bacteroidales bacterium (assembly GCA_946183915.1). GTDB lineage: Bacteria > Bacteroidota > Bacteroidia > Bacteroidales > P3 > Colimorpha. The sequence continues at coordinate 57,333 of CAMHDJ010000007.1, read as the reverse complement.
GCCGGGATCTTGCCCAGCATCTCCTCGATCAGGTCCACGTGACGGTGGAAGTCCTGCTCCAGCACCGCCCCTTCGTGGCTGCGGAAGGCGTCGGTCTCATCGATGGCCTGCTCCAGCCCCTGGCAGAAGGTCTCCCACTCTTGCTCGCTCAGCTCGCTCTCGCTGCCGCCGTTCCACAGGTCGCTCATCGTCGACAGCCTCCCCAGCAGATCGTCCTTCGGGGCCTGCAGGCGCTCGGCCACCTGTCGCAAAGCCTCGTAGCGGGCCGTTAGCAGATCGGCATTCAGGGTGGCCACAGTGCTCCCTGTCTCCTCGCTAACCGTGCATTCCACCTTGCCTCGCTCCAGCCGGTTCAGGCGGCTGCGCACCTCCAGCTCGTGCGAGCGCAGCGTGGCAGGCAGCTTCACTATCAGGTCCAGCTGCTTGCTGTTCAGGGTCTTTATCTCGATATTCAGTTTCTTTTCGCCCAGGATGCATGGCACCTTGGCATATCCAGTCATTGATTTCATAGTCCTATTTTGTTATTAGATTCTTGAATTCAGGGGTGGCATAGGTCTGTAGGCTGCCGCAGCTGTCGTAGATGAAGTAGACTGCGGCCGTCCCAGGCCCGTCGGGATGGGCGGCGATGAACTCTTTGGCACGCTCGAGGCCCATGACCATATAGGCCGTGGCCATGGCGTCGGCCAGCCATGCCTCGCGTTCCACTACCGATGCACTCAGCAGTGTGTGCTCCACGGGGCGGCCCGTGGCGGGGTCGATGGTGTGGGAGTAGCGGGCGCCGTCGCGTTCATAGTATTTGCGATAGCTGCCCGAGGTGACCACCGAGGCGTCATGCAGCGCGATAGCGGTCTGCACCTCGGGGGCGCTCAGCGAGTCTGCCGCCGGCCGTTCTATGCCGACGTGCCAGGCGCGCCCGTGCCCTTTGTCGCCGTGGGCCACCACTTCGCCCCCGATGTCGACCAGGTAGTTGCGTATGCCATAGCCCTCGAGCAGCTTTGCCACCAGATCGGAGGCGTAGCCTTGGGCGATGGCGTTGAAGTCGAGCTCCGTGTCTTCATACTGGCGATGGTAGCGGTGGCCGTGCCATCCGATGTCGCCGCGGGCGGCGCGGAGCAGGTCGGCCAGCGTGGCGCTGTCGGGTTCGCTGCGCTGACGGAAGCTGAAACCCCACATCTGCACCAGCCGTCCCACGCGGGGGTCGAAGGCGCCGCCGGTGTAGTCCATCATCTCCTGCGAGCGGGAGAGGAGGAAGAGCAGCACGTCGTCCAGGCTGTCGGTGAGGCCTGCGTTGAGTTGACGCAGCCGCGAACTGTCGACCCAGAGCGAGGCCGACTGGTCGAAGGCTGCGAGCAGCGAGTCGACCTGCGGCTGCAGGTTGCGCCGTTCGGGGTCGAGGTATTGGATGCTGTAGTAGGTGCCCTGCGCCGCGCCGTAGAGGCGCACCGGTTCTGCGGCCGGATGGCAGCCGACCAGGGCCAGCAGCAGGGGCATCCAAACTAAAAAACGTCCGACACCGGAGTGCCGGACGTTTCTTGGGTGAGTGTCTCTATTCATTATTTATTGACAATGAATTTGCGGGTGGTCTGAACACCGTTGGCGCCGTTGATACGGAGCGTGTAGGTGCCGGTGGCCAGGTTGCCCAGGTCGAGCGTCGTGTGTTCGCCCTCGACGTTGCTGCGCATCACCTGCTGACCCACAGCGTTGTAGATCACCACATCGCTCATCGCCTCGGCGCTCTCAATGTGGATGTAGCGGCTGGCGGGGTTGGGGTAGATGTTCACCTGCAGGGCTTCCACCTCGTCGATGCCCACGTTGGCCGTGATGGTGATCCAGTTGGTGGCGGTGCAGTTCTTGGTGCTGGTCGATTCGAGGCGGATATCGGTGTTGGCGGTCACGTTGTTCAGCGTGATCATCGAATCACGCACCACCGTGTCACGCGAGCCAGTGTTCCAGCTCCACTTGAAGCCGTTTGTGCGGATGGGGTCGCTGTCGGCGGTGGCACGGGCCGTCAGGGTCGTGCTCTCGCCCGGGTGCAGCATCCAGTTGCCTTCCACGTTGACCGTAGGCGTCTTGTTGATCGTCAGCTTCAGCGTGCCGATCTGCAGGCAGCCGTTGGCGTCGCGCTCCGAGAGGGTGTCGCGGTAGGTGCCGGTCTCGGTGTAGGTCTTGCCGTCGAACTCGGTCCACACATACTCGTCGCAGGCCGTCTGCGTGCGGCTGAGGATGGTGTTGGGGTTCACCACCACGGTCACGTTGACGATCGAGTCGTAGCAACGGTTGCGGTTGCTCTGGTAGCGCTCCTGATGGTGGAAGTTGGAGTCGGTGCAGCTGGCCGTGATGTAGGTGTCGGCACCGTACTTGCGGTCAATGCGGAAGCGGAAGCGCACGCACACCGTCGTGTCGATGCTGTCGGTGCGATAGCGCATCTCCGGCACGTTGAGGTCGAGGTTGATCGTGCGGTAGGTCTTGCAGTTCGTACCGGCGGTGACGATGATCAGCGAGTCCTGACCGTCGGCGCTCATCGAGTAGAGGCCGCTGGCGGTGAGGCGCGTCGTCGTGTTCTGCCAGTTGTTGTTGGCGGCGTTCCAGCGCTGATAGGTGGCTGTGTAGTATTCGCCGCAGTAGTACTGGTTCACCGTGTCGCGCTTGTCGTACATGTTGAGCAGCAGCGTGTAGTGCGTCATGCACTCGCTGGCGCTGTCATACACGCTCACCGTGGTGTCGATGCTGTGCGTGAACAGGTAGTTGCTGTCGGCGCCGGGCAGCGGCAGGGCGGGGTAGTTGGTCTTCCAGTTGTACTTGTCGCCGCAGTAGTCCACGCGGGTTGTGTCGTACTGGTGGCCGCTGTAGTTGATCTGGATGCCCACCAGGCTGTCGCAACCGCCGATGACGCTCGTATACATGTGGTAGTGAGTGTCGGTGTCGGTGTAGGTCGTGCCCTCCCAGGTGTAGCTGCAACCGGCGTTCACCGTCTGCACCTCCACCGAGTCCTCGTCGTTGACGCTGCGGACGATGGTCACATGGTAGGTGTCGTGGCGGACACACTGGGCCATCTCGGCGTCGGGCGTCGGGCGGTAGTAGCCCTCGACGTGCTCGCGCACGTAGTCGCCGCTAGTGAAGATCGTATCGGTACGCCAGAGGGGACGGAAGAAGTCGCAACGCACCGTGTCGAACTCCTCGTACTGGTGGCCGGTGTAGGACGTAATGCGCAGGCGCACAATGCTGTCGCAGCCGCCGTTGACCGTCTGGAACACCTTGACGTGGGCCGACGTGTCGGTGATCGTCATGTTGTCCCAGCGGTAGTAGCAACCCGCCGTCGTCACAATGTCGACCGTGTCCTTATACTCGGCGTTCACCGTCAGGTTGATCACGTTGTGGTAGGTGCATTCGCCCTCGTCCACCGTCGTGTCGATCACCTGCGACGTGGTGTACACCGTGCCCCACGGGGCCGTGTAGCTGCCGCACACCGTCGTGTCCACCACCGTGTCGTTCACACCCAGCGTCACTTTGATCTTCACAATGCTGTCGCAACCCAGAACCGTCGTCAGCGTGTCGGTGAAGAAGCCGGCGCTCTCCCACACTTTGCCGTTCCAGTTGGCGCTGCAGCCGCCCGTCACCGGGATAATCGTCGTCGTGTCCACGTGCTCATCCAGTTTGGTGAAGTTCAGCACATAGGCCGTGTCACCCACCGTGTGCATCACCACGGTGTCGCGCGTGTACTCTTGGTTGTTTCGGGGCCATCTGTAATTCTGGCAGGACTCAACGGAATCCACCTTCAGGGTCAGCGTCGGAGCCGACTGGGCGTAGACCGCCGGCAGGCATACAAAGGCCATCAACAGACTCAATAATGCTTTTTTCATCATGTTTGTGTATGTTTTTATTATTTATTATCTTTTTATCTATTAGTTGGTTGCAACCGCAAATCCCCTCTCGGGACCGCGACGTTGAACATGCAAAGATAACACTTTTTTTTGATATGAAACAAAAATTGTTCAAAACGTCCCGCTTTTTATGATAATTTAAATCTTTTCCATCCCGCCACCGTCCCGCCACCGACCCGCCACCGTTCGGTCCCCATCCCGCCCCCATCCGGTCCCCATCCGGCCCCCATCCCTCCCCGCCGCCCCCCCGCCTCCCCGCCGTTCCCCTCTCTCCAAGGGGCCGCCTCCCCGCCGCCTCCCCGCCGCCTTCCTGCCGTTCCCCTCTCACCAGTGCCCCGCCTCTCTACCGCCACCCTGCCGCCTCCCCGCCGCCTCCGACCCGCCGATTTCCTGCCATTTTCTCCTCACCGCCCCGATTTCCTCCCGCCGCAACCCCCACATCCTCCGCATGATCCGCCACCATCTCTTACCTAACTGCTACTGCACCACTAAAAAAATCTTATATGACCACACAATAAAGCTTCAAAGCCGACGTTATGGATATCAGTTCGAACGTAAAACAAACAGACTTATGGCAAAGATATCGGAAGGCTATATGGGTGGTTTCCAGGGCGTTCTCGGGCCCGCAATAGGGTATCGGTGGCGTGGCATGTGGTGTATGCGCAGCCGGCCTGTGCACGTGCACAACCCCCGAACCGAGCGTCAACAGGCTCATCGCCAGCTCTTCAAGCGCGAAGTGCAGCTCGCTGGCCGCATGAACCTCCTCCTGCGCGACACCTTCTTCGACCGCTCCTACGAGCGGCACATGACGCAGTGTAACTACTTCGTGCAGAGGAACCAGCACGCCTTCTCGCTCGTCGACGGCGAGCTTGCCGTCGAGTGGTCGTCGCTCGTGCTCAGCGAGGGCCCCGTCACCCCGGTGCGCTTCCACGACCTGCAGGTGCTGCCCGGCAACGTGCTGACTGTCAAGTTCGAAAAGAATCCCACGCACCAGCGGGCCGATGCCTTCGACGAGGTGTTTCTCTACCTCTACTGTCCGTCGCTCGAGCGGGGCTATCTGGCGGCGCCCGTCGCCCGACGCACGGAACGGATCGAGGTGTCGCTACCCGACGACTTTGCCGGGCGCGAGGTGCAACTGTGGGGCATGGTGCGCGACCGGCAGGGGCGCTGGTCGACCACCGTCTATGTGGGCTATGGGCCTCTGGTTGAGGGGGCTGCCGATGCGTCAGCCGCGCAGCACCAGTTCGGCGATGTTCTCCACGTGCTGGGTGTGGGGGAACATGTCGACGGGCTGGATGCGCCGCACGTCGTAGCGCTCGGCCAGCAGGCGCAGGTCGCGCGCCTGGGTGGCGGGGTTGCAGCTGACGTAGACGATCTTGCGGGGAGCGGCGGCCAGTAGCTGCCGCACAACGCTCTCGTGCATGCCGGCACGCGGCGGATCGGTCACCACCACGTCGGGGCGGCCGTGGGCGGCGATGAACTCCTCGGTCAGCACGCGGGCCATGTCGCCGGCGAAGAACTCGGTGTTTTCCAGTCCGTTGCGCTTGGTATTCACGCGCGCGTCGGCGATGGCCTCCTCGACATATTCGATGCCGATCACGCGGCTCACCTGGCGCGCCAGGAAGAGGGCTATGGTGCCGGTGCCGGTGTAGAGGTCGTAGAGGGTGTCTGTGGGGCGCAGGTCGGCCAGGTCGGCCACGTGGCTGTAGAGCCGTTGGGCCTGGGCTGAGTTGGTCTGGTAGAACGACTTGGGGTTGATGATGAAGCGCAGATCCTCCTGCTCGTCGGGGTGCCATGCGCGCATGCGCTCCTCGATGTGGTCGTCGCCGAGGTAGGTGTACACCTCCAGGTCGCCGTATGAGTCGTTCAGTTTGGTGTTGATAATGTACTGAAGAGAAGTGATTTGCGGGAACCGCTCGTGCAGCATGTCGAGCATCGGCAGCACCGGCGAGGGGTCCTCCTGGGCCACGACGACGATCACCATCCAGTGGCCTATCGAGCTGTTGCGGACAATCACGTTGCGCAGCAGGCCCGTGTGGTTGCGTATGTCGTAGTAGGGGAGGGCGTGTTCTTGTGCGTAGTCCCTGATTGCCAAGCGGATGGCGTTGCTTGGGTCGGCCTGCAGCACGCAGTGTTCGATGGGGATCACCTTGTCGAACAGCTGCGGCACGTGGAAGCCCAGGGCGCCGCGCGGGTCGGGTTCGGCGGCAGGGTCGTCGCGCCAGGCGCGCGTGGAGAAGGTGAATTCCAGCTTGTTACGGTAGTAGTAGATCTGTTCCGAGCCGCAGATGGGCTGCATCTGTGAGCAGTCGACCCCGCCGAGGCGTTCCAGGGCATCGCGCACCTGCCGCTGCTTGGCGGCGAGTTGGGCTTCGTAGCTCATGGTCTGCCACTTGCATCCGCCGCAGGTGCCGAAGTGGGGGCAGGCGGCATCGACGCGCAAGGGGCTGGGACGGTGCAATTTGACGGCACGTCCCTCGGCGTAGTTCTTCTTTTTCTTGTACAGTTGTATGTCGACGATGTCGCCCGGCACCACGAAGGGCACGAAGACCACCAGGCCGTCGACGCGTGCCACCGCCATCCCTTCGGCTCCGGCGTCGGCAATCTCCACCTGCTCATACAGGGGTAACTCTTTCTTTCTGCGGCTCATAGTTTGTTTAGAGGGTATAAAAAAAAGAAGTATCTTCCGGTACTTCTTTTGTTCAGCGATGCCGTTACATCTTAGCGCTCATCGGAGACGGTCAGTCTCTTGCGGCCTTTGCGGCGGCGTGCAGCCAGCACTTTTCTACCGTTGGCGGTAGACATTCTCTTGCGGAAACCGTGCTTGTTGACTCTTTTTCTCGTCGAGGGTTGGAATGTTCTCTTCATAGTATGTTGCTTTATTTGTTTCTTTTTCTCGTCAAAATTGGAGTGCAAAAGTACGCAAAAATTTCAATATGGAAACAAAAATTTCTTTAGAATTATTAATATTTCTGTTTAAAACACTGTTAATAAGTCGGTAACGGAACCGAAATAAATTCTTTTTTCTCCAATTCAAAAATAATTTGTACCTTTGCAAATCCAATTTTCAGTGTGAAAAGTTGTTAAATTGGTCTAAAAAGTTGATAGATGGACAAGAAAGAATTTAACGATCGGGTGGCGCGTCCCGAGCAGTTCACTTCGCAGGATCGGGGTTGGCTCCGGGCGATGTTGGCGAAGTATCCCTACTCGTCGGCAGTCGGTGTGCTGGCCTTGTTGGCCGACCATGCCTTCAGTTTCGACACGGCCGACCAGCGTCGTGCTGTGGCTCTGTCGATGTGCAACTCCCAGGGGCTCAACGGACTCTTGGCTGCTGCCCGCCAAGGGGTGGCCGAGGCGCCGAGCTTTGATATCCTCAACGAGATCAATACCTTCCAGGAGATTTCTTTCAAGACGGCCCCCAAGAGCGTCATACTGTCCAATTTTCTGCAGATCGCCACGTCTGAAGGGCAGGAAACGGGCACCGAGGAACCGCTGCCAGCCGAGGGCAAGGAGAAAAAAAGCCTGGCGGCAGATGTGTCGTTAGGTACTGAAACTCTTGCAGTTATTCTGGAGCAACAGGGCAAATACGACAAGGCGTTGGCGATTTATGAGAATTTGTTGGCGCGTAATCCCGAAAAAAATAGTATTTTTGCACCCCGAATTGAGCGTTTGCGCTCGCTGTTAAATGAATAAGTAATAAATATAATAATAGAAGCATGTACACCTTTATTGTCATCCTGATTATCATTGTCTGCGTGTTGCTTGCGCTGGTGGTTCTTGTCCAGAACTCGAAGGGTGGCGGTCTGGCCGCCAACTTCTCGGCTCCGACCCAGGTGCTGGGTGCCCGTCAGTCGGCCGACTTCATCGAGAAGGCCACCTGGTGGCTCGCCATCATCCTGGTGGTGCTCTGCCTGGTTGCCACGGTATCCATCCCCCATCGCAGCGCCGACAGCGGCATTAATACCGAGGTGACGACGAGTGCCGAGGCTCCTGTGACCAGTCCGGTCGCTCCTGCCGCTACGCCCGCCCCCACCGCCGACCAGCAGTAAGCCGTGGCTGCCCCGAACGTTACTTCGGCGGTCACCAAGCTCATCCTTTCGCACTTCCCGCATACCCCCACTGATGGGCAGCGGGAAGTGTGTGTTGCTATGTCTCAGTTCCTGTTCGATGCCGACGCTCGCTCGGCTTTTTTGCTTCGCGGATATGCCGGTACGGGTAAGACATCGCTTGTCTCGGCCCTGATTGCGGTGCTGCCGCAGCTGAGGGTCAACTGCGTGCTGCTGGCTCCCACGGGGCGGGCGGCCAAGGTGATCAGTGGCTATGCCCATCGACCGGCCTACACCATCCACAAGAAGATCTACATGACGGCCACCGATGCCTCGGGGGCCATCCGCACGGTGCGCGCCATCAACAAGCACGCCTATACGCTTTTCATTGTCGACGAGGCCTCTATGATCGGCCTTGAACCTACCAGCACGCGCCACAGCCTGCTGGAGGATCTGGTGGACTATGTCTACGACGGCAACCATTGCCGTCTGATGCTCATCGGCGACTCGGCCCAGTTGCCTCCTGTGGGACAGAGCGAAAGTCCGGCTCTCGACGAGCGTTATCTGCGGTCAGCCTTCAGCCTGACGGTCACCATGGGAGAACTTACCGAGGTGGTTCGTCAGCAGCAACTTTCTGGCATTCTGGTAAATGCTACGGCGTTGAGGGGGCAGATTGCGGAAATGACCGGTGGCGACGAGGCCCGGCTGCCGCTTTTTCAGACGGCGGCTGACGTGGTGAATCTCAAGGGGGAGGATCTCATGGAGACCCTCTTCCGGGAGTACGACTCGTATGCGTTGGAGGATGTCGTCATTGTCACCCGAAGCAACAAGCGCGCCAATCTTTTCAATCAGGGAGTCAGGAACAGTGTGCTCTTTCGCGAAGAGGAGGTCAATGCTGGCGACTACCTGATGGTGGTCAAAAACAACTACTACTGGCTCGACGATGATAGTACGATCGGATTCATTGCCAATGGTGACATCGTGGAGGTGCTCGGGGTGCGCAACGTGCAGGAATTGTATGGTTTCCGCTTCGCCGATGCTACGCTTCGTTTTGTCGATTACCCCGACGAGGAGCCACATGATTGCAAGCTGCTCCTCTCGACTCTCTATAGTGAGTCGCCCTCGTTGACCAGTGATGAGCAGGCACGTCTCTACACGACGGTGCTGGAGGACTATGCAGACTTGCCTCACAAGGCCGATCGTCTGCGCGAACTGCGCCAGAATCCGTACTATAATGCCCTGCAGGTGAAGTTCTCCTATGCCCTCACGTGCCACAAGACTCAGGGTGGTCAATGGCGCACGGTGATTGTGGATCAGGGCTTTTTGCCGCCGGATATGCCGCTGGACCGCGAGTGGCTACGCTGGCTCTACACGGCATTTACCCGTGCAACCGAGCGTGTCTATCTGCTTAATTTCGAGTCTCGTTTCTTTGAAGAGTAGTCCTACTGGAGGGTACGGATGGCCTCTACGGGGGCGGCGTAGGTTTCGATCATGATTCGCCGCATGTCGGGGTGGGGTAGTGTGTCGAGGTGTTGGAGGAAGCGCGTGCGGGTGAGTTCGGTGTATCGTCCAGGAAGATCCTGACCTGTCAGAAGACTGTAAGCCACATAATTGGTGGGCATCAAATGGTAGTTGCCCTGGATCTTGCGGTCGAGGAGACTGGCCACATGGTTGCAGAGGTCTTCACCAGGCTCAGGGCGCATGTCACTAGGCGTCAGGGGTGTCCCGATGGCGAGATGAACCTTGCCTTTGGGGCTGATGATGCCGGTGACGACGCTCTTCAGGTCTTCCAACGGTGCTTTTTGGTATCCGCCGTTCTGCTTGCAGTACAGCTCGTTGGCTTTCATGATATCGCAGGGGTCCCATTCGTAGCTCATGGTGACGGGGACGATGTGCAGGTCGGCCAATGCTTTGATGGGGTCGGTGCCGTTGGCGCCGAGTATGAGCATTTTGATCAGGGCAGGGGCCGTCATGTCGTGTCCATCTTTGGCTCGTCCGTTGTTTTGTGCGATCCATACCGACTGGTGTTGCCGGGTGATCAGGTCGGTAAGGTAGTCCGACAGGTGGTGCAAACTGTTGTAGAAGGCCCTGGGAGAGCCGTTGCGAGGCATGGGAATCAGCTTGTTGCTGCGGAAGAGGTCTTCGACGGCAGGCATAGCTAAGAGGTTGTTTCCAAAGACGATGTGCGAGGTGTCGCCACGGTGGTCGAGCAGTAGAAGCTGCAACAGGAAAGCATCGAGGGTGATGTCGCGATGGTTGGAGATAAAGAGGTAGGGGACTCCACGGCGCAGATGTTTCAGGCCAGAGTGGGTGAAGCTGGTGGTGGTGGTGTCGATGATGCGGCGAATGGCATCGCGCATGAGGGTGGACTGGAACTGATGTATACTGGTAACCTCCAGCAACCTGTGCTTGAGTTCGTTGATATCGGCGTTGGGGTAGATGAAGCGGATCACCTGAGGGAACATGTCCCAAGCGGTGATGCGTTGCAGAGCGGCCGGAAGCTCGGAGTCGTTGAAAGGGCGTATGTCGTCGAAGTTGTCCATCAGTTAATGCTATCTATCAGTTGATCAACCGTCTGCTTGGGGTCTGCACCGCAGTAGAGCACCTGATATACGGCCTCGGCGATCGGGGTGGCGTGGTGTTTTTCCATCAGGTGCATGACCTTAGCCGAATAGTATCCTTCGGCCACCATACCGGTGTGGCGGAAGTGATCGTCGGGGAGGGTGCCGTGAGCCACGGCTTCGCCGAGGGCCCGATTGCGGCTATGGCGTGAGAAGCAGGTGACAATCAGGTCGCTGAGCAGACGGAAGGAGAGCCGGGTCTCGGGAAAGATGTCCTGCAATTCGTGGGCGGCAGCAGTGGTTAACACCGCTATCAAGTTGTCGCCGTAGCCCAATCCGGCGGCCAATCCGGCAGCGATGGCGTAGACGTTCTTGGTGAGACCGCAGAGTTCGATGGTGTGCACCTCGTCGCTCACCAGGGTGTGGATGTAGCGGCACCGCAGGAGTTCGGCCACCTCGGTAGCCAGGATCTGGTTGCTCGAGGCGACGGTGAGGAAGGTTGGTTGCTCCATAGCAACCTCTTCGGCGTGGCTTGGACCGCTGACAACGCAAAGGGCATCCGCAGGAAGGCCGTGCACGGTGTGTAGGTATTCGGTGACACTCAGTTGGCAATCAGGGATGTACCCCTTGACCGCCGAGACGATGCGCTTGCCTTGAAGGGCACCCTTGGGGAGGGTGTCCAGCACTTGGGCCACATAGACCGAAGGCACGGCGAGCACCAGTGTGTCGGAAGCGGCCACCACAGCGGCAAGGTCGCAACTGACGTGGATGCGATGTCGGTCGAGGGTGGTAGAGGAAAGATGCAGGGGATTGCGTCCGGTAGTGTGCAAACTATCGCTCACCGAAGGCTGTCGAACCCACCAGTGGAGGGTACGTTGCGGTTTTTCGAGTAATATTTTAACAATCGCAGTGGCCCAACTGCCGCTGCCAATTATTCCTATCATTCTGATACTGTTTCGTTACCAATGGTCGGAAGGCTGTGTGTCTCCTGACAATTGACACTGCAAAGATACGAACTTTTTTAGAAATGATAACGTTATTTTGTTAAAGGTAGTTAAAAGGAGCGCCAGGATGCAAAGGAAAACGGCGGGCATTAGCCCGCCGTTAGGGGTTATCCATAGAGATCTTCTCTGGTTGGAGAAGCTACCGTTTGACGATACGTTTGACGGTGGTGGTGCCTTCTGTGGTGAGGCGCACGAAGTAGGGACCGGCCGGGAGGGTACGCAGGTCGATGTCGGCGCGGTCGGTGCTGAGCACCCGACGTCCGCTGACATCAAGCAACTCGACAAGCGTCAGGCCGTCGGCGCGGACGTGCAGCTGGTCACCCGCGGGGTTGGGGTACACTTCGATCTTCGGGGCGCGGCTCGTGCTGGGCGTCTCGATGCCCACATGTGAGCAAGGCCACTCGATGAAGTGGGTGCCGCCGTTCTGGTAGGCGTAGTTCACCTCGACCAGCGTCTCGTTGTACTGGTTGCGCACCAGGTAGTTGATGTAGCGGTCGGTGCCGCCGCCGCGATGCCACACCGCGCGCACGTCGTGCGGAGCCACCGGGATGGAGACCACCCCTTCGGAGCCGCTCTCGAGGGTGGCGGTGCCGAAGACGAAGCCGTCAAGCGACTCGAGGCTGAGGTAGGCGCCGCCCTGCCAGCCGCTGCCGTGGGTCGATTCCATGACCACCTTCACGGGACACATCTCCTCTTCGCTGTAGGCTGTCTGGGCCACCTTGACCTTCAGTGTATCCGTGCCTTGCACGAAGTTCAGCCAGGCTACCCGTCCAGCTCCGCTCGTGTTGGGCGAGGTGACGATGTGCACCCACATGCCACTGCCCGGTTGGGACGACTCCACGCTGAGCCAGTCGGCTGTGCTGCTGACCTCCCACATGCTGTTGATGGCTGCGTTGGGGGCGAAGAGCACCGAGTCGACACCTCCATCGCGCCCGAAAGAAAAGACGGTGTCGCTGACCATCATGCGGTAGACCGGCACGGCGCCGATGAGGGCCGAGTTCTGCAGGTTGAAGGTGTAGGTCACGTTGCCGCCGGCTCCGCCCACACCTGGACTGATGGAGTCCACGCGGTAGTAGCCGTCGCCGATGCCGCTCCAGCCGAAGTTGAAGTGGAGGTACTCGCGCTCGTCGTAGCCGTCGCACACGAAGCCGTGGCCGCCCTGCTCGGCGGCGCCGGCGTAGATCACGGGGTGCCGCTGGTCGAGCTCGTCGATCAGCGCTGCGCGCCACAGGTCGTCGGTGTAGCCGTTGTCGCGGAAGATGGAATACATCTCGCGGCTGTAGCCGAAGTAGTCCTGCAGCGAGTTGTCGATGCTGGCGTAGCCCGGCATGCCGACCAGGCCGATGGCCGAACTGCCCCCGTCGGCAGCGGTGCCGTACATCATCTCGAGGCTCACGCCCACGTGGTACATCAACTGTGCCACGGCGGCGCGCTCGGCGGCGGGCGAGGCCAGGGTGGGCTCGTCCGGCATCAGCGACCAGGCGTAGGGCGTGTGGCCGAAGTCGGCGATCAGCTCGCCGTAGCGTGGGTGCAGGTAGCGGTGGCTACCGGTGCCGATGGCGGGATGGTTCCAGTATTTCATCATCTGGGCCTGGGCCGTGGCGGCGCAGCCGGTGACGGTCGCCGGCGGGCACTGCTCGTTGTAGGGGGCCGTCTGGTCCCAGCGGGTGGTGAGCAGCGGCGCGACGCTGCCGCTCTTGGGTGCCGGCGGCACGCTGCCCCGGTCGAGCTCGGCCCAGAGGTCCACCGTCTCGGCGTAGGGCTGGCCGTCGTTGTCGCGCAGCCAGTCGATCTGCTGCTGGTAGCCCGTGAGCCATTCCTCCAGCTGCACCGGCAGGCGTGCGGGGTCGAGGGTGCCCGTGGTGGCGTAGCCCAGGATGGGGTAGGCCGCATCGTCGGCCGCCACCATCACCCAGCCGCCCGCCTCAGAGCGGAAGAGGTAGATGCCGTCGTAGGCCCAGGGGGTGGGCTGCGCGTCGAGGGTCGCGGCGCGGGGCCCCTGCGGCCCTACGGCCTGCCAGAAGGCTGCCGCTGCCGCCGCCGCGCGTCCGGCCGATACCGGCGCCGCCGTGGCTCCCAGGCTCAGCAGCAGCGCTGCCGCCAATGCCAGCCGCTTCATTGCTGACCTCCCCGGGTTTGGTGGAATGTCAACTCGCTGACGCCCAGCATCTCTTTCGCATCGGGATTGTAGATGTGCAGGGTGAAGGTGTTGGCATCGGCGTGGTAGGTCAGCGTGTCGTTTCCGCCGTTGAAGCCCTCGTCCTCCTGGTTGTGGAGCACCAGCGTGGTGCCGTCGAAGGTGTAGGCGCAGGTGTCGTCCTGCGTGACGTTCTGGTTGGCTGCCGGAACGGCGGGCACCTCGACGGCAATGTCCATGAAGAGGTCGGCGTTCTCGCCGTCCAGGATGTCGAGGACGGCGTTCAGGCTGACGTTCATCTCGATGGCGTAGCCCGGTTGAACCTCCTGGTAGTGGGTGTGTTCGGTCTGGTTTTCCCAGGTGGTGCCCGCCAGGTTGCGCACTGCGGGCTGCTCGGGTTCGTCGTCTTGACAGGCCACCAGGCCCAGGGTCATGGTCGAGGCCACGAAGAGCATGGCCAGCAGGTGAAGTTTCTGTTTCATCTTGTTTGGTTTTATTGTTCCTATACTATATTGTCGCATCGAGGGGGGTAAATCTTACACTCGACGGCAAAAAAACTTTTTCACCGTAGTCTGAAACTAATAACGTCGAAAGGCCTAAAATATGATGTGCGAATGCAAAAATAGCCAATTTAAGTTAATTAAAGTCAAAAAATTAGATCGTGCGCGTGAAGGGAGCCTCCAGTGGAGGCTTCCGATAGCGAAGCGGAGAACGGCACCCTCCGCGGTGCCGTCGGCGCAGGGCGCCGATGCTGCGATCCGAAAACGCAGCCCAAAACAGCCGATTTAAGTTAATTTAAGTCAAAAAATTAGATCGTGCACGATCTAATTTACACCTTTAAAACATTCAGAACGAGATGTCTAGCCTTCCGGAAGTGTGTCAACCATGCTGGAAAACTTGCAAAACGCTGACAGGGCAAGGATTTCACGCTGGTTTTAAGAGAGTCATCAGGGAGTCATCAGGGAGCCATCAGGTAGCAGGCAGGGAATCAGGGGGTGGGAGGGGGTGCAAAAAAAGACGGATCCTCGGGGGATCCGTCTTCATGTCTGTGACCAGAGCGACCTTATTTCTTTTTGGTCTTTTTCTGGGAGATGAGGTTGCTGCCGGCTTTGAATTTGGCAACTTTCTTGGCGGGAACCTTGACGGCCTTGCCGGTCTGCGGGTTCTTGGCGGTGCGGGCTTTGCGCTCCACAACGTTGAAGGTGCCGAAACCAATCAGGGTCACCTTCTCACCTTTGTTCAGCTGCTCGGCGATGGTGGCGAAGCAGGCGTTCACAGCCTCTTTGGCGGCTACTTTGGTCATGCCGGCCTTGGCGGCCATGGCGTTAACAAGTTCGGTTTTGTTCATAATGATTATGTTTAAAAGGTTTAAAATTACTTACTTAATTTCACGATGCAAATGTATGAAAACTTTTTCAAATGGAGCAAATTTTTTTTTCAAATTTTTTCAAAATTTTTCTCGCTCTAAAATCAAATATCTAATTCCCAACCTGTTAACTGATTTCCGCGCAGGAATTCTTCGATGTTGTTTTTCTTTTTTCCGGCCATTTGTAGGCTCAAAATTTCCACGAAACCGTTTGCCACAACGACTTTTAGCACTTTTTTTCCGTCGGTTTGGAGCCTCTTTTCGCTGCCTGTCGGGGCGCTGTGGAAGCGCACGTCGAAGACTTTGAAGGGGATGCTTTCGCCCTTGGGCGAGCGGAGGGTCATGACGGCGGCGGGGTAGGGCGCCAGGCCGCGCACGAAGTCGACCACCTCCTCGCCGGGACGGTCGAAGTCGATGCGGCAGTCGTCCTTGAAGATCTTGGGGGCCGGGCAGGGGTCGCCCTGCTGGGGGCGGGGGGTGAGGCTGCCGTCGGCCAGGCCGTCGAGGGTGTCGACGACGAGCGAGCGCCCCATGGAGGCCAGCCGGTCGTGCAGCGTGCCGGCGGTGTCGTCGGGGGCGATGGGGGTGGAGCGCTGCAGCAGGATCGAGCCTTCGTCGATGCGGTGGTTGAGCAGGAAGGTGGTGACGCCGGTCTCGCGCTCGCCGCGCATGATGGCCCAGTTGATGGGGGCTGCGCCTCTGTAGCGGGGCAGGAGCGAGGCGTGCAGGTTGAAGGTGCCGCGGGGCGGCATGGCCCACACCACCTCGGGCAGCATGCGGAAGGCCACCACGACGAAGCAGTCGGCCCCGTAGGCGCGCAGGGCGGCGAGGAAGGCCTCGTCGCGCAGCCGCTCGGGTTGCAGCAGGGGCAGGCTGTGGTCGAGGGCGTACTGCTTCACGGCGCTGTAGATCACCTTCTGCCCGCGGCCGGCTGGCCGGTCGGGCACGGTGACCACGGCGCAGACCTCGTGGGTCGAATGCAGGATGGCGTCGAGGCTCTCGACGGCAAAATCGGGCGTGCCGAAGAAGATTGTCTTCATTAGATTAGTAGATGATGGCTTGTGTGTGGGTCAGACCGAGGCGCGGTAGGCGAGCATCTTGAGGGCGGTGACGGCGCCTTCGACGCCTTTGTTGCCGTGGCGGCCGCCGGCGCGGTCGAGGGCTTGCTCCATGGTGTCGCAGGTGAGCACGCTGAAGATGACGGGCCGTTCGTGCTTGAGGGCCACGTTGGTGATGCCCTGAGCCACGGCTTGGCAGATGAACTCGAAGTGGCGTGTCTCGCCCTGGATGACGCAACCGATGCAGATCACGGCGTCGACCTGGCTGAAATGGATCATCATGTCGGCCGCCGAGCTGAGCTCGAAGGTGCCGGGCACGCGGCGCACGAGGAGGTTCTCCTCGCGGACGCCGTGCTGGCGCAGGGTGTCGACGGCGCCGGCAAGCAGGGCGTCGGTGATCTGGGGGTTCCATTCGGCCGCGATGACGCCGATGGTATAGGGGCTTCCGTCGGGCACTGCCGCGGGGTCGTAGTCGGAGAGGTTGGTCTTTTTCATGGGTCAGAAGTCTTTTTGGGTGTGGGTGGTGGGTTGTTTTTTGGAGCGTTTGCGGCTCTCGCGTATGATGCTCTCGTCGGCCTTGTAGGCCAGCTTCTCGCCCTGGCGGGGCTGGCGGATGCCGAAGTAGCTCTTGTCGAGGTGCAGCCGCCGGGTGCGGAGCGAGTGGCTGTTGAAGTCGAGAATCCACTCGGGGTCGAAGGTCTGGTAGAGGAATCGGCACTCGAAGTGGAGGTGTGGGCCGGTGCTGTTGCCGGTCGAACCGCCGAGGCCTATGACGTCGCCCGCCTCGACGGGCTGGTTGGTGGCGACGTTGATCTTCGAGAGGTGTCCGTAGAGGGTCTCGAGGCCGTTGGCATGGCGTATGACGACGCAGTTGCCGTAGCCGCCCATGCGGGTGGCCACCCGCACGGTGCCGCTGAAAGCTGCGTGCACCGGGTCGCCCGTGCGCAGGGCGATGTCGACGCCGTGGTGGCCCCGATGCCAGCGCCAGCCGTAGGGACTGGTCTTGGATCCGTGCACCGGAAAGCAGAAATCGGCCGTGTCGCGTGCCAGCAGCAGGTTGATCTCGTCGGGCAACTGGTCGAGTTGGGTGCGCCCCAGGGGGTTGACGCGGTGGTGTGGGAAGCCGTCGTACCAGAGCGGTACCGTGAAGGCCTCGGCCGTGGTGGCCGCCGGGGCGGGGGCTGGGTCGGCGCTTGCTGTGCGGCCACCCCCTTTGACGGGCTTGGGAGCCTCGACGAGAGCCTGGGCTTTGACGGTGGCACGCTTCTGTTGGGCCTGCTGTCGGGCGCCGGCTTCGAGACGGATGGCTATGATAGAGTCGTAGTATGAGGCTTGGGCTTGGCTCCAGAGGGGGGAGGCGACCAGCAGCAAAAGCAGCAGCACGCGGCGCAGGCGGGCCACAGGAATGCCCAGTTGCTCGCGGTATTTGGCCACCGTGCGGCGGGCCAGGGGCAGCCCTTGCTGGTTGAAAAGCTTGGCGATGGCGTCGTCTGAGAGGGGGTTCTGCTTGTCTTCGCGCCCGATGATGTCGGCCAGATGCTGCTTGATGGTCTCGACCGATACCTCGTCGCCGCTGTCGGTGGCCATGCCTTTGGAGAAGCAATCCTTGAGGGGTATGGTGCCGAAGTCGGTCTGAAGGTACTTGCTGTTGGCCATGCGGGAGACCGTGCTGATGTCGAGGCCGGTGGCTTCGGCCACTTCACGCTGCCGCAGGGGCTGCAGTTGGTCGGGGTCACCGCTGAGGAGGAAGCGGCGTTGGTGCTTGACGATGTAGCGCATGACGCGCACGATGGTGTCGTGACGCTGCCGCAGAAGGTCGATGAAGCCCTGGGCATCGGCCTGCTTGGTACGCAGAAACTGGATGGTAGCCTTGTCACCCTTGCTGTTTTCCATTTCGTGCAGCATGTCGGTGTAGTACTCGTTGAGGCTCAGACGGGGCAGATGGCTGTCGTTGAGGTAGAACTGAAGCTGCCCGTCATGCTGTGTGAGGATGATGTCGGGGATGACTGTGGCGGCGGTGTCGCTGTCGACGTCGGTCGAACCGGCGGGCTTGGGGTTGAGGTGACGGATGATGTTGCTGGCGCGATCGAAGGCTTCTTCGTCGATGTTGAGGGCGGAGCAGATGCGTTCGTAGCGGTGACTGGCAAAGTCGCCGAAGTGGTTGCGCACGATTGCTGTGGCGTTGATGTGGTCAAGATCGGCGGGTTGGTCGTCGCGTTGCAGCTGCAGCAGAAGGCACTCCTGCAGGTTGCGGGCACCGATGCCGGCAGGGTCGAGGCTCTGCACGATGTGCAAGGCCTGCTCCATCTCCTGCTCGTCGGCCTCGATGCCCTGGCGAAAGGCCAGGTCGTTGGCCAGGAGGGCCAGGTCGCGCCCCAGGTATCCGGCGTCGTCGAGGGTGCCGATGATCTCGGTGGCGATGGCTTGTTGGCGCTCTGTGAGCTGGCGAAGGGCCAGTTGTCCGAGGAGCCGTTCGGTGAATGAGAGGGTGTCGCTGACCACGAACTCGCGGTGTGCGACGTTGGGGTCGCTCTCCAGGTGCTCGCGATAGTCGTAGTCGAACCCGTCGTCGTCCGGCGCGTCCCAGTCGCTGGTGTCGTTGTCCGGGGTGGGGAGGGGTTCGGTGTCGGTGGCTTCGGCCTCGAGCAGGGGGTTTTTCTCCACCTCCTCTTTGATGGCCTGTTCGAGGTCAGTGACGGGCAACTGCAACAGTCGCATCAGTTGGATCTGCTGAGGCGAGAGTTTCTGTTGCAGTTGCTGTCGCTGTATTTGCTTCATTTATCGGACAATGTCCATTTCTTCGATGAGGTTCTTGGCCCCGGCATAGATATCGATGACCCAGAGCATGTAGCGGCTGTCGAGGCAGATGCAGCGCTGCAGGTTCTCCTCGAAGTCGATATCGCCGCTCATGGCCTCGCTGTTGCCGTCGAATGCCAGGCCGATGAGGACGCCCTTGCCGTTGATGACGGGCGAGCCGCTGTTGCCACCGGTGATGTCGTTGTTGGTGATGAAGCAGGCCGGCATCTCACCCTTCTTATTGGTGTAGGGGCCGAAGTTCTTGGCTGCGTAGAGCTCTTTCAGGCGGGCGGGCACCTCAAACTCGGCGTTCTCGGGGTCTTCCTTCTGGATGACGCCGTCCATGGTGGTGTAGTAGTGGTAGGAGACGCCGTCCTTGGGGTCGTAGCTCATCACGTTGCCGTAGGTGAGGCGGATGGTGGAGTTGGCATCGGGCGACATGAGTTTCTTGCCGTCGTTGATCTGGAGGATACCGTCGGTGAAGTCGCGAATGCCGCGCTGCAGGTTGTCGGTGGTCTGCTGGGGCACGGCGGCGTTGAGGGCGAGGTAGTAGTCGAGGGCCTGGCTACCCACGGCGGCCAGCGGGTCGTTCTCGGCCTTCTTGGCGTTGGGTTTCTCCATGAACTTGGCCAGCGCCTCGGCGTTGGCGAAGATGCTGCCCTTGTAGAGCTGGTCGACGTACTTGTTCCAGTCGCCTTTGTACTTCTTCTGGGCCTTGGTGAGGAACTCAGGGCACTTGGCGGGATCCATGTGCGAGTAGACGTAGCCGAAGAGGGCGGCGGCCAGGCGGCGGTCCACCTGCTCGTCATAGTCCTTGTAGAAGTTGGCTATGTAGCCACGGTAGCGGCTGAGGTCGGCCTTCTTGTCCTCGCCAAGCTCTTTGGCGAAGGTGCGGCTCAGGCGGGCGGCGAAGAGCGGTGCCTCGGCACCGGCCAGGATGCCCTCGTAGAGGTACTGCTGGGCCTCCTCCACGTCGCGGCGGGCGGCGTAGCCCTGGCGGATCAGTCCGAGGGCGTCGTTGTACTTCGGAGCCTTCTGGAAGCGGGCCCAGTCGCTGTATTCTTTCTCCACCTGCTGCTTGACGCCCATGGTGTTGAGGTTCTTCAGGGCCTTGTTCTGCTCGTGGCTGTACTTCCAGTAGTTGGAGCAGGAGGCATACTTGGAGGCGTATTTGATGCGGGTGGCCTGGTCGGCGGCCATCTCTTCGCGCAGGATGTTGATCTTCACGGTGCGGATCTCGTAGCGGAGCTTGTTGGTGACGTCCATGGTCTCGGCCAGGCCGTAGGAGGTGAGGAAGTGGTCGGTGGTGCCGGGGAAGCCCATCACCATGGCGAAGTCGCCGTCGTTGATCTCGCCGGCGCTCACGGGCAGGTGGTGCTTGGGCTGCAGGGGCACGTTGTCCTTGCTGTAGTCGGCCGGGCTACCGTCGGGGGCGGTGTAGATGCGGAAGAGGGAGAAGTCGCACGTGTGACGCGGCCACGACCAGTTGTCGGTGTCGCCGCCGAACTTGCCCATCGACGACGGGGGAGCACCCACGAGGCGCACGTCGCGATAGATGATGTGCACAAAGAGGAAGAACTGGTTGCCGTTGAACATGGGTTTCACCTGGGCAGCATAGGGGGTGCCCTCGGTGGCCTCGTCCTCGATCACGCGGCACACCTTCTTGATGGCGGCGGCGCGGTCGGCCTCGCTCATGTCGTCGCTGAGGTTCTCCTTGACGCGGGCGGTCACATCCTCCATCCTCACCAGGATCGAGGCCGTCAGGCCCGGGTTGGGCAGCTCCTGCTCCAGGGTGTAGGCCCAGAAGCCATCGCGCAGGTAGTCGTGCTCCACGGTCGAGTGCTCCTGCAGCTTGCCGTAGCCGCAGTGGTGGTTGGTGGAGATGAGGCCCTTCGACGAGATGATCTCGCCCGTGCAGAAGTGCCAGAAGGGGCTGCCGGCGTTGCCCAGACCTACGATGGCGTCTTTCAGGCAGCTTTGGTTCACACTGTAGATATCCTCCGGCGTCAGCTGGAAGCCGGCACGACGCATGTCGTCGTAGTTCTTCCCGATCAGGGACAGGAGCCACATGCCCTCGTCGGCGCGAGCCACACTCGGTGCCAGCACCATCAGGGCCATTGCAATCACTAATGTACGAATTTTCATTGTTTTATTTGTTTTTATTATTGTTTTTCGCCTTTTCTAACGAGGTGCAAATATACGACTTTTTTTCGAATTGGACGCCTTTTTGCCGAAAAAAATGTGCGGATGGCGAAGGCATCCCCCGGCGAGGGCACCCGAAGGTGCAGCGGGAACATGCCCCTCCGCGGCCCCGTTGGAGGCAGAGGTGTCGGCAGGATGGCAAAACGGAGAACAGCCCGTTCCACACAAAGATTTTAACGGCGAACGGTTCGCCGTTTTCTTCAATTTAAGTTAATTTAAGTCAAAAAATTAGATCGTGCACGATCTAATTTGCACCTTTAAAACATTCTGAACGAGGCATCTAGCACTTTGAAAGTGTGCAAACCATGCTGGAAAACTCGCAAAACGCTGACAGGGCAAGGATTTTACCCTGGTTTTAAGAGAGTCATCAGGGAGTCATCAGGGAGCCATCAGGGAGCAGGCAGGGTTTCACGGGGGTTGGAAGGGTCAGCGAAGGAGGGTGACGGTGCCGATGCCCGTATGGTTGTAGTCGTAGGTGTCGCGCACGTGCCAGTGGTAGACGTAGGCCCCCTGCGGCACCGGACGGCCGTCGTGGGTGCCGTCCCAAGTGGCGGCGGGGTCGTCGGTGCGGTAGATGAGCAGTCCCAACCGGTTGAAGATCAGCAGTTCGAACTCCACGGCCTCGAACGAGAGGGTGGCCCCGAAGCGCTGGTTGCTCTCGCCGCCGGGGGTGAAGACGTTGGGGAACCACACGGAGCGGATGCGCGAGTCGATGCTGAAGGTGGTGTCGCGGCAGCAGTTCCACTGGTTGCAGCTGCGGAGGGTCACCTCGACGCTGTCGGGCAGCGGGTGGTGGAACTGGCGGCGCGCCCGCGGGGTGCCGATGGTGTAGCCGTCGCTGAAGGTCCAGAGCGAGTGGTCGCTGCCCTGGCTGCAGTCGGTGAAGATCACCACTGGGTGGTCGAAGTCGATGAAGGGTCGGCTCAGTTCGACGCAGAGCGCGGGCGGGGGCTCGACGCCGACGGTGATCACGGCCAGCGGGCCGCTCGTGCTGTCGGCGCAGAGGGCGAAGACGGTGGTGGTGTCCGGGGCCACGACGATGGCGGTCTGCCCCTGCTGGGCGCCGAGGGCGGGGTCGGGCGGCGTGGCGCTCCACCAGGCGTAGTGGACGCCGCTGGCGGTGAGGATGGCCGAGTCGCCCGGGCAGAGGCCGTCGGCGCTGGCCGTGAGTGCGATGGACTCGTAGGCGAGGTGCAGCGTCAGGGTCGAGTCGCACCCGTTGGCGGCCGTGAAGCGGTAGGTGTAGTCGCCGGCGCGCGTCAGGGTGTCGGTCTGGAAGAGGAGCGTGTCGCCCAGGATGATGGTGGCCGCGGTGTCGACGGTGGCCGCGGGCAGCACGGTGAGCAGCAGGTGGATGTGGTGCACCAGCGTGTCGTCCTCCACCCAGTCGGCCCATCGTTCGAGGGTGCCGGGCTGGGCGGTGGAGTCGGTCGGGATGAAGATGAGCCCCTCGATGCCGCCGGCGTCGAGGCTGTAGGGCTCGCCCTGGCACACGGTGTCGTCGACGTGCACCGTGTCGTGTATCAGCTGCTGGTGCAGGGGCTCCAGCGCCATGCCGGTCAGGAAGGAGTAGGCCACCCAGCGGCTGTGGGCGGAGACGGTGGCGTAGAACGGGCCCGCGTTGTTGCTCAGCGTGTGGGCGCCGGGGTTGACGGTGCCGTGGTAGTAGCAGTAGGGGGTGCCGCCCAGGAAGGTGAAACCCGCGGCGGGGAGCGTCGTGCCGTCGAGCTGCATGGTCGGGATCGCGTCGACGGTGGTCACCAGGTCGAAGTAGTGGTGCCCGGACTGGATGTAGTGCTCGCTGTTGTGGTCGGTGTTGCAGTCGTAGACCGGGAAGGTGGTCGAGCAGAGCCAGTTGTGCACCGGCGGTATGTCTACCGACGCGGGGTCGCCGAGCGACGTGGGGTTGAACTTGTCGAAGCTGATGAGGTACTTGCAGACGTAGACCGGATGGCCGGAGGTGATGTAGGCGGCCGAGTGCGGCGGCAGGTGGTACTCGTGGGTCTCGCCGGCCTGGAGGGTCACGTCCACGTTGCCCGAGGCCTCCGCAATGTGCACGTGGCTGTTGTCGGTGGCCGCGGTGATGCGGATGCGGTCGCCCTCGGTGCGGGCCTGCTCCGACACCACCACGAACTCCTGCCCCCACCAGTCGAGCGGTATGGCCTGCTCCACCATGTGGTCGCGGCCGCGCTGCTCGTCGTCGGTGCCCACGCGAGCGCAGGAGTGGCCCTGGAAGAGGGCGAAGGGCTTGCCGTTCGAGGTGACCCTCATGCCGCTGAAGGCCTGCCCTGTGGGGCTGTGCAACGCCAGCGACTGGCCCGCGTTGAGGCTGACGGTGTAGGTGCTTCCCGCCGGCAGGCTGAGGCCGTTCACCGTGCAGGGCAGCGTCATGGTGAGCGTGGTGCCGTCCTCGATGGCCAGCAGGGCCATACCGCCCGGGTAGTTGCTGTTGTTCGGGTAGTCCTGCACGAGGTAGGTCGTGGAGAGATACTCGGTCGGAATCACGCAGCAGAGGTCCCACGAGTCGGGCCGGTAGTTGCTCTCGAAGAGCGAGATGTCGGCCGTCGAGGTGACGTGGAAGCCGAAGTCGGCCGCCGAAGCCGAGGGGAGGCTGGCCGGCGACGGCAGCGTGATGTGGGTCTGGCTGCCGCCGGTGTGGGTCGCGCTGGTGCTCCATCCGGTCCGGGGGTTGACGACGTTCACCGTGGCGTCGTCCAGCCCCGTGACGAGCAGCGAGAACTGCGTCTCGGACAGTGTGCCGTTGGTGATGAACGTCACCCAGAAGTCGGTGCTCGTCAGTGTCCTCTCCGAACAGTTGGGGTTGACAACAGGTGGCGTCGGTACCACGGTGTCCAATCCGAAGCCCAACGGGAAGGCGCAGCCTTCATAGTAAGCTACAGCATACGCATAGGCAACGAATGGACCCGATGAATTCTCTATCTGATGGTAGCCTGCCGTTGTGGAGAAGCGATATATCTTGTAGCGCCCATGGGTAGTGGGCGTGGCGGGAACCGGATTCCCATCGAAGTGTAAACCATTGCTGTAGGAACTGTCGCATACAATGTTAACGTAATGGGAATTGATGACAGAGGTGTTGTGCAGTACAAAATGGCTTTCGCACACACCACGGTCAAGAGGAGGAATGATGACCGAGGCAGGGTCGCCACCGCTGACAGCATAGCTGGTGAGGTAGAGCGCCACCATTGCAGGTTTGCTTGTATGGATAGAATATATCCCGGAGGCAGGCTTATATAATTGCAGCGTTTGCCCTGCATTGATGATCCCTTGGCTAATGCTGTCAAGTGTAACGGTGCAGTTGTCCTCGGAAGCGGTGATTCGAATGCAGTTGTTGCCGGTTTGTGCCGCAGCACAGGGTACGATGAAGTCAGTTCCCCAGTATTTGATTGGCAACGCCTGTTCATACATGTGGTCACGACCGCCGCTATACTCTGGAACAGCAGGGTTCCACGCTCCTTGGAACATTGCAAAGGGTTTTCCGTTGGAGGTGACTACCATGTTCGACAGCGAACCGACACCTAGCAGCAGATAAGCCTGTCCCTGTTGCAGCACTGGGTTCAATGTTGTGCCAGCGGTGATGGTTGTCCCGCTGATGTTGCAGGGGACGGTCATGGAGAGTACGGTGTTGTCCTCGGTGGCGACAAATCCAACTTCGCCGCCGTACTGCTGTGAAGGGAAATCTTGTACAATGTAAATGGTGTCCAGGGCCGAGCTTGGCAATAGTGTGGCGATGTCGTGTGTGCCGGAGACGTAGTTGCGGGTATAGGCATAAATGTCATTCGACGATGTCAAGTGGTAGCCGCCATTATAGGGGGTGGCAACAATCAGTTGGTTGTTCCCGTATTCATGCTGGTCATTGTAACTATTTCCAGTGAGATTGAAGCTCTCGTTAACGGAAGGTCCCACAATATTGATCGTGGCACTTTGGTCGCCAGATACAATCAGTTGGCGATGGCTTTCCCACGTATCGCTGTAGATGTTCATGTTGTACAGAAACATGAACCAGAAATCGTTACCACGGTTGGTCATGGTGTGGCACATTGTGGCGGTCTGGGCCTGTATCGTGACCGAGGCCGTCAGCGTCAGCAGCAGGTATATCGCCATGTGTTTCATGATGCAAAGATACGATTTTTTACTCACGTGGGCAAATGTTTTTTATCGCAGCAGTGTTACCGTGCCGGTGCCGCTCTGGCGGAAGCCGTAGGCGTCGGCGATGAACCAATGGTAGACGTAGGCCCCCTGGGGGCAGGGGCGGCCGTCGCGGGTGCCGTCCCAGCGGTCGCCGACGCGGTCGGTGCTGAAGACGCGCTGGCCGTGGCGGTCGTAGATGTCGAGGCTGTAGCGGTCGGCGTCGACGGTGGTGAGGCAGCCGAAGCTGCGGTTGTCGGCCTCGCCGGGGGTGAAGACGTCGGGGAACCACGCCGAGCGCACCCGCGAGGGCAGCCGGACGAGGGTGTCGGCGCAGCAGCCCACGCTGTCGCAGACGCGCAGGGTCACCCCCAGCGTGTCGGGCAGTGGGTGGTGCAGCTGGCGCCTGACGGAGGCGCTGCGATAGACTTCGCCGTCGCTGAAGCGCCACTCGACGCTGTGGTCGCCGGGGGTGCGGTCGCTGAAGGTCACCACCGGGTAGTCGAAGTCGACGAAGGGTCGGCTCACCTCGAGGCAGGGCTCCGGGGCGGTGCAGTGGTCGATCACCACGGTGAGCACCGAGTCGCAGCCGGTGATGGTGGGGTAGCGGAAGGTGTAGGTGCCCGGGGTGGCGAGCACCGTGTCGGCGATGGCCAGCGTGTCGCCCGGCACCAGGGTGTAGCGCTCCTCGCTGCGGTAGGCGGGCAACACACAGAGTGTGAGGCGGTAGAGGTGCACCGTGTCGGGGTCGTAGACCTTGCGCTCCAGGTGGAGGGTGCCGGTGTCGGCCAGCGCGCCCTCCTCCCAGTGGAAGGGGCCCCAGCGGTAGGCCTCGTAGCGGCAGGTGGTATCCGTGCGCACCAGGGTGTCGCGCGGGTAGGGGTCGAGGGCCATGCCGACGGGGTTGGCGTAGCTGTCGATGTAGCCGTCGCGCAGGCCGTAGAGGAAGGCCACGAAGGTGCCGCTGTCCGCCTCCAGGCGGTGGGCGCCGATGCCGACGGTGGTGCGGTAGGCCTGCACGCGCAGGTAGTCCCACGTGCTGCTGTCGTTGATGGGCACCCCGTCCAGCCGCAGGCCGTGGACGAGGGCTGTGTCGCAGAAGATGACGAGGTGGTTCTCCTGATAGGGGTCGAACATCTGGGCCGTGAACCAGGCGCGCTGCACGCCGTGCTCCACCGACGGCAGCATCACCGACGAGGGGCCTCCGCAGAAGCCGCTGGCGCCGTAGCTGGTCAGCAGCAGGGTGAAGCCCATGCGGCCCGTGGTGGCAATCGAAGCGGCGTTGTAGGGGTGGGGGTGCATCTGGTAGGTCTGCGAGCGGAGCCGGTCCATCACCGGCCCTGTGGGGCCGTTGGGCGACGAGGCGTTGAAAAAGATCATGTTGCCGTCGTCGGCCGAGGTCATCAGGTAGTAGATGCTCTGTTGCTCGCCGACGCACCCCACCAGGTGCAGCTGCCCCCACTGGCTGTAGGGGACGGCCTGCTCGTAGAGGTGGCCGCCGTGGTACTCGTCGGCCGTCGGCACATGGGCCGCGCCGTTGCCCTGGAAGAGGGCGAAGGGGCGCCCGTTGGAGGTGACCTCCATGCCGCTGAAGGCGCCGAAGGTGCGGTGCTGCTGGGTGCCGACGATGTAGGCTTCGCCCCGCTGTAGGGGTATGTGCAGCCGGCCGTCGGCCGGGGCGTCGATGTCGTCAGGCGGGATGGGCACGCCGTTGGGATTGACCAGATGCACGGTGACCACCGTGCTGTCCTCGGTGGCTATGATGCCCAGCATCTCGGTGTCGCCCTGGGAGGCGGCGGCCGACTGGGCTATGTACTTGGTGCCGAGGCAAAACGTGGGTATGATCATCGCCACGTCGTGGCTGCCGCTGGTGGCGTTGCGGGCATAGAGGGCGATGTCGGCCGTCGCGGTGACGTGGTAGGCCCGGCCCCGCACCGCTTCGTTGGTGCCGCAGAGGTGGTTCAGGAGGTCTCCGCCGCTGAAGTCGATCGCCACCGAGTCCTCGCCGCTCGTCACCGTCACCCGTGCGTCGTCGGGACCCGTGATGACCAGCGAGCACTCGTCGAACGGACTCATGAGAGTGCCGCCCGTGTTGGGCAGGAACATCACCCAGAAGTCGCGCGCCATGTTGGTCATCGCATAAGGGCTCTGGGCCCGTCCCGCCAGGGGGATGGCCAGCAGTGCCAGCAGCACCAGCATCGGTATGGCGCAATGTTTCATGTTTTCACCTCGTTAACGTCGCGCGCGATGTATTATTGTGTCCCGTGCGAAATAATATCTTCCATCCATCCTCCCTGCATCCTCCCTGCATCCCCTCTGCATCATCTCTGCATCATCTCTGCATCCTGGCAGGCATCATCCAGGCATCAACCAGGCATCAACTAGGCATCAACTAGGCATCAACTAGGCATCATCCAGGCATCCAGCCTCCGAAATGCGGTCTGGGAGTGGCTTTTGAGCCAAGTCGACCGGAGGCAAAAGTTTTCAACACCCGCCCGCACCCCCTTCCGGGCCCTCGAAATGATGCTTTCGAAGTGTTAAAAGATGATGTGTATTCTGCTGATAACAAGGCTTGTAGTGTTGGTTTGAAAAATAAATTCCCCGTCGGATGAAACTTTTTTCTGCGAATTGCGTTATGGGTTATGAACAACAAAAATTGGTTAAAAAAAACAAAAAAAGGAAATTTTTGTCAAAAATTGGGTTTTTCTTCGTAATTTTACAACCTGAAAAAAGTAGGTAAAAATGGCGTTAATACTTGGAAAAGAGTACTGTAAGGTCGATTCGAACGGCCGTTTCAAGTTCCCGATTGCCCTGAAGAGGCAGTTGGAGAGCGAGGACGGGCGCTTTGTGATCCGCCAGAGTATCTATGCCGAGTGTTTGGAGCTGTGGACCTATGCCAGTTTCAGGGAGGAAGTGGAAAAACTCCAAGACAGACTGAATCCTTACCGCCGCGAGGACCGCGAACTGCTGCGCAAGCTCACCGAAGGCAACATCATCGAGCTCGACTCGAACGACCGCCTGCTGGTGCCTGCCGAGCAGAAGGCCCTGGTGGCGGGGGCCAAGGAGGTAGTGCTGCAATCGACCGGCAAGTTCATCGAGCTCTGGGACCGCAAGACCTACGACGAAATGAACGCTAAATCAGGCGACTTCGCTGTGCGGGCGGAGGAGCTGCTGGGACGGTTGCACGATGACGAACAATGACTACCACAGGCCGGTGATGCTCACCGAAGCGATTGACGGATTGCAGATCCGCCCCGAAGGCACCTATGTCGACGTGACCTTCGGCGGCGGCGGCCATTCGCGTGCCATCCTGGAGCTGCTGGGACGCGGCGGCCGCCTCTATGCCTTCGACCAGGATCCCGACGCCGCCCGCCGCGTGGAGAGCGGCGAGTGGAGAGCGGAGAGCTGCGAGAGCGAGGCCGAGTTCACGTTCATCGGCGAGAATTTCAGGTACCTGAAGTCGTTTCTGCGGCTGCACGGCGTGCGGCAGGTCGACGGGGTGCTGGCCGACCTGGGGGTGAGCAGCCACCAGTTCGACACCGCCGAGCGGGGCTTCTCCACGCGCCTGGACGGCGAGCTGGACATGCGGATGGACCGCCAGTCGCCCGTGTCGGCCCGCGACCTGGTGAACAGCCTCGACGAAGAGGAGCTCGCACGCCTGCTGCACCTCTACGGCGAGCTGCCCAATGCGCGCCAGATGGCCCGCGCTATCGTGAAGGCCCGCGCCCTGGCCTCGATCGACACCACGGGCCAGCTGCGCGACGCCGTCGGCCGCCACCTGCCCCGAGGCATGGAGAACAAGTACCTGGCCATGCTGTTCCAGGCCCTCCGCATCGAGGTGAACGGCGAGCTGGAGGCCCTGAAAGCCATGCTCGAGCAGGCCGCCGAGCTGCTGACCCCCGAGGGACGCCTGGTGGTGATCAGCTACCACTCGCTCGAAGACCGCCTGGTAAAGAACTTCATGAAGACGGGCAACTTCGAGGGGCGGGTGGAAAAAGACTTCTACGGCAACCCCCTGTCGACGATGCAGATGGTGAGTCGCGGGGCCGTGCAGGCCAGCGACGAGGAGGTGGCTGTCAACAGCCGCGCCCGCAGCGCTCGCCTGAGGGTGGGGATGAGAAGGTTAAAGGATTAAAGATGAAGGATTAAAGTTTAAAGATAAAGATGGGAAACAAGTTCAGGGATAAAGTGGTCGAAGAAGGCCTCGAGGAGCCGCGTCCGCAGGTGGAGGCGGCGTCGCCGTCGCCGGCCGCTGCGGCAGCGCCCCGCACCCCCCGGCGCAGCGCCAAGGCCGCCCGTGGCCTGGGTCGTGTGCTGGGTGGCGATGCCCTCAGCGCGCGTGTGGTCCTCAAGCAGATACCGCTGGTGCTGCTGTGTCTCCTCTACCTGCTGCTCATCGTCGGCAACCGCTACCGCGTGGAGAATCTCAGCCGCGAGAAGGCGGCCACCGAGGAGCGCATCAACTACCTGCGCGAGCACCGGATCCAGATGCAGAAGCAATACCAGCAGAGCGTCAAGATCTCGCAGATTGCCGAGGACCTCAAGGGAACCGGTGTCGGCATCACCAGCGGCCCGCCGTATGAACTATGAGTAAAGAGACAAGAGCTATGAGCGACAATAATAAAAATAAAGATAATAACAAACGGATGACGCGCGGCATGACGGCGCTCTACCTGCTGCTGACGCTGGGGGTGGGTGTGGCCATCGTGGCGAGTATCATCAACATACAGTGGGTGCACGGCGACGAGTGGCGCGCCCGCGGCGAGAAACGCGAGGCCGATGTGCGCACCGATCCCGCCCGGCGCGGCGTCATCTACTCGAGCGACGGCAAGATTCTGGCCACGACGGTCACCGAGTGCGACCTCTATCTGGATCTCTTCAACCGGGTGGAACTCGACGAACACGGCCACCCGAAGTACGACCGCAAGGGACGCCCCGTGGAGAGTGGCCCCATCACCGACTCCAACTTCTACCTCTACCTCGACAGCATGTGCGTGATGCTGGCCGATGCGATGCCTCAGCACGACGCCCTCTACTACCGCGACCGCCTGATCGCCGAGCGCAGCAAGGAGAAACCCCGCCGCTGCTTCCTGGTCGAGCGCCACGTGCCCTACTCGGTGTGGCTCGAGGTGATGCGTCTTCCGGGCTGGAAGCGCGGCGTGGTGCGCGAGGTCGACGGGCAGAGCGTCATCCGCCAGGAGCGTGCCCACATCTATGGCAACATGGCCAAGAACACCATCGGATTCCAGAACCAGCGCGACGCCGACACCTACACCGGCCTGGAAGGAGCCTACGACAGCATCCTGCGAGGCCAGGACGGCACCTACCGTCGCCGCCGCCTGACCAAGGGTATCTGGCTTCCCGACCAGCAGCATGGCCGCCGCGAGGTGCCGCAACGCACCGACCAGGACCGTGTGGACACCATCGTGCTGCAGGCCAAAGTGGACGGGCGCGACATCGTGTCGACCATCGATACCCGCTACCAGGACATCGCAGAGAGTTCGTTGCGCGGTGCCTTGCGCCGCTTTGGCGGGCAGGCAGGCTGTGCCATCCTGATGGAGATGCAGACGGGCTATGTTCTGGCCTGCGCCAACCTGGCCGTCGACACGTCGGTGCACGACTACCTGGAGGTGCGCGACCGCAACGTGGCGGTCAGCGACGTCTACGAGCCTGGCTCCACCTTCAAGACGGTCATCCTCACGGCAATGCTCAACGATCCGGGCGTCAAGATCGACACCGCTATGCAACTCAAGGCGGGATACAAGAACTTCGGGGGCAAGTATGGCGAGATCAAGGACGACCATACCCTCAAGGGGCGTGACTCGCTGAGCGTGCGCGAGGTGATCGAACAGTCGTCCAACGTGGGTATGAGCGATCTGGGCTGGCAGCTCTACGCCGACCGGCGCGACACGCTGCGCCAGCTGGTGGAGCGGATGTTCCCCTACGGCAAACTCAATCCCGATGTGAAGGCTAAAGAATATAATACATATATTAATGACCTCCACGCCTCGAACCGCGACTTTCTCAACTTCTGCTACGGCTACTCCACCCGAATCTCGGCCCTGCAGCTCATCACGTTCTACAACGGACTGGGCGCCGGGGGCCGCATGGTGAAGCCCCTGTTCTGCAAGGGGGTGATGCATGGCGACAGGCTGGTGGAGACGCGTCCGGTGGTGCTCAACCCGCGCATGTGCAGTCGGGAGAGTGCCATGCTGATGCGATCCATGCTCGAAGGGGTGGTGGAACACGGTACGGGTAACAACATCAAGAACAATACCTACGGCATCGCCGGCAAGACGGGTACGGCTGTTCACAGCTATGCCAATGTGCGCCGCTACAATGCCTCCTTCTGCGGCTTCTTCCCGTCGGAGAATCCCCGCTACACCTGCCTGGTGGTGTTGGAGGACATTCCCTACTATGGCCGACAGGCAGCCGAGGTCTTCAAGGCGATCTCCGATTGTGTGGTGGCTGTGGACAAGCGCCTGAGTGACGGCGCGGTGCGTTCGGTATGGCCCCAACTGGAGCTCGACAGTACCAAGGCGGAGCAGCGACCGGTGGTGGCTCGTGGCGACCAGAGCGAGATGCGCCGCCTGTACAGGATGTTGCGCCAGCTGCTACCCTCGTCCGATTCGGCCAGCCGCTGGGTGGTCTTCCGTGAGGGCAACGACAGTGTCCCCGGCCGCTATGTGCCATACGTCCCGACCGAAGGACAGGTGCCTAACTGCCAGGGAATGACAGCCAAAGACGCTGTGGGAATGCTGGAGGCGATGGGCTACCGTGCTCGCGTCAACGGATACGGCAAGGTAGCGGCACAACAGCCCCAGGCAGGTGTGGCCGCCAAGAAAGGAAGTGTGGTGGTATTGACAATGAAATAACAGAAGACGACATGAAACTGAGAGATATAATAAAAGGAATAGAGGCCGAAGTGAGTGGCCCGACCGATGTGGAAGTGAACGATCTTCAGTTCGATTCGCGCCGTGTGGGCAAAGGAACCCTCTTTGTGGCCCAGCGTGGCACCAAGGTCGACGGGCACACCTTCATTGGTGGAGCCATCGAGAGTGGGGCTGTGGCCATTGTGTGTGAAGAATTACCCGCATCGACAACCGACGGTGTCAGTTATGTCAAGGTGCCGGACAGCAGTCGTGCACTGGGACTGATGGCCGCCAACTACTATGGACACCCGTCGGAACAGCTGAAGTTGGTCGGCATCACCGGAACCAATGGCAAGACGACCACCGTCACGCTGCTGCACCGTATGTTCCGCATGATGGGCTATCATGTGGGACTGGTCTCGACCATCGTCAATAAAATCGACGAGGAGGAGCTTGCCACGGGACATACTACCCCTGATGCGCTGGAGTTAAACCAGTTGCTTCGCCGCATGGTTGACGCTGGTTGCCAGTATGCTTTCATGGAGGTCAGTAGCCATGCCGTGGTGCAGCACCGTATCGCAGGGGTACGTTTTGCGGGTGCCATCTTCAGCAACATCACCCATGACCACTTGGATTTCCACAAGACGATGGCAAACTACATTGCTGCCAAAAAGGGATTCTTCGATTCGCTGCCCAAGGACGCCTGGGCACTGGTCAATGTGGATGACAAGAACGGCCGGGTGATGGTACAGAACACGCAGGCCAAGGTGTACACCTACGGTCTGCAACACCAGGCCGACTACCACTGCCGGGTGATTGAGGACACTTTCGAAGGAATGCATCTCTCCATCAACGGCCGCGAGCTGTGGTGCCGTCTGGTGGGGCGCTTCAATGCCTACAACCTCACCGCCATCTATGCTGCCGCTGTCCTCAGCGGCATTGGTGACGACGACGCACTGCGTCTGCTGAGTCTTCTCGAGGCCGCCCCGGGACGGTTCCAGTATGTCAGTGGCCGAGGCATCACTGCTATCGTCGACTATGCGCACACTCCCGACGCCCTTCAAAACGTCATTGAGACCATCGACCAGATACGCCGTTCCAGCCAACTGCTGATCACCGTGGTGGGTTGTGGCGGTGACCGCGACCGCACGAAGCGGCCCGAGATGGCCAAGATTGCTGTCGAGGGGAGTGACAAAGTGGTGCTCACGAGCGATAACCCCCGCACAGAGAGCCCCGATGCCATCCTTGACGAAATGGAAGCAGGCCTCAGCGCTGAACAGCTCAGCCATGTGGTCCGTATTACCGACCGCCGTCAGGCCATCCGCACGGCCTGCATGATGGCCCGCGAGGGCGACATCGTGCTGGTGGCCGGCAAGGGTCACGAGAAGTACCAAGAGGTGAACGGAGTGCGCTCCCACTTCGACGATGTGGAGGAACTGGAAAAGGAATTAGCTAATTGAAATATACAATAGATATGTTATATTCACTATTTGATTGGTTGAACAGCGCGGTGGATTTCCCGGGAGCGGGTGTATTCCAGTACATCTCCTTCCGTGCGGCGGCCAGCATGGTGACGTCGCTTCTCATCATGCTCCTCCTGGGACGTCCGTTTATCCGCTGGATGCAGAACAAGTTGGGCATGATGGACGAGGTGCGCACCGAGTTGGGCCTCGAAGGGGCCAGCCGTAAGGCCAAGACTCCCACCATGGGCGGTCTGCTCATCCTGATGGCCATCGTTATACCTACACTCCTGTTTGCCAAGTTGGACAACATCTATGTCCAGATCATGCTGGGTACAACGGTGTGGATGGGACTGGTCGGCTTCCTGGACGACTACCTGAAGAAAACCCGTGGCAAGGCCGGTCTGCCGGGCAAGTACAAGGTTTTGGGACAGGTGCTGCTGGGCCTGGTGGTGGGGTTGCTCATCACGTTCCACCCCGACATCACCGATCCGCTGAAGACCACCATACCCTTTGTCAAGAACAACGAGTTCGACTACACGTGGCTCGTCAGCTGGATGGGCCCGTGGGCCACGCAATATGCCTGGGTGATCTTCGTTCTTGTGGTGATATTGGTCATTACCGCTGTGAGCAATGCATCCAACCTGACCGATGGCATCGACGGCATTGCCACCGGAGTGGCCGCCGTCAACGGTGGCGCCCTGGCTCTCTTGGCATGGGTCAGCGGCAACGTCATCATGGCCGGTTACCTCAACATTATGTACCTTCCCAACATCGGCGAGCTGGCCATCTTCAGCTCTGCCTTTGTGGGAGCCACCCTAGGCTTCCTCTGGTTCAACACCCATCCGGCCGAGATCTTCATGGGCGATACGGGCTCGTTGGCCATCGGCGGCATCATTGCTGTCTTTGCCATTCTCATTCGCAAGGAGCTCCTGCTGCCCCTGCTTTGTGGAATCTACCTGGTCGAGGACCTCTCGGTTATCATTCAGACCACTGGCTGCAAGCGCTATCGCCGTAAGCACAAACTGCCTGTCGGCGTGCCGGTGCCGGTCGAGAAGCGGCCCTTCCTCATGACTCCCCTCCATCACCACTACCAGAAAAAAGGGGTGGCCGAGGAGAAGGTAGTCATGCGGTTCATCATCATCTCTATCTTGCTAGCCATCTTCACCCTCTCGACCCTCAAGCTGCGATAAAAACAAAACAACATACCCATCATAGATCAACCTATCGTTATGACTATTGAAACTATGGCCTTACAGGGCCGCGACAGAGTACACACCGGGCTGGCCGGGATCGACGTGCAACGGCTGAAGGCCATGCGCGATGCCGGATTGCGTTCCTGCTTCAACCACCTGGAGAACACCCGCTACCGCCTCGAGTTTGTGGCACGCATCCGGGGACGTGAGTATATCAACGATGCCGCTGCCCGCACCATCAATGCCACGTGGTACACCCTCGAGACCCTCCAGGGTGGCCTGATCTGGATTGCCGACGCTAACGACCAGACGGCCGACTACAGCCGCCTCGTGCCTCCGGCGTTGCGCAAGGTGCGTATGCTCTTGGTGGTCGGCGACGCCGAGGACCGCATGCAGCACACCTTCCGCGGAATCATCCCCACCATCGTGCGTTGTGCCACCCTGGCCGAAGCCCTGCAACAGGCCTATCGCTACCAGACCGACGACGAGGTACGGGTCGTCTACTCGCCGGCTTGCTACAACGGTCTTTCGACCCGTCAACAGGGCGAATCTTTCCGCCGCGAAGTCAACGAACTATGAAGATATCAAAAGCATTCCGTGGAGACAAGACGATCTGGGTGGTATTCCTGCTGCTCAGCATCATCTCGCTGGTCGAGGTCTACAGCTCGATCGGCCTCTACGCCTATTCGCTACCCGGCACCATGCCCACGGGTCTCTTCCTGAAGCACCTCGTGATTGTGGCGGCCACCTATGTGGTAGTCATCTTGATGTCGCGGGTCAACTATCGCTTCTTCTCGCGCTTTGCCATGCTGGGCTACTGGCTGACGCTGGTGCTGCTGGCGGTGATGCTGGCGCTGCAGGGAGGCCGCTGGTTCCGCATCCCCGTCATCGGTCAGTTCCAGCCGTCGGAGATCGCAAAGATTGTCCTTGTGGTCTTCGTGGCCCGCATGTTGGCCATCAAGAAAGACCAGGTGGCCGAGCTGGGCACCTTCCTCCAACTGCTCCTCTACGTCGGTATTGTGGTGGCCCTCATCCTGCCGGAGAACTTCTCCATGGCGGCCCTTATCTTCCTGGTGTGCTATCTGATGATGCTCATCGGCGGCGTCAACCGCAAGTACTGGTGGCGCCTCTTGCTGGGAGTGGTCTTTGTGGGAATGGTGGCGCTCCTTCTGATGTCGCGCGGCGGCAACAGCGGCGCCGAGGCCGAGGGCGGCGAGGTGCTGCACCGCAGTGGCATCTGGGCCGAGCGTATCGACAACTGGATGCACCCCGACCCCGACGCGCTGACGCAGGAGAACATGGCCCGTATGGCCATCGCCCGCGGAGGCGTTTTCGGCGCGGGCATCGGCAACACGGTCCACGCCCGCCTCATGACGCAGGCCCACAACGACTTCATCTATGCCATCATCATCGAGGAGATGGGTATGGTGGGCGGCATCGTGGTCTTCCTGCTCTACAGCATACTCTATTTCCGCTGTATTCGTCTGGCCTGGCGCTGCAAAGGCCGTTTCGGAGCCCTCACCGTGGCCGGCCTCGGCACGGTGATCTACCTGCAGGCGCTGGTCAACATGAGTGTGGCTGTAGGTGTGCTGCCTGTGACGGGACAGACGCTCCCGTTTATCAGCTATGGCGGTACGGCCTACCTGTTTATGGGTGTGGCTCTTGGAATCATCCAGTCGGTGGCGGCCGACGTCTATGCAGTTGAAAACAGTGACCCCTCCGTTTCCAAACAGGCATCAGACCCCCTTCAACCCAGCCCTTTGGCTGCCGAAGAGCAGACATGATGCAGAGATGATGCAGAGGGGATGCAGAGATGATGCACAAAAAAGATGAATTATAGACAATAAAAGAAACTGAAGATATGAAAGCAATCGTAAGTGGAGGAGGATCGGGTGGACATATATTCCCGGCGGTGGCCATCGCCAACGCGATCAAGAAGCGCTGGCCCGAGGCCGACATTCTGTTTGTCGGCGCCGAGGGACGCATGGAAATGGAGAAGGTGCCGGCGGCCGGCTACGAGATCAAGGGGTTGCCCATTGCGGGTTTGCAGCGCAAACTGACCCCCCGGAATATCGTGAAGAACCTGCAGCTCCCGTTCCGCATGATGCAGAGCAACCACCGGGTGAAGGCCATCCTGCGCGAGTTCCAGCCCGACGTGGTGGTCGGGGTGGGGGGCTTCGCTTCGGAGCCCACCCTGAAGGCGGCGGCCCAGCTGGGCTTCCCCACGCTGCTGCAGGAGCAGAATTCCTATGCCGGCCTGACCAACAAGCTTCTGGCTCGCGAGGCGAAGGTCATCTGTGTGGCCTACGACGGCATGGATCGCTTCTTCCCTCCGCAGAAGATTGTCTTCACCGGCAACCCTGTGCGGGCCGACATCGAGAACATGACGGTCGGCCGCGCCGAAGGGCGTGCCCACTTCGGCCTCGCGCCCGAGGGGCGTGTGCTCCTCTCGGTGGGTGGCAGTCTGGGGGCTCGCACCATCAACACGATGGTGATGAACCACTTGCACTTCTTCCGTGAGAACAAGATACAACTGCTTTGGCAGACGGGTCGCTGGCAGTACGACGAGGCGGTGCGTGCCGTCGAGGAGGCGGGCGTGAGCGAATGGGTCAAGGTGCACCAGTTCATTCAGCGCATGGACATGGCCTATGCGGCGGCCGATGTGGTGGTGTCGCGGGCCGGCGCCATCGCCATCTCGGAGCTGTGCATCGTCGGCAAGCCCGTGGTGCTGGTGCCGTCGCTCAACGTGGCTGAGGATCACCAGACGAAAAACGCCATGGCCTTGGTCGACAAGGGGGCCGCCCTGATGGTGCCCGACGCCGACTGCGAGCACAACTGCCTGCCGCAAGTGCTCGACCTCTTCGAGAACAGCGTCAAGCGCGAGCAGATGAGCGCTGCCCTGCAACGCCTCGCTGTCCGCGGCGCGGCCGACAAGATTGTGGACCAAATTGCTAAACTGATATCCGTCAACTGACAACAATCCACTATGAGATACTACTTTCTAGGCATCGGAGGCATCGGGATGAGCGCGCTGGCGCGGTTCTTCCACCAGCGGGGCGACACGGTGAGCGGCTATGACCGCACGCCGAGTGCGCTGACGGCCGAGCTGGAGGCCGAGGGGATTGCCGTGCACTACGACGACCGGCCCGACCTGCTGCCCGAGGCTATCGACCTGGTGGTCTACACCCCCGCCGTGCCGGCCGAGCTCGGCGAGATGCAGGAACTGCTGCGTCGCGGCGTGCGCATGGAGAAGCGCTCGCAGGTGTTGGGCGAACTGACCCGTGGCAAACGCTGCATCGCTGTGGCCGGAAGCCACGGCAAGACCACCACGAGCACCATGATTGCCCACCTCCTGAGCCAGGCCCCCTGTGGCTGCTCGGCTTTCCTGGGCGGCATCAGCAAGAACTTCGACAGCAACCTGCATGTCGACAACAAGAGCGACTTCGTGGTGGTCGAAGCCGACGAGTACGACCGCTCCTTCTTGCAGCTGCACCCCCACATGGCGGTCATCACCGCCACCGACCCCGACCATCTGGACGTCTACGGCGACCACGAGCACATGCTCGAGGCCTACCTCCAGTTTGCCAACCAGGTGGATGCTGACGGAAAGCTCTTCTTCAAAGAGGGAATCTTCGTCCGTCAGGATGGTGAGCCCTACGTCGAGTTCGGCGCTCACCACCATCACGACCACGACCATGACCACGAGCACTCGCCGCTGGCACCCCATCATCCCGCCCAGCCCGAGTTCCATACCCCGATTTCTACCTACACCGCCCGCGGCATCGAGGCCGACTACTATGCCATCAACGTGCGCACCTATAACGGCAACCTCTTCTTCGACCTGCGCACTCCCGACGGGGTCCTCTTCGATCTCGAGCTCGACGGCACGGCCCTCTTCAACGTGGAGAATGCCGTGGCGGCCGCTGCGGTGGCCCTCAGCTGTGGCCTCGACCAGTTCCAGCTGCGCCACGGCCTGAAGACTTTTGCCGGCGTGCGGCGCCGCTTCGACTACCGCATCCGCGAGAAGGATCTGGTCTACATCGACGACTATGCCCATCATCCGCGTGAGATTGCCTCCACGCTGGAATCCATCCGCTACCTCTACCCGGGCAAGCGTGTCGTGGGTATCTTCCAACCCCACCTCTACAGCCGCACGCGCGACCTGGCCGACCAGTTTGCCGAGGTGCTGGGCACCCTCGACGAGCTCATCATGATGCCCATCTATCCGGCCCGCGAGAAGCCCATCCTGGGCGTCACGTCGAGCATGGTGCTCCGCAAGGTCGACTCCATGTCGAAGTACCTCTGCACCCCCGACCAGGTGCTCGAGCTGGTGCCCGCCCTCTGTCCCGATGTAGT
This sequence comes from uncultured Bacteroidales bacterium, assembly GCA_946183915.1. Taxonomy (GTDB): domain Bacteria; phylum Bacteroidota; class Bacteroidia; order Bacteroidales; family P3; genus Colimorpha. The sequence goes on along the minus strand of CAMHDJ010000007.1, from coordinate 18,252 downwards.
GGTCACCCTCGGCGCGGGCGATATCGACCGGCTTGTGCCGCGTCTCGAAACGGTATTAAGAGAACAAGTGCTATGAAACGCCCTGTCAAAATACTACTGATCCTTCTGGGAGCCGTCGTGCTGGCGGTGCTCGTGGTGGTGGCCAACGTCAGTCGCTCGCGCTCGGCGGTGCGGGGGATCGAGGTGAACATCCGCTATGGCAAGACCCCTCCGCTGGTCGACGACCAGACGGTGCGCGACAGCATCCTGGCCGCCGTGCCGGCGTTGCTGCAGCACTCGGTGGGTGGGGTCGACCGCGATGCCGTGGTGCAGGCCGCCTCCCGGGTGCCATACCTCAGCGATGTCAGCGCCTCGGTCAGCGTCAGCGGCCAGGTGGTGGTGCGTGCCAAACAGCGTCGCCCCATCGTGCGCCTCTACTACGCGGGCCGCGAGTTCTACCTCGACGCCGAAGGCTGCCTGATGCCCGCCTCGAACCTCGGCTCGTGCGACGTGCTGGTGGCCGGGGGCGACTTCCGCATGCCGGTACCGGCCGACAGCCTCTGGACCGTTGCCGCCACGGCGGCGGGCAACCGCCAGCTGGCCGACCTCTGGCGTGTGGCCTGCTTCCTCGACAGCGAGAGCAAGTATGGCGACCTGATCGACCAACTGTACGTCGAGCGCGACGGCGACCTGCTCATGGTGCCCAAGCTGGGCAACCACGTCGTGGAGCTGGGCGACGCCGACAACCTCGAGGAGAAGTTTGCCAATTTGCTCTCCTTCTACCGGAAGGGCATGCCGCGCGCCGGCTGGGACACCTACTCGCGCATCAGCCTCAAGTACCGCGATCAGGTGGTTTGTACGAAAAGAAACGAAACAAAATAAACAACAGACATTATGGGAACTGAAATCATTGTAGGTCTCGACATCGGCACCACCAAGATCGCATGCTTCGTGGGTGTTCGTGGCGAGAATGAACGAGTGAAAATCCTCGGCTTCGGCAAGACCGAGTCAACCGGCGTCGAACACGGGGTGGTCAAGAATGTGAAAGATGCCTCCGAGGCCATTCGCCGCGCTGTCGACGAGGCCGCCGAGCAGGCCAACGTCGACATCGACGAGGTGTGGGTCGGCATCGCCGGCCAGCACATCAAGTCGCGTCCCAGCCAGGGCAGCGTGATGATACCGCCCGAACACGAGCTCATCGAGCAGGAGGACGTCGACCATCTGACCAACGACCAGTACAACACCATGCTCGAACCCGGCGAGGAGATCATCCATGTCTTCCCGCAGCAGTACTATGTCGACAACGAGGCCCTCAGCCGCGAGGTGCCCCCCGTGGGCGTGGCCGGCAAGGTGCTCAAGGCCGACTTCCACATGGTCACCGGCAATGTGCAGAATCTTCAGTACATCAAGCTGGCCGTCTCGCGTGCCGGTCTGAAGATCAAAGGCGTGGTCCTCGAGCCTGTGGCCTCGGCCAAGGCTGTCCTCGACGACAGCGACCGCGACGCCGGCGTGGCCATGGTCGACATCGGTGGCGGCACTACCGACATCGCCATCTTCCACGACCGCATCATCCGCGACACCACCGTCCTCCCGTTGGCCGGCAATGCCATCACCAACGACATCCGCGAGGGCTGCAACATCCTCCGCAAGCAGGCCGAGAGCCTCAAGGTGAAGTTCGGTTCCTGCCTGGTGCAGGCCGTTTCCGAGAACGACATCATCTCCATTCCCGGCATCCGCAGCCAGGCTCCCCGCGAGATCTACGTCAAGACCCTCGCCGGTATCATCAACGCCCGCACCAAGATGATCATGGAGCAGATCGACTATGTGATCAAGCTTTCGGGCTTCGGCAAGAAGCTCATCGCCGGCATCGTGCTCACCGGTGGCGGCGCCCAGCTGAAGAACATTAAGGACCTCTGCGAGCTTGTCACCGCCACCGACACCCGCATCGGCATCCCCAACGAGCACCTCGAGCCCGACAGCGTCAACTACAACGAGCTCATGCACCCGATGTATGCCACCGGTATCGGCCTGGTGCTCTACGGTCTCGAGAAGGCCGAGGAGAACCTCGAGCCCGAGCCCGCCAAGGAGGTGAAGAAGAAAAGCGGCTTCGACATCTTCGCCGACATGGACGACATGCCCGCCGCACCGGCAGCTCCGGTCGTCGAGCAGCCCGCCGAAAGCCCCAAGAGCAAGAAGAAGAAACGCGGCGAGGGCGACTTCGGCAAGGCGCTTACCGACTTCTTCAAGACGGTTTTCGACGAGGGTATCGACGAGTGAAATTCGAAATCCACAGCAAACTGTTGAAAACTAATCAAGAAAGACGACTCCTGTTCGCGCAATTATTAGTAATTTTACGTTGCCAATAGTAGTGGTTAAAAAGTAAGTAACGACATCTTTATCAGTAAGATAGAAATATAAAAGCACATGGAAGAGAACACAAATTCCACCTTTTTTACCTTTGATTCGCCCAAAGGGCAGTCGTCCTACATCAAAGTGATCGGTGTCGGAGGCGGTGGCGGCAACGCCGTCAACCACATGTACGACCGCGGCATCGAGGGTGTCGACTTCATCGTCTGCAACACCGACATGAAGGCCCTCAACGCCTCGCCCGTGCCCAACAAGATCCCGCTGGGCGACCTCGGCCTGGGTGCCGGCAACAAACCCGAGCGCGCCCGCAAGGCCGCACAGGACAAAGCCGACGACATCCGCGAAGCCCTGGCCCACAACACCCAGATGCTCTTCATCACCGCCGGCATGGGCGGCGGCACTGGCACCGGCGCTGCCCCCGTCATCGCCGAGATCGCCAAGAGCATCGACCTCGACAACGACGAGAACAAGAAGATCCTTGTCGTCGCCATCGTCACGCGCCCCTTCAGCTTTGAGGGCAAGCGCCGCCGCGAGCAGGCCGAGGCCGGCATCGAGGAGCTCCGCAAGCATGTCGACTCCATCATCGTCATCAACAACGACAAGCTCCGCACCTTCGGCAACATGCGCATCAGCGAAGCCTTCGGCATGGCCGACGACGTGCTGCTCACCGCCGCCAAAGGCATCGCCGAGATCATCACCGAAAACGCCTATGTCAACCGCGACTTCCAGGACGTCAACACCGTCATGGAGCACAGCGGCACCGCCCTCATGGGCACCGGCAGCGGCCGCGGCGAGAACCGCGCCCACGACGCCATCGAGGCTGCCACCACCAGTGTCCTCCTCGACGACAGCGACATCAGCGGCGCCAAGAACGTGTTGCTCTACTTCACCTACTCCACCGAGCACGAGATGACCATGGACGAGCAGGCCGAAATCACCGACTATGTGCTCGACAAGACCGACGGCACCGCCGACATCATCTGGGGCGCCGGCCCCGACGAGAGCCTCGGCGACGAGCTGAAGGTGATCCTCATCGCCACCGGTTTCGAGAAGGGCAAGATCCTTCCCGAGGAGCCCAAGACCTTCGTCCTGCCCGAGGAGCAGCCCAAGGCCGCCGTCGAGCAGCCCGTCGCCAAGGTCGAAGACCCCGACGGCATGGAGATCATCCACCGTCCGGAGCCCGCTCCGGTCGACGTCGTGGCCCCCGTGGCCCCCGTCGTCGAACAGTCCGCCCCGGCCGAGAAGCACGTCTTCACCCTCGACGACGACCCCGTCTTCGAGAAGCCGCGCCACGCCAGCGAACCCCAGGCGGAAGAGTTCAAGACCGAGGTTGACGTCATGGTCGACGAGATCCACCTCGTCAGCGAGCCCCGCCAGGAGGTGGCCTCCCAGCCCGAGCCCGCCCCGCAGCCCAAGGCCAACCCCGTCAACGTGTTCCGCAACGACAACGACGTCACCACCGCCGCCGAGCGCATCCGCCGCATCCACGACTTGCTGCGCAACAACGCCAACGGTGCCGACATCGTGCAAAGCATGACCACCCGCGAAATCAGCGACGAGATGCTCTTTGAGGGTCGCAACTCGTCGGTGCGCGAATCGTCCAACGCCACCATCCGCCCCGACGGCCGCATGGTGCAAAACCCCTATTTCCGCGATCAAGCCGACTAAATGACACTCAACCGTAAACTCATCGGCACCGTATGCGCCGTGGGTGCCGCCGTATGCTACGGCACCAACCCGCTGGGAGCCTTGAACCTATACGCCGAGGGCATGAACACGCCCTCGGTTCTTTTCTACCGCTTCGGCCTGGCTTGGGTCCTGATAGCCCTCGTCATGGCCTTCAAGGCGCTGCGGGGCAAAGAGAGCCTCCGCGTGACGCGCACCGAGTTCCGCACCCTCACCGCCCTCGGCCTGCTCTTCATCGCCTCGTCGCTCACCCTCTACCTCAGCTTCCACCACATGCCTGCCGGCGTGGCGTCGACCATCCTCTTCACCTATCCGGTCATGACGGCCGCCATCATGGCCCTCTTCTTCCAGGAGAAGATACGCCTGGCCACGGTGGTCTCCATCGCCCTGGCGCTGGCGGGCGTGCTGCTGCTCTACTGGGGCGACCCCGGCGGCGCCCTGAGCACCGTCGGCGTCGTGCTGGTGCTCGTCTCGGCGCTCACCTATGCGCTCTACATCATCGTCGTCGACAAGTCGCCACTGCGCATGTCGTCGTTCAAAATCAACTTCTACGTGCTCTTCTACTGTGCCGCCGGCATGGCGCTCTTCGCCCTGCTGAGCGGCCAGCACCTGATGCTGCCGCCCTCGCCCAGGGCCTGGCTCTGGGTGTCGTGGCTGGCCGTGGTGCCCGCCATCATGGCGCTGGTGATGATGGTCTACGCCGCCAAGTACCTCGGCTCCACGCCCACCGCCATCCTCGGTGCCCTCGAGCCCACCACGGCGGTCCTCATCGGCATCTTCGTCTTCGGCGAGCCGTTTTCCATTCGTTTGTTGATAGGTATTGTGCTGATCCTGAGTGCTGTGACACTCATCGTGCTCAGCAAGACCGACCGCACCTCCGCCCCGGTCGAACAGCGCTAGCGCTGCCCGCGGCCGTCAGCCTCGGCCCGGCCCCCCCATGCCCGGCCCCACCCCGGGGAGGGATAGGCTGTTGTGGTAAGGGGTTGACTGTGTGTTGTTTGCGGTAGCGTCGCCCTGTGCCGGCGTCTCCCTCGCGATGGAGAGGGAGGCGAGGGGAGCGTCCTCGTCGGCCAGCGCGGCCGCGAGCGTCCCCTCGGCCGCCAGCGCGCCGCCCCAGGCCGTGGGGCTCCAGCGGCCGGCCTCGTCCTGCACCATGGCGTACAGCACCACCTCGCGCCCCTGCATGGCGTCGGGCAGCAGCACCTCGACGCGTTGCGCCCGCCGGTAGACCGGCGCCGCCAGGCAGCCTTCGTCCGCCTCGGGGCAGTAGACGTAGAGGTACACCAGGTCGTGGCTGCGGCAGGCGACCCCCAGGGGATTGCGCTCGAAGCTGACGCTCAGCCGGTTGTCGGCAGTGCGCGCCGCCGCCGTCAGGGCCACCGGCGCCACCGGCCCCAGGCTCAGCTGCAGATGCTCCCAGTCCACACAGAACTCGCTGTCGGCCAGCGCGAAGCATGGCTGGTTCATGCTGACGAAGAGGTTGAAGGCCGTCATGCCCGCGGCGCGGGCCTGGGCCGTGAGCGTCGTGGTCAGCGCCCAGCGCAGCCGCGCCGCCAGCTGCACCTCGGCCTTGAAGAGGGTGCGGTGGGCCACCTGCGCGGCGCTGCGGGGGTTGTGTACGTGCGCCGGCCGCGAGCGCAGACACCAGCGCCCGTTCCACATGTATCCGATCGCCGGCCCCAGCCGTCCGCTGAAGCCCACAAGGTAACTGCCATGCTGTTTTGCCATGATGATGAGCTATTTACGAGTTATTTACTACATGTCATAACGTACTCTTCGCCTATTTATTGCCTACTCGATTAAATTTTGATAAATCGTAGATAAGGCGGAGAGTAGTCGATGAGTAAGAGATGGTGGAGCCTTATGAGTGGGCGACAGGGGGTTAGGGGTGGGGGCAGGGGGTGGCCAGGGGGTGCTCGTGGGGTGGCCGTGGGGCGGCCGCAGGCAAGATTTCCGCGCGGCGGGGCAATAAATCGGGGGGGCGGTGCGTTACATGGGGGTAATCATTGTTTTGACGACGGTATGAAAGTTGCAGCTTTGGTGTCGGGTGGCGTGGACAGCTCGGTGGTGGTGCATCTGCTGAAGGAGCAGGGCATCACGCCCGATATCTATTATATACGTATAGGGATGGAGGACGAGGAGGGCTACATCGACTGCCCGGCCGAGGAGGACATAGAGATCACGCAGTGGCTGGCGCGGCACTACGGCTGCCGCTTCGAGGAGGTGAACCTGCACCAGGAGTACTGGGAGCGGGTGGTGAGCTACACGATCGACACCGTGCGCCGCGGCCTGACGCCCAACCCGGACGTGATGTGCAACAAGCTGATCAAGTTCGGCGCCTTCGTCGACCGCCGCGGCAAGGACTACGACCGCATCGCCACGGGCCACTATGCGAGAGTGGAACGTGGAAAGTGGAACGTGGAAAGCGGAGAGTGGAGAGTGGAAAGTGGAGACCGGAGTGCGGAGAGCGGGGGTAACTGCTCCCCTCTCCTCCCAGGAGAGGGGCCGGGGGTGAGGCAGTTTCTGGCCACGGCTCTGGATCCGGTGAAGGACCAGACCGACTTCCTGTCGCAGCTCGACTACGACCAGATTCGCCGCCTGATGTTCCCCATCGGGCACCTGATGAAGGAGGAGGTGCGCGCCATCGCCCACCAGGCCAAGCTGCCAAGCGCCGACCGCAAGGACTCGCAGGGCATCTGCTTCCTGGGCAAGATCAACTACAACGACTTCCTGCGCCGCTACCTGGGCGAGCGCGAGGGCAAGATCGTGGAGCTGGAGACGGGCCGCGTGCTGGGCACCCACCGCGGCTACTGGTTCCACACCATCGGGCAGCGCAAGGGGCTCTACCTCAGCGGCGGCCCCTGGTTTGTGGTGCAGAAGGACATCGAGGCCAACGTGCTCTACGTCAGCCAGGGCTACGACCCGGCGACGGCCTACGGGCGCCTGATCCCGCTGGCGGGCTTCCACTACCTGAGCGCCGACCTCTGGGGCGACTTCGAGCGCGTCGAGGTCACCTTCAAGATACGCCACACGCCTGAGTTCCACCGCGGTGTGCTTCGCCGCACGGCCGACGGGCAGGTGTGCATCGAGAGCGAGGAGCCCATCCACGGCATCGCCGCCGGCCAGTATGCCACCCTCTACGACCGCGACGCCCACCTGGTGGTGGCGTCGGGCATGATCACGGCCTCGCCGACGCTGTCGCCGGCCGGGGCGGAAAAGGAGATGAATCAGCTATGAAACGGATAGCGGCAGTATTGTTTATGGTGTGTTTTTCGGCCATGGCTCTGGCCGAAGGGGCGGCGGTGAGGCCCGCCGACTACGGCCTGCTGGAGGCCGCGAGCGGCATGGGGCGCTACTTCGCCCTCTACAACGCCCACTGCGAGGCCTTGCGGCGCGGCGTGCCGGTGGACTACAGCGGCATCGACACCCTGCACCTCGAGCTGCCGCCCAGCTGGCAGTCCATCCCCCTGGGGCCGCAGACCGACTTCGGCGGGCTGGTGATCTACGTGACCAACCATGCACACCACGGGGCCCTCTTCTCGATGGTGCAGGCGGCCATGCCGCTGGCGCTGGACAAGGAGGTGGTCGACGGCCTCGACTACCGGGCCGTGCCCGAGCTGGCCTCCGGATGGCACCTGCTGATTCTCAACGACCAGCACCCCTGGACCGAGCGGCGCGGCTTCGGCTACATGCAGTACCGGAACGACCTGCTGGTGGTGCACGACGGGCTGGGACTGAATGCGCCCGTCATGCCGTGGAACAGCGACTCCACGCGCCTCAAGGCCTCATACGTCGAGGTCGACACGGCGCAGAAGGTGTTTCGCAACCTGACGATGCACCGCACCCCGGGCTGCTCCTACCGCACCAACCTGATCGCCGTCAGCGGGCAGTACAACGTGCTGGTGGAGCATGTGCGCGTCACCACGCCCAAGAGCAAGATGATTGCCGACGGCATCTTCTCGATCACCCACAGCGCACGCGTCACCCTGCGCGACATCCGCGTGGAGGGCACCTACTCCGGCAAGGGGCGTCCGGACGTGTATGGCTACGCTTTCTCGCTCAACAATCTCTACGACAGTCGCTTCGAGTACGTCGACGCCTGGGGCAACTGGGGCGTCTTCGGCACGAACAACCTCAGCAAGACCCTCCTCTCGCACTGCCAGGTGGACCGCTTCGACATCCACTGCTACGGCCGCGACGCCACGCTGCGCGAGTGCACCCTCGAGGGGCGCCAGACGCTCTACACCTCGTTCTACGGCAAGGCGGTGTTCGAGCATTGCTACTTCAAGAACTACATCCCCGTGCGGGTGCGCTCGAGCTACAACGCCTACACGCCGTTCGACATCGAGATCCGCCATTGCACCTTCGAGCTCACGCCGCGCTACCACTACATCGTGCGCGTCAACCTGCAGGACACGGCCGAAAACCCGCGGCCCGAGCTGCGCGAGAAGTGCTGGCCCAACCTGCGCGTGGACGGGCTGGACGTCATCGTGCCCTGGACGGTCGGCGCCCTCTACGCCTACGACCCCCACGACAACCTGAAGGATCTCCGCCGCGAGATCGGCTACATCAGCCAGGTGGAGCTGAAGGGCATCCGGACCATCCGCCCCAACGGCGCGCCGGTGAAGATACCGATCAGGCTCAGCACCCACGAGTTTACACCCAAAAATGCCGTCAAGTTCACGGTGGAAATGAAACAAGAGGAATGAATAATCTGTTCTATTGTCCCGAAATGGCGCCCGGCATCTGCACCCTCGACGCCGAAGAGAGCCGCCACGCGGTGCGCGTGTTGCGCCTGCACGAGGGCGACGGGCTCAGCGTCACCGACGGCTGCGGCCATCTGTATGACTGCCGCATCGTTACGGCCGACGACCGCGCCTGTGTGGTGGAGAGCGTCGGTTCGCTACCCACTACCCACTCTCCACTACCCACTCTCCACCTGGCCGTGGCGCCCACCAAGAACCCCTCGCGCATGGAGTGGCTGGTGGAGAAGGCCGTCGAGATGGGGGTGGGGGAGATCACCCTGCTGCAGTGCGACCACTCCGAGCGGTCGTTCCTGAAGACCGACCGGCTGGAGAAGCTGGCCGTCAGCGCCATGAAGCAGAGTCTCCGCTGCTGGTTGCCCGCCATCCGGCCCGCCGTGAAGCTCAGCGACTGGCTCGCGGCGCTGCCCGATCAGCCCTCCGCCCAGCGCTTCATAGCCCATTGCGAGGACGATCAGCCGCGCGTGGCCCTGGGCGAGGTGCTGGAACAGGGGCGCGAGACGGTGGTGCTCATCGGGCCGGAGGGCGACTTCTCGCGCCAGGAGATCGAGCAGGCCATGGGCTGCGGCTTCCGGGCGGTCAGCTTCGGCACGGCCCGTCTGCGCACCGAGACGGCGGCACTCTATGCCGTGGCGGCATACAACTATGTCAACAACCGATGAATAAGATACTTAACATACTGATTCTCCTCGGCGGCCTGGCCGGGCCGCTGTGTGCCCAAACCCAGATCGCCCTGCTCAAGTATGGCGGTGGGGGCGACTGGTACGCCAACCCTACGTCGCTCAAGAACCTGATAGCCTTCTGCAATCAGGATCAGCAGATGGGCCTCAACCCGCAGCCTGCCACGGTCGATGTGGGCAGTGCTGAGCTGTTCAACTACCCCTTTGTCCACATGACGGGCCACGGAAACGTGCAGTTCAGCGACCGCGAGGCGCAGAACCTCAGGGATTACCTGATCGGTGGCGGCTTCCTGCACATCGACGACAACTACGGCTTGCGCGAGTTTGTGGTGCCGCAGATGAAGAAAGTCTTTCCGGAGCTGGAATTCGTCGAGCTTCCCTTCAGCCACCCGATCTACCATCAGCGCTACGACTTCCCCAACGGCCTGCCGAAGATCCACGAGCATGACAACCTGCCGCCGAAGGGCTACGGTCTTATCTGGGAGGGCCGTCTGGTCTGCTTCTTCACCTGGGAGTGCGACCTGGGCGACGGATGGGAGGATCCCGACGTGCACAACGACAGTCAGGCCACCCGCCAGAAGGCCCTCCGCATGGGCTCCAACATCGTCCGCTACGCCTTCCTCCAACCCGACGACAAGTGAGAAAAACAAAAAAAAGAAGACCGCCAAGGTCTTCTTTTTTTTTGAACTATTTTTGAATACATTTCTTGAAGAATTAGAGAAAAAATAGAGTCTTTAGTCGTGGATTTCCAATCTGATGAAGTTTATGGTTTGGTTCTGTAACTACTCTATATGACAGTTATTTAGATGGATGTGTTTCAGAAATTTGTTCGCGAAATTTTGTCAAATAAAATAAAATTTATATATTTGCACCCGTAAACCGCCAGGAAAGGTTTACTGAGAGAAAGCGCATTTTCTCTATTCCGCAGACGTGAACTTGGACACTTCACGAAGGTACAAAGACGGAATAAGGCAAATGATTTCTCACTTGTGTTGTATTCGTATTCCAACGAAATACACCAAGTGGAGTTACATCAGCAGACCTTATCTTCTTTGTACCAAACAAAAGGGAGTCCAAGCCCTACGTCTGAGATTAGGGAAATGGATGGCTCCACTTTCTTCGTATTAGTTAAACCTCTCCGAGCCGAGAACAAAAAAGTAAAGATATGGCAACGGCAGAAGAATTCGATGAACTTTTGGCTCTGTATGTGACAGAACAAGACCCCAAAAAGAAAAAGGAGTATCTGGAAAAGATGAAAAGGAATGTCTTAGAGAGGAACGGTAACAACGATGTGTTCATAACTCTCCACACGAACAAAACCATTCACATTTCCCAAGCAGAACTTTCCGAGCTAATAGAAATCAGCCACAACTTGGAAGAAATCAAAAGGCAAAAGCAACGTGAAATTCTGAATGACGAAGAAAGAAATAGAGAGCTGGAACGAAACAACTACAGAGAAGACCATCCATACTCTGATTTCAACAATCCAATTAAAAAATAGCACAACACCTTATCGACATGAAAAAGCAAGTATTACTTTTGTTTGCCGCATTAGTATTCAGTCAAGCGGCATTTGCCTCATATGATTTTTCAGTTGTTGCACCTTCTGGGCAAACATTGTACTATAGATATATGGACGACTACCCAGGATTAGTTGTAGTTGTCGCTCCGGGCACCAATACTTATCATGTTGATGATTGGAGTGTTTTTACAAAGCCTACAGGGGATCTTGTTATTCCCAATAGTGTAGAAGATAATGAAGGAGACGTTTATTGTGTGGCTAGGATCGAAAAATTTGCCTTCCATAATTGCAGTGGGCTGACCTCCGTCACTATTGGAAACTACGTTACCAGTATTGGCAATAGTGCTTTCTCTGGTTGCAGCGGGCTGACCTCCGTCACTATTGGAAACTACGTTACCAGTATTGGCAATAGTGCTTTCTCTGGTTGCAGCGGGCTGACCACGGTAAACTACACTGGAACTATCGAACAATGGTGTAATATATTGTTCGACAATTCAAACTCCAATCCAACCATCTATAGCCATTCATTGAACATCAATGGCAGTCCCCTTACAAATCTTGCAATCCCCAACTCGGTGACCAGCATCGGTAACTACGCCTTCTGTGGTTGCAGTGGCCTGACCTCCGTCACTATTGGAAACTCCGTTACCAGTATTGGCAATAATGCTTTCTCTGGTTGCAGCGGGCTGACCTCCGTCACTATTGGAAACTCCGTTACCAGTATTGGCAATAGTGCTTTCTCTGGTTGCAGCGGGCTGACCACGGTAAACTACACTGGAACTATCGAACAATGGTGTAATATATTGTTCGACAATTCAAACTCCAATCCAACCATCTATAGCCATTCATTGAACATCAATGGCAGTCCCCTTACAAATCTTGCAATCCCCAACTCGGTGACCAGCATCGGTAACTACGCCTTCTGTGGTTGCAGTGGCCTGACCTCCGTCACCATCCCAGACTCCGTCACAAGCATCGGGTCTTGGGCCTTTTATGGTTGTAGTGGTTTGACATCGGTGACAATTGGAAACTCTGTTACCGACATCATGGATCGTGCCTTTTCTGGCTGTACCGGCTTGACATCGGTGTCAATTGGAAATTCTGTTACCAACATCTGGTATGATGCCTTTGCTGACTGTACAGGTTTGACATCGGTAACAATACCAAACTCTGTCACAAGCATCGGCAACTACGCCTTCTCTGGCTGTACAGGCTTGACATCGGTGTCAATTGGAAATTCTGTTACCAACATCGACAATTATGCCTTTTATGAATGTACAGGCCTGACATCGGTGTCATTCCCAAACTCCGTCACCCAAATCGGGACGGGGGCCTTCGGCTTATGCAGTGGATTAACAACTGTGACCATTGGAAACTCCGTTACCAGTATTGGCAATAGTGCTTTCTCTGGTTGCAGCGGATTGACATCAATGAAAATCACATGTCAAATGCCGCCACAACTCGGCACTGATGTTTTTGAGGGAATTCCAACAGATATTCCTGTGTATATACCTTGTGGTCGGATAGCATATTACGTAAACCAAATGCCACAATTCTCCAACTATGTAGAAACGATGGTTGGTTTCTCTGCCGTTTCGGACGATACAAGCATGGGTACCGTGCAGGTTCTAACCGCACCTTCCTGCACCGACCATAACGCTGTGCTAAATGCAGTGCCAGCCGACGGCTATCGTTTCGACCACTGGAGCACGGGCAGCACCGATAACCCTTACACGCTGGCCGTCACCAGCGACACCACCATTATAGCCTATTTTGTCTCAGGTAGCACACAGGGCATCGGTGATGCAGAAGAAAACGACATTCATATAGGCGTGTTCGATGGGCGTATCCGCGTCGAGGGTATCACGAATGAAGAGGTGCGGGTGTACGACATCACTGGGCGCATGGTGCAGAACCATTCCTTGCCGTCGGGTGTGTATATAGTCAAGATTGGCGTCCTGCCAGCACAAAAGGTTATTGTCATGAGATAACTTAAACAAATGGATAAATGAACATAAGGGCGACTTGTCAAGGTTGCTCTTATGTTGTGTTTTGAGGTTGAGTGTAACTGTTTAATGGGGTTGTTGGGCTTGCCCTGCTATGCACTATTGGTTGACTATCCATCTGCCAGCACTGGTATTCGGCCGGGGGTATCCTCACCTTTGCGTCAGGGTAGCGCTACCTTATAGTTACCATATACATCAGCATATAGAAAACTTATACATCAGCATATAGAAAACATATACCTCGGCTTATTGAAAACATATACTCAAGGGTGTTCGATCCGGGCTGTGGCCGACCGGCGGGAGGCGACGGCAAGGCAGGCAAGGACTGTGGAGGACACATAAAAAGAGAGAGAAGCATTTTTTGCTTCTCTCTTTGGTGCCCGGAACAGTAGCGCCCAAAGCATTACTCACCGTATCTAACAATTTGTATTCCCGTAATTTAGAGTGTAATTTATATATAATAATATAATAATGCTTGCCTGTACTACCGAAATATGGCCAAGATATGGCCAAGATATGGCCCCCCCAAAAAATAGCCAAAATATGGCCAAGATATGGCCAAGGATATTCAATGCGTTTTAATTGTCTGATTATCCATCTACTGCAAACAAAAAAAGGTGTGCATTGCACACCTTAATTTGTTCAAAACAACCCATCCACAGCAGCACTTGCCACACTGTCGGCATATTCATCCAAACTCAGTTTAACGTACTTGTAGAACATCGTCTCGGTCTTATGTCCGCTCACACTCATCATCTGTTGAACACTGAACTTCTTTGAGAGATACATATTCGTAATACAAGACCGTCTTGCCGTATGGCTTGCCACAAGCTCCCATCTTGGGCGAATGGGGAATCCTTGCTCGTCATACTTAAAAAGCTCTATACCTTTCTTTCGTGCCTCCATCTCTGAACGACGTTCCTTCAAGTTGAGCACTGTTCTCTCTTCCTTTCCGAGGCTTGAAACCGTTTCCGATAATCTTTTGCAGATTTCCTTGATGGTACGGTTCAGACTCTGGTCGAGCACTTCGGGCACGTTGTAATCGTACTTCTTCAACAGAGTCTCCAATCTTTCGTCCAAAATTGGAATGACTACGGTACCGGCAGTCTTCTCCTGTTTGATACGTATGACCTTTGTCCCACTATTTGTAAATCCGATGTTCTCTTTTTTTATCCGACTGTAATCAGAGAACCTCATTGCCGTGAAGCATCCAATGAGAAACACATCTCTAACTTGTTCTTCAAACCCTTCGAGTGGCATTTCATACAAGGCTGACAACTCATCTTTGGTAAGGTAAATCTCCTTTGCCTTGTCCTCTTCTCTGATTTGAGGACTTTTGAGATAACTGGCGGCAAGGTGATTGTTGTGCAGACCTTGCCGTTCTGCCACACCCACAATGGTCTTGAATAAGGATATATGCTTGTCGAGCGTGTATTTCATATAACCGATGCTTTCCAGATAAGAAATGTACCTGTCGGCAAGTGTCTCATTGATGTCATCCCACTCAAAAGGTCTGATTCTATAAAAGTCCAAGAATATTCTTCTAAACTGCTGCCAGTTCTTTATGGATTCCTTGGCGTACTTCTCTTTCTTTGCCGTTCGGACCTCACCACTCTCAATCTTCCGTATGTGCTCGACAACGAAGTTCTTGACGTTATGTTTCTTCCGGTCTTCGGCCTCTTTGCCCAGCTGTTCTGCCCGTTTCAATGCCTCTCGTTTGTCCGCCAGCATAATGTCTTCAATGGACTTCTCTAAATTCTCTTTTGTAAATCGGTGATGCCTCTTCATATCCTTGATTGAATCTTCAATGAGAGCCACCTTCTTGTTGATACCTTTCTTGATTAGGTAGTTGTTCAACTTCCGTTCAGATTGAGCGGCTTCTACCCATTCGTTTATATCAACGACTATCGGCAGGCATATCCATCTGCCTTTTCCTTCAACCATAAGTTTGGTGTAAAGAGGGGCGGACCCCTCTTTACTTTTTGTACGAATCATCAGTTTCATCAGCAAGCAATTTTAACCAAACCATCCGATTCTGCATCCAACACGTCCTTCATCGAGTAGATTTTCCTTCTACCGCCCAAAGGGAGTGGTGCAATGATTCCATTCTTCTCCCAGACGAAGAGCGTGGATTTAGAGATGTTCCACCTCTGACATAGTTCATCAGTGTTCAATCTCTTGTCTTCGAGATTTGCACATACCATTTTGTCGTCAATAACTTCTTCGACGACCTCTTTCACTAATCCTTTGAAGGTTTGTTTCAGACCTTCAACGACTTCTGTCCAACACCTGGTGTTCAACAGAGTCAATTCATTTTCTTTTTCTACCATATTATTAGAGTATTAAATAAAACTATCACGTCTTGTCAACGATACATTTTCCGAGGCATTGTGCTGGATAGAATTCATTGCTAGACATTTAACACATTTTTGCTTCGTAGTAATTGATTACTATGCCTTACTCCATCAGATGCCTGCAAATTAAACATAACAAAAAAAAGTTCGAGCATTCCATTTTTTTGAAAAAAAGTTCCACACAACTCTATACGGTCCAGATAATCAACAATATAAAAATTGAATTTTTTTTGAACGAATGATGTCGTATGCTATGCTCTCCTCTTCGTTATGAACTCATCGTTATGGTGTATCTTCTCGACGACTTCCAAGAACTTTCTATTGGATGATATACAGGTCTCGTTGAAAGCATCGTCGGTGTCCGAAAAAACGACATTTCCAAGTATAATTGTATTATGGATAATGTTGTGTTTGGTGATGTCGTTTTTTTGACTTTTAGTTCTTTTTCTGGGTTTTGAATATCCTCTAACTTCAAGGTATCTTTGAAAAGACCTTAAAGTAATCTCTATACCATTCTCTTTGAGAATGCCTAACCACTGTTCTTGTGTTATCTTCTTTCCGTTTTCCCATCTGACTTTGGGGTCATAGAAACAATCTATATCATTGTATTTCTCTTCTTTCCTTTCAGTATTCTGTTCGGAGAGTATTCTATTCACCACAGTTCTTTTACTCACCCCGTTCTTCTTACAGTAAGTTTCATTAGCTTTGAAGGATTGATGCTTTACTTCTTTCATTTTAACATCAAGGTCTGCTTTCATAACCGATTCGAGCGTTTGAAGTATATAGTCCTTGGTGAATTTAAGAGTCCCATCGGAGTTTTTCAAGGAATAGTAGGTTAAGAGAATCGAGACAATCTCTCGTAGAAGGTCATTGACCGATGCTTCGGGATTCAATCTTCGGAGTATGATGCCGGTTCGGTATATCTTGGTGTGTCGGTCTTCTTTGTCTTCCCACTTACCGTAAATGTAGGTTTTGTTTTCCTTGTCCCAGACGATTTTCTTTTTCTGGATGACGTAGTATTTGCCCGGTATCAGCCATCTCTCGTCGTTCTCGTCTGGCAAGTAAGGCGTTTCTCTCAATAGTGAGGACTCTCCGAATTCACCATAGTACCAAGAGAGGAAGTCCTCGTAACGGGAGCAGTCCAAGAACTTTTGAAGAACAATCTTGTCGAGCATATCCTTGATACATCTTCCGGTTTCAGTTCCGGCTCGTGATTTCTTGTGTGGGGATTTGCCTTTGTTCCTTTGTTTGGATTCTTCTACATCAACATCCTTGTATTCGTAAGGGAGAGAATAGACTCGGTGGGTGTTGTGCAACTCACATCCCTTGCTGCCGTTGTAGTACTGGTTGGCCGGACGGAAATCCACAAAGGACATATTGTTCGTTGTGGTGATATATCTGTATGCTTGCTCGTACTCCGTGGCATTGGTAGTTGGGGTGTCCAAAGCATAGAGTAGTCGGAACCGGTAGATGTGTTCGTCATCACCGTATTTCTTCTGGGATTTCTCGACGTTTCCGTTGGATGGGGTCGTGTAGTAGATGGTGGGTTTGTCGGTCAAAGTGCTCACATACTCGTTCATCTCAATAGTGCTGTCATCTATGTCGATGCAGATGTAATCGGATGCGGAAACTTTGTCCAACTTCCTTTCAGTCGGACAATAACAGTATCCGTTGCTGATGAAGGACGACAACATTTCGTTGGATACCGTCATCTCGTTGAACTTGATTTGTGCAATCTCGTTGCTTTTCGGTTTTTCGTTGAAATACGTGGATGATATGTTCATCCTTCCATTGTAATTGTAATTTGTTGTGTAATACATAAGGTTAAAAAGAAAAACCCCCACACAAGTGAGAGCCCTATTCTCACCTATGCAGAGGTTGTGTCAAATATTACTATATGACGGATAGGGCCCGTCGTGAAATCATTGTTGTCGGTAATCAAGCTCCGACATTATAAATATAACAAATCGGAAATGGGATATGTCCCAGTTTTACAGCCATTTTTTTAACTGAGTGTCCGTGTTGGATGTATTATCTAATATTCAGCACATTACATTACATAGATTAAATCACGATAATAAACGTGATTGAAAAAAATGGAAAAGCGGACACCCACTTTGTTGATTTAATGCCAAAAAGCTTTCAGTCGTTCCCACTTGTCTTTGTTCGTCAATAGAACGTCAGACACGTCCTCATCCGTTATCTCGAAGTCGAAACACTTCTCCCCGAAGACTGCAAATCGAACTCCCGTCTTTTCTGCCTTTTCGACGTATTTTTCCCAATTGGAGTCATTGACATAAAATACTTTTCCGTCTTTCGTATATTTCCATTCATCAAAGTATTCGACACCATCCTTGTATAGTTCGGCTACCGGAAAGATGTATCTCTTAATAAATTTCTCGATATAGTAGAATGAGGCTCTCTCGAAATCATCAAGCAATATTCCGTAACAAGTTGTCTTTTCCGATTTGTCATTAGGCAGAACCACCGGCTTGTCAAAAATCACGATAATTTGTTTCATATTTCAATCTTTATTTTATACAATATTTATGGGAAAATCCATAAATAAAGCATAAAGAAATGTTTGGAAATGAAGAAATTATTTGAATTTAAGAACTTTGATTCTTTCGTACAGGAATTAAATGAAAGCTGCACACAGAGAAACTCGGCAATCTCCACGGCAGTGAGCAAAATCAAAGAAGAATTCGGAGACACAAAGGAAAAGTTTCTGAAATCGGCAGAGGAAAAGGGTGTCGATGAAATAAAAGATTTCTTGGTTCAGACTCTCGAACCGTATATCAAACAAATAGAGAACCAAGAGAAGTTGCAAGCAAACGGACGTTTCATATTTGATTTTGATGCACTATTGTCTGGCTTGGCTTCTTGGACTCTCGT
>CAMHDJ010000006.1 GCA_946183915.1 uncultured Bacteroidales bacterium | reverse complement strand
GTTTCATATTTGATTTTGATGCACTATTGTCTGGCTTGGCTTCTTGGACTCTCGTTGAGTTGGAGATTGCACAAATGAAGAAATCACATAAGAAAGAAACCAAGTAAGCCCTATGCATAGAGTAGTGATATTTTCAGAACCTGTTTGTATCAACGGAGAATTGTTGTATGGAAAACTTTACGAAGGTGCCGACGATGCTGACATATTGAACTTCGTTCAGAAAGACTTGAAAAGGCTGACTGTTGTCGAACAATGGACAGGACAACAAGGTGACGAATTCAGAGAAAAAGAGAACTGGGTATTGGTACATCATACGGACGGGACAGAGACTTGGTCCTTCGATACTGACAAATACACGAACAATATGGGGTACGGTCTGATACCAGACCAGTTCGTCGAGGGTTGTTGGTTTCCGCCTATCTTCTTTGCTGTCTTGAACAGATGGGTCCCCATCCGAATGTCTGATTGCAACGACCGGGACTACATCATCAACAAGGCATTTTATGACTCCATAAACGAAGCCAACCCTGATGACATTGGGTGGATACTATTAGATGAACCCGAAGAACTCCCATTTTAATTGATACATTTTTCAAATTTTTTATAGTGCCGACACTCACCTTTAATAAGGTGGGTGTCTTTTTTTGTTCTTTCGAAATGCATATTTTGAGATTCGAAAATTAAGAAAATGGCTAAATAAAGCTAAATAAATGCATTATGTGCAATGCTTCACATTTTTTCTCGTTATTACAAGTAATAACGAGTTTTCGAAATATGGAGAAAAAGAGAACAGAAGAAGATTGGAGAAACCTCCACGAAAGAGTAGCCTGTGCCATCCTTAATGGAAGATGTGCCAACGAGTATTTCAGTAATATGTCAATGGAGTCCCTCATTGATGATGCAATCTGGGGTGCAGATGACTTTGTCGAGAAATTACGAGAAAGAGAAGAGAAACAATGAAACCTTCAAAGACCATATCGAGGTCATTAGAAATGATGGCTATTTGTGGGTACATTACAATCAAACAACGTTAAGACCCCCGAAAAGTATGGGAGCAGATGAAGACCATCAGACTGTAATGAACCCAATCGAGTTTTGAACCCAAAAACATACCAAAATGAACAATGCAGTAATCTATGCTAGAGTAAGTAGTACGGGAGACCGACAATCAACCGAAAGACAGGTTCTCGACCTTCGGGAATATGCAAGCAAGAACGACTTGAACATCCAACAGGTCTATGAGGAACATATTTCCGGTGCAAAGAAAAACTCCGAACGTGTCATCCTCACCGAATGTCTCGACTTCTGTAAAGACAACGGTACGGACATACTTCTCGTCTCTGAACTGTCCCGTCTGGGTCGAAACGTCGATGAAGTCCTTTCTACCATCCGTTGGTCCAAAGAGAACAAGTTGAACATCTTTCTGCAAAAGGAGGGGATTTCCATCTACGACCGTGATGGGAAGGAAAACCCGTACCTCACGATTATGATAGCGGTGCTTGGGACAGCCGCCCAGCTCGAGAGAGAAAACATATCATTCAGATTGCAGAGTGGTCGTCGGAGATATGTGGAACGTAATCTTGCACTCACGGGTAAGAGTGGTCTTGGTCGGGAAGGATACCGAAAACCCAAGGACCAGAAAGCCGAAGAATACAAGGAACCTCTGAAACTTTTACGGAAAGGATACCCATATAGAAAGGTGGCCAAGCTTACTGGAATTTCGGAGAGCACAGTGAAAAGGTTGAAGAAAGAGTTTAGTATATGAGAAGAGAACTTGATGGGACGAACCAGCAGAAAGTTGATTGTCCAACGGAATATGGCACAGGAATCGTATTGTCTTCGGACGGCTTGACTCTTCGTATAATTTGAAGTTAAACTGGTCGGGCCATCAACAACACTTTGGAAATTGATAAGAGTATTCTTATTTTGAATATGCTTATTGTAGAAAGTAATTAAAATAATCTTCAAGCTATTGATTTATACAATAAAGTCGTCCTTTTCTCGTTATTACATAGTAATATCAAGAGAAGGTATATATGTGTAATGTCACGATTTGTCATAGTTTTATTATATTTTTGCATTTGAATAGTTAGTAGATTATGAACACAGACGTAACTTTATATAGTCGAATATGTTATGGACAATAAAATCGAGAGAAAAACAATAGGAAGCCTTTTAGGTAAGAAGTTTTATATCCCTAGTTATCAGAGGGGGTATCGCTGGACAGAGCAGCAGGTCAAAGATTTGTTGAACGACATTAAAGAGTTTCAGATTCGCAAATCCGATTCTGAAGATTTTTATTGCTTACAACCTCTGGTGGTTAAGAGAAAATGGGGTGATGATATATTGGCATCAATAAAAACTGCCAAATCAGTTGATGTTGTTGACAAAATTATACAAAATTGTTCGTGGGAGGTCATAGATGGACAGCAACGTTTGACTACTATTTTTATCCTTTTGTCATATATGGGCAAAGATTTGCCGTTCAGTATAGAATATGAGACAAGAAGCAATTTTAATGATTTCTTGACCATTCTAAAAAATAATCCCAACATTGATGACTTTTCGGAACTAGTCAATGGCGTGAAGGACTATGACAATATTGATTTTTTCCATATTTTTTGTGCATATAGAACAATCGCAAAATATGAACCTGACGAAACTATTAAAGCGACTCTTTTGAATAAAGTTGAATTTATTTGGTATGAGGCCGTCGAGGAAGACCCAATCAAAGTGTTTACCAGATTAAATATTGGAAAGATTGCACTGACAAATGCGGAACTAATTAAAGCATTGCTTTTGAATCGTTCAAATTTTTCAGGAAATGTTGGTCAAATAAGACTCCGGCAACAAGAAATAGCGATGGAGTGGGACAACATAGAATATTCGTTACAAAATGAAGAGTTTTGGCTTTTCATCCAAGAATTAGGATACGATAAGCCAACTCGAATAGACTTTATTTTTGATTTGATTGTAGAAAGAAACGCCCTAAATATTAACGAAGAGGAACGTCTGCATATTGGCACAGATGAATATAGAACCTTCCGATATTTTTATAGCTATATTACTTTGTATAATTCCGAACAAGCCATTGCTAATTGTTGGAGAAAAGTAAAAGACTACTATGATATCTTTAGAGAATGGTATGAAGATTTGGAGCTATATCATTATGTGGGATATTTGATTGACCAAAAGAAGCCCTTAAAAATGTTGCTGGATTTGTGGAATCAATCAAATAACAAAAAAAGTTTTATTGAAAGGTTGCGTCAAGAAATACGTGACCACATAAGGAATTACAGCAATTTAAGCCAACAATATGAGATAGAATACAAAACGGAACAAGGTGCTAAACAAGGAACCTCAAAAACTAATTGCAGGCGAATCTTGCTGTTGCATAATATACAAACCGTCATTAACCAAGCAAATATAAACGTATCGGAATATCAACAATCTGTTTTTTATAAGTTCCCATTCCATCTATACAAAAAGGAAGGTTGGGATGTAGAACATATAGATTCAAATACAGAGAATGAATTGGATGATAAAAAATCGCAGATTGAATTTCTCCTAAATGTATTCAATGCAGCCAGTGATGAAGAGAGGCAACGAATAGAAAGATTTGTTAGTAATCCCAACGAAACCGATTTCTCTCCGTTTGAAAAAATATATGAAAAAGGAGAGGATACATTGTCGTATGAGGAGAAAAATCAGATTTGGAACTTTACATTACTTGATTCGTCCACAAATAGAAGTTACGGTAATTCGATATTCCCTGCTAAAAGACGGATTATTATTGGAAAAGATAGTGGGAAATATATTCCGATTCCTCAAATAAAAACCAACAGATTAGTTGTTGGAGAGGAAATTCCCGCTCCATCTGCATTTATTCCTCCGTGTACAAAGCAGGTGTTTATGAAATATTATTCTTCAGCAGTTGGCGATATGAATCATTGGACAAAAACAGATGCAGCCGCCTATAGACAAAACATTTATGAAACATTAAAGGATTACGGGGTTTCATTGTAAAAACGAAAAAAATGGAGAATACGAAAATATCATTCTGGGAATTCATTTCCACACACAAGGTTGTCATACCAATAATCCAGCGGGATTATGCTCAAGGAAGGAAAGGTAAAGAAGAACTTCGGAAGGTATTTCTCACAAATCTAAAACAAGCGTTAGATAACCATCTTCCCAATGGCGAAAAGTATCTGAAATTGGACTTCGTATATGGGGCTACTGATGACAAAGTATTGTATCCGCTGGATGGTCAGCAACGACTGACAACATTGTGGTTATTGCATTGGTATATTGCTTTGAAAGCGGGTGTGTTAAACGAATCAAATTGTGACATTCTAAAACGTTTTACTTACGAGACAAGGGTCTCTTCAAGGGAGTTTTGTGAAAGAATGTGTAATCCTCATTTTTTTGAGAATTATGAAGATGGCTCAATCGTTGAATACATCGAAAAACAAACTTGGTTTTACTCCGTATGGAAGCGGGACCCAACAATTCAGTCTATGCTTCGTATGCTTGAAGGAACGAAAATTCAGAATAAGGATGGAATAGATTTTGTGGATGGAATAGAAGAATTGTTTGAGGATTGTACCGACAGGAAAACTTTTGTCAATTATTGGGAACTATTGACAAATAATAGTCCAATCGTTTTTTATCACCTTCCTCTTGAGAAATTTGGCCTTTCTGATGATTTGTATATTAAAATGAATGCTAGGGGAAAACAGTTGTCTGCATTTGAAAATTTTAAGGCCGACTTAGTCGGTTTTGTTAAAGGTCAAGATGGCGACGAATGGAAACCCTTTTTAGATGAAGGTCGAGGATTACCAAGGAAGCTGGATACGGTATGGACTGATATTTTTTGGCTCAAAAAAAACAAAAAAAACCGGATTGATGAAATATATTTTGCTTTTCTGATTAGGTTTTTTTGGAATGAATTGTTTAATGCCAGAAATGCCGAAGGCAATTATATTCTAAAGGTTGGAGATGATGTAGATAGTGGTGGAAATAAAACTGCCTCTGAAAATAAAAGCTTAATATCCTATCGCATATTTAATGCGGACAATCCACAATTATACAATAACTTTGAGCCATATTGCTATAGCGAAGAAAGTATTCCCTTGGCGTTCTTCAGAAAACTCGAAAAGGTGTTGGATGGGTACTCCAAACTAAAAAACACGATGCCTACTTGCACGTGGGATAAGTCATTTAGGTTTATTCCTGAGTATAAGGACAACTCCACCGTTTATCCTTTGACGCAGGTTCAAAGGGTCGTTTTCTATGCTATATGTAAATTTTTTCAAGATGAGAGTAATAAAATGGGGGAGGAATCGACGGAATTAAGGCGTTGGCTTCGTGTTGTTTGGAATTTGGTGTCTGATTATAAAGATGGAGGCAGCACACCTCAAATAAGAAATACGACTGCTATGCGGAGAGCTATGGAATATATTGGTCTATTGGATAGTCACAATGTATATGAGAGCCTTCTGGACAATAATATAAGTAATGCGGAATCTGCTTTTGAAGTTAGGTGGCAAAATGAAATCATTAAGGCAAGAAAAATACTGAATGATGATGGCTCTTTAAGACTTTATGATGGAACTAATCCGGATTATTCTGGTTGGACTTGGGAAGATGTAATTGTTGAGACTGAGAATTTTTCATTTTTCAGAGGTACGATACACTTTTTGTATACGAATGAGGACGGAAAAGAAGATTGGTATAACTTTGACAGGAAATGGAAAAATGCGACCAAACTCTTGTTGAATACGGATAATAATTGGGAAAATATTTGCAACTTGATTGGGTATGTTGATATAAATGTATTAAATAATTATCACGATTGGTACACGGCAAATGCTGATTTCTGGAGAAAATGGTTGTTTGATACAACCAAGTCTTTCATAATACACCATTTCCTTATGCAAGATGATTTTACTCAAGACACGAGATTAAACAAAGACCTGTCAGAAATTCTGTTGCGAACCAAAACAAGTATGAAGATTTTGCACGACTGGAAGAACTGCCAAATGGTTGTAACAAATTATGCTCGTAGAAATGATGTGTTCAATAATGGTTTTGTTTACGTAATAAATACGCCACGTGATTATTTTATTGACAATTTGTTATTGAGAAACAATAATGTTTCTAAAATAAAAATTGCTGATGCTTGGGGTGATGAATGTATAGAAGAAAACGGAAACAGACATTATCGTGGACTCTATGTGGATTTTTCATATGAAGGAAGAATTTTTAGGTTATATGAGCGAAATGTTGTTGAACTACAAGATGATGTTGAAAATGACAGCAATATTTTATTAAAAGAGGATGATGATGTTGAATCTTTCAACACGAAATTAGAGAAGTATTTAAGAGACACATCGGCTGAAAAAACGATATTATGACTAGGCCTTTGTTGTTTATTGCAATAGTTTTGTTTGGGAAACTATATAGTAATAATTTCGACGGCTTGAAGAACTACCAGTGCTGCAAGTGTGCCACTATGGTCAAGTCGGAACAAACTCCATCAACCCTCAACTGCAGAGCCGGTGGTTCTCATCAGTGGTATGATTTAGGAGAAGTGGGCCAAGAGAACTATAACTGCAAGAAATGTGGCACGTTGTTGGAGAGCAAACGTACTCCATCCACTCTTGGATGTCCTGCCAAAGGTTCACACCAATGGAATCATTTGGGTCACGTGGGTAATACTACATATCAATGTAAGAAATGTGGTATTACTATCAATAACGAGCGTACACCTTCGACTTTGGGTTGCTCACAAGGGGGCTCTCACCAGTGGACAAAGCTCAGCCGATGATATCGGATTAACAAGATGGTGTTGGATTGATGTGGATAAATGATTGAACGAAAACTTATGAAATCATTACTAACATACTAACTGATTCTAACGTTTTAACAAAAGGGTGGTGGTCAGTGTTGAAACGGATGAACAGAAAGGGCGAATGCAAAGGTTTTGAGGAGATAGAAAAACGATATGTCAGTTGAAAATAATATGAAAAAACAATGCCTAAAACCATTACGGAGATAATAACATAATTAACAACCATAATAAAAAAAATCATTATTTTATAAATTATTATTTTTTATATTTTGTTGGTTAAAGGATGATAAAGTACATTAGAGATAGGGAACATTACACGGAAGTACTTTCACGCTGTGAGAAAGTCAATCACGACCTATGGATTGGCACGGCTGACTTGAAAGACCTGTATGTCAGTAGCGGCAAAAATGTCATTCCATTTTTATCTGTCCTCGACAAACTTCTCAAACGGGGTGTTGAAGTACGGCTTCTCCACGCCAAGGAGCCAGGTGAGAACTTTAGAGCCGACTTTGACAAGTACCCAGGGTTATGGTCGAAACTGGAACGGAAGCTCTGTCCACGTGTACACTTCAAGATAATGATATTCGATTGTTCCGTGGCTTACATAGGCTCTGCCAACCTCACTGGAGCTGGAATAGGTATGAAAGGAGACGAAAACCGTAATTTTGAGGCTGGAATTCTCACGGATGAGCCCTCTCTGGTAGATGCAGCTGCCGACCATCTTGATAGCGTGTGGCAGGGAAACCACTGTGCCAAATGCAAACGAAAGGATTTCTGTGGAGACAGAATCTCCAAATAGAAACACCTATGACACGAAATGACAAATCTATGCTGTATTTTTGCATCTCGAAAGAAACACAGAAAAGAAAATGAAAGAATTTGCAGCCTTAGATTTTGAAACAGCTAACGAATGTCGTTCCAGCGTATGTAGTGTGGGTGTGGTTATTGTCAGAGATGGGATTATGACAGATACCTTCTACAGCCTCATCAAACCAGAGCCCAACTATTACAGATGGTTTTGTCGAGAAGTACACGGATTAGGACACGAAGACACAGATGGTGCTGATGTGTTTCCGAAAGTGTGGGAGAGGGTGGAGCCATTGATAAAAGGCCTTCCATTGGTCGCCCATAACAAACAATTCGATGAGGGCTGTCTCCGTGAGGTAATGGAGGTGTATCAGATGGACTGGCCGGACTACCAGTTTCACTGCACATTGGAAGCATCAAGAAAGATGCTCCACGAATTAGAGAATTACCAGTTGCACACGGTGTCTGCAGCCTGTGGATACAACCTGGAACACCACCACCACGCTCTGGCTGATGCAGAGGCCTGTGCTGCCATTGCAATTAAACTTGGACTTTGATAAAATTTGTGAATAACCGATGACGGGCATTCAGATTTGGGTGCCCGTTGTCTTTTTATTTCATGCTATGTCATAATTTGACATAGGCATTGGGTATTTTTGCATTAGATAATAATCAAAAAAACTCGTAAAAATGAAAGAAAAAGTATTGCATATTGTTGATGGCCCTTCTTCGCGTTGGGTGTTGGAACATGGAAAAATAACCGATGAGATTGTTGTGTTTCCTCTTTATCTGTCGTTTGGACACATTCCAAGGGATTTTACTGACCAGGAATTGTGTTTCTCAATGATGTCTCTATACAATTGGAGAAAGTCTGATAGATGGTTTGAGGAGTTTCCGAAATTGAAAAGTATAGTGAATCAAGATTACTCTTCCTATGACAAGGTTATTGTTTGGCATGGAGGAGGAGCGCATGAACTACTCTTGCTTTATATGATGGCCGTTCTTACGGAGAACAATCTTTATCATGTCGATATAAGGGATAGCACAGAGTTTATGAAAAAAATGAAGTCCATGACGAACCCCTATATGGGAGATGTTAGCCCATACGACATTAGTACATTCAATATGGCCTTAAATATGAAGAAGGTGTCCCATCAAGAGAATGAAGAATATCGTAAAATGTGGCATGAATGGACTAAAAGCAAGACCCCCTATCGGTTTACCAGCCTTGTATCGGATTGCGTCAAAGAATATTCGGGTGATTTTATGGATGAAACGATATTGGATGTCATTGAGGAAGAGATGGACCAGAGGCGCATAATAGGGAGCGTTATGGAACGCTTTATGATGAAATATATGAGAATCCCTGATGCTGTCATCCATAACAGAATCATGGAACTTGTGCAGGATGGTAAAATAAATAGGTCGGTATTGCTTTCGGTTAATAGGAAGGAATCGTAGGAGGACGATACTACTCTTCGTCTTCCTTATACTTCGCTACCATTGCCTTCGCTTCTTCTCTTATCTCATTTCTCAAAGACTCCGGTTTTAGCACTTCAACAGTACTACCTAATGAGAGAATTCGTTGTCGTAGTTCATATGAGGGTCGTACACGTAATGCAAAGAGGGCGAACCCTTCGTATCTACTTGTTAATTCCATTTGGGAACGGTGCAGAGGTAAGGACCGTAGATAGTTTGCCTGATGAGCTTCTACTTTCAACCAGACACTTTCCACATCACCATCGCCAATTGTGATACCGAATACCCCATCAAACATTTCCTCAAGGTTGAAATCGGGTTCACGACGGAATGTCTCTTCTTTTATCTCGAATTGGTTGATACGGTCGAGTGCAAGAATTATAAAAGGCATATCCTTCTTGTATCGACCAATAAGATACCATCGCCTCTCAAACATTTTAATGGCGTGTGGTTGAAAATCAAAATAATGGGTTTCCGTATCAGCCCAATAGGGTTTATAGTCAAACTCAACCTTACGATGTTCTTTCAATGACTGAAGGATGGCAGGAAGATGTTCTGTGTTGGTGTTTTCAATGCTTATATATTGTGCTGTATCTTTGCTGTCGCTTATGACCCTATTCACAGCGATGGAATCCATTAACCAACGTCGGAAATAGTCATTGTCTCCATTGTCAGATATACGGTAGCGAAACTCGCTTCCAGTGGGATAACATTCAATTTCTATGCCGAAGATATCCTTCACTTCCTTACGATGACGATGGAATGTACGACCATTGTATTTTTCGCCGTTGCTTATATCATCATCGTACTCGTATGCATCGGAAACCTGTTTAATGGTGAGGCCGGTATCTCCAGCCCGCATCAGGGTGTCAACGAGCCAGATGTATTTCTTTAGAGGGTTCATCTTCGTATAGTTTTCATTCAAAAAATAATAACGCACAAATCCTCAATTTATTGCTTTATTGGTGCTATCACCTGTTTGACCAAATCTATTGTTATTGGCTTGTTAATGAACGAATACTGTGCCTTCAGCGATGCTAATACTCCATTCAATCCCCGAAAATCAGTGGAAGTGTTTTTTGCAATATAGTTAGCAATCTCATTGTTTAACGGAATGTCATAGTCCATTTGTGCTTTCTGGAGTAGATATTGGATGATTGTTATCTCATCAGGAATTTCCAATCGTGCAATTAAGCCTCCTTTTAGTCTGCTTGATAATCGAGGTTCAACCCTCTTCAACTTGTCAGGGTCTTTGGCAGATGTAAGGATGACTTGCCCGTGATGTCCCAATATACAATCTATGAGGATAGGAAAGATTTCCTGTGTTTTTAGAGCAATATTTTCAATGATTTGAATGTCATCGATAATCAACACATCAAATATATTGTAAAAATGAAGGAAATCTAATTTGTTGCCTGTATTATATTGCCTACATAAATCTGAAGCAGAGACGTAAATAACCCGTTTGTTAGAGTCCGATTCCAAAATCTTTGAACCGATGGCATTAGCAAGGTGTGTTTTCCCCAGGCCAGTGTCGCCAACTATAATAAAAGGGTTATAATGTGTTTGTCCAGGCTCCGTGGCAACTTCAAGCCCAGCATTAAAAACCACCTGATTGCATTCTCCTTTGATAAAGTTATCGAATCCATACACCGGATTCAGCTGAGAAGGAATGCTTTGCTTCTCTGTATTGAGATGGGAAAACTCGTTCCCTTGATTATCATTATCCATTTTGTCTTTTTTATTGCCAAACAATAACGCCCACACAATAAGAACATTCTCTTGTGTGGACGTTGTTTGTTTATTGATTAGCAGTGGCTCGTCAACTCTTTCTTAATAATCTCGGCTTCCTTTTCCACCAACTCATTTGCAAGACGAGAACCCTCTATGAAAGCGTTCAACGGAATGTGGCTACGATATTTGTCGAAGAACTCCTTGGAATAGAACTCTTCTCGACGCCAACAGTCTATCAGTTCCGCCCAATCCCATTTATCTATAAACCGGTCAATGAAAGTGAAGTCCAGTTTCAAGTTGGAGTTTCTTGACAATGCACGCCAATTCCAACGGTTCACAAAATATGCAATAACATCTGGCGTGAGCAAGAATTCGTTGCCACTTTCCGATAGTTCTTCCCAGTTAAGGCGGTCTGCCCATTTCTCGATGAGTTTTACAGTCCAATGGATTTCGCTGTTCTTGGAAACCTCATTCCAGTTCAGCTTGTCGGCATAACGCTCCAGCATTTCTTCGGTCAGACCGAAGTTGCCGGAAATGTCGCTCCACGCCTTTGCACTGATGATACTTTGAATCATTTCGTCGCTTACTTGATTACAAGTCATATTAATTCCTCCTTTTTTAATGTTATATAATTGTTTTATTCTGTTGAAATCAATTCCTTTGATTTGTAGAAACCCTCTCTTTTTATTTGATTGATTCGCTACTGTTCCAGAAGACTATTTAGCTTGTTCCATTTGGAAATTTCTTTGTCGCAGTTTTCTCGGTTAAAATAATATGCCAGTTCTTCAATTGTCAGGTCAAGTAGAAAGTTAGCCTCAGCTGGACCAATACCAAGCGTTGAGCGAAGCCTTTTGCTCGCTTGTTTCTGGGAGGGTGCATTCTGCACTGTACTGACAACTTCCTCAATGTTGTAGTTTATCTGACCAAAGACGGCAAGTTCCGCTAATCTGGTTTCTATATACTCCGGTGTGACAGGCTGCACCTTTATGCTGATTGTGCCGTCATCCGATGTCGTAATGATTGGTTTGGCGTATAGTTCCATAGATTTATTTGTTAAGAGTTTTTCTGTAAGAGTTGATATAAGAAATGATATTCTCTCTTCCAACTGGATTCATTGAGTGGCAGATACAAGTGGGTAATTCGATATTGTTGTCCATACAGACCTCCACAAGATGTTTCACACAATCAAGACCGTTTTTCTCTTTACCTAAATCGTGGTCAAAACTGAACAAGGTCGGGAATAAATTCCCCCAATCCTCTATTGCAGTTTTCAACCAACCAGTGAAGTCGTCATAGTTTTTAAGCCATATAATGACTGCATCCCCATTAATATACCTTTTGTTTAAGGCCACGGAGTGCCATACTTCACTAAATGGGTCTCTCTCATCATCCACCCAAACAACAAGCTGTTTCATTTTTTGTTGCCGAATTGTCAATTGGTCAAAAGTTCCGGTTTATTTATCCAGAACATCCTGCATCTCTTGCAACAATCGTTGTAAGGTTTTCAGACGTTCTACTTGATTGTAATACTCTTGTTTGTCGAAATACAGAGGCACTTCACGGAATGGCAAGGTTTGTACCAGCAAACCTTGACGGTCTGTAAGGTGATACTCCTTTTTCAAAGCCTTTATTCCCACATCCGTAGTGGGGTGTTTGACCACTAAATCGGCAATCACCTGTGGGCTGAAGCCAATCTTCCCAAAAGCGACAGCATTTTGAAGAAAGTCTCCAATTACATTGGGCGTAAGCTCCACATATTGTGGTTCTACACTGGGCAGTCCCAAGGAAGAAGTAGTTGCATACAAGGTCATAAGGCTTAATCTAATTGTTCAATGTTAAAGTATCCTCTGTTGCAGCAGGCTTTCTTATAGTCGAAGCCGTACAGCCTCATATACGCCTCTTGAACCTCGACCGCTCCGTTATAGAAAGGGTCAGACGTATGAATTTTGGTAGTGACTACCACAGACATTTCGGGAGTTAATACTGTCCCGTTTGCTCTACGTACCGCTTTGGGTGTAATTCTGAAAACTTTGCTCATAATCATCAGGGTTATTATTGATACATTTTTTTTATTTCGAGATGCAAAAATACACAAGCATTATGCCAAATCGTGACATAGTTTTTTTTTAAGCCATTAACAGAGAAAATCCTTTTTGAACTCTCTCACTTGCAGAACCGCTAATGATAGACCTGAAACGGCGGGTGGCTCTGACTTCAGGAGTGTCCTTGGATGAACCAAAGAATACGCTATTAGCGTAATGAGTTGTTAGTCCATTGTAGAGCCATAGTTTAGTGCCCCTGTTCTCGTTTTGCCCCACTCCGCTTTCTATTGAGTTTTGCAATTCCCATATCCTTTTCTTTGTGACTTCAGCAATAGAATCCACCGACTGAATATTCCATTTGTTCAGTCGTGCTTGCTCTATTTGTCTGGCTTCATCAAGGATTACATTGACGGCAAACTCGGCCACATCTTCGTGGGTGACACGTTGCAAACGGAGATAGTCCAACGAATCAATAAATTCCTTCGAGTATTTGGTATGAAGACCCATTATCCTTTTGACAATATCCTGATTGTCGGTTCGGGTCAAGTCTATTTTCTCCATAACATTCTTTGAGTGACGGAATGTCATTTTGTTGTGAGAACGTAGGGCAGCATTAAGGCAATTCTGGCATATCAGTCTGATAGGTGTAATAACAACCGTCACGGCACTCGAAGTATCGTGTGAGGTATGGAACATAACATACTCATCAATGCCAGAATCTCCTCCAATACGGTAATTGTTCGGCATTTTGGCTGAAAAATAAATTGTTGCACCGTGGTTGATTTGCCCACAAGCATCAATGATAGGCCGACCGCCATTTACATCTGTATTGCACAAAAAGTCAATAAACTCGAAAGCTTGGACGTTCTGAACTATTCCGTAGTCTTTCCCTACAACACCAAGAGTCTCATCATCTCTTGTGTTCACTGTTGCTTGATGGCTCTGCACTACCATTCTGGATAGAGCGGAAAGAGTTATGTCGGATGGGACTCTCCCATAGGTCAGAAGAGAGCCTAATACTCGTTCCGGCATCCTCATAATCGGTTGTTTCTCTACAAGAAAATCACCTTGGACTGCTTCAAGTGCTTCTCGGACTGTGACCGGAGTGTCAAATGATTTGAATCCCGGAACACCTTCCCAGGCTTTTCTGGGTTCTGTTGGTGAAATGATTTTTTCCATAATGTCATTATTTAATCAACTCGAATATATGCTGTATTTTATCAATTGTCTCCTTGTCTGCTTCATTCATTATTGGAACCCTTTTGAATGGTTCCGATTCCCCAGGGGTAAGAGTGATTAAATCGGAACAATCTATACGATAGTCAATCCGATATGTGGTCATTCTCAAGATGTCAGGTATGGAGTAATTTAGGTGGGTGCATAGGGCGTGGATGAGGTAGCAAATGCAGATATGCTTCAGTTGAGGAATGCAGAGTGGTCCTTCTGCCCAACTGACACCATCTTCAAGGTTAGAGCTGTAGTTGCAAATGGCTTCAATTTCACTGGTTTCACTAATGGCATCAAGCATCTCTCTCCAACGTGATTGATAATAACCATCCTCTTCCATAGTATAGAGGGGAGTTTCCTCGTCGATGCCGCCATTCAGATAAGTATCCAGTTGGAATGATTCTCCGTCAAGTCCACGGATGGCCGAGAACTGGCCTTGAAGGAAATTATGCCAATTATGGAATACCGTTTCCAACTTCAACAAAGCGTTGTTCACCTCCTCAAATCTGCTCACCTCTGCTTGTGTACAGTGTAGAGCAAACATATGATTGAGAATATAGGCTCGTGTGCTTAACTCCTCTCGGACAAGTTCCTCTGTTTCCCGTGGCCAGTAATAACAATTGCCTTCGTCTTTTGCCAACCGCATAATCTCATCCTCGCACTGTGCAAGCATCTGGCGAAGAGTGTCAGTGTTGGTAATCTGTTTTATTTCTAATAATTCGTTATACATAATAATTTTACGTCGTTAATACCACAAGTAATCATACCATTCAGCGAAGAGTCGTAAGCCTTTTTTTACACGTTCCTTGTCCTCATCTGTAGCAGTCAAATCACGTGAGTATTTGTCGGCATAATACTCGAAAGCAAAAAGCATATCGTCAAGCATCTGCTGCCATATTTTGCATTCATCAACAGGTGACGTAAGTGGCTTCAATCCCTTGGGTTCAACTCCATCGGCAAGTATAGCTGGTGCAACCTCATTTTCCTTGAGTATCTTTATTAGTTTTTTGAGACGTGGGGACACATATTTGGCTGTATATACTTCGAGATTCCAAACCTCTGAAATGTCAATCGGACTATGGTTTTTCATCAGCCTTGTCCACTCGTCTCTACTGACTCCTCGTTTGAGCTTTTTTTGTCTTGCTCTGAATGTCATTTGTTTCATATTATTGTTCGTTAAAAGGTGAAGCCAATTCGTTTGTTGGAAGAACTCTGATTGATACGTTCAGAGTCACAGTGTGATGCCAGATTTTCAGCTGTGGGAATGGTATTCCCGTGGAGAATGGAGTCTATGGCGTAATGGCGGGCGATATTCTCTATCTGGCCGCCACTGAAATCGTAACGCTCGGCCAGTTTCTTGGCATCATCCATATCGAGTGTGGGCAGCATCTCACGCCAGATGGCGGTACGGGCCTCAATGGTTGGTTTGTCGAAACGTATCTTGTAGAGAAAACGACGCTCGAAAGCCTTGTCCATATTCTGTGCAAGATTGGTGGTGGCGATGAGAATTCCGTCAAGAGTCTCCATCTCTTGAAGGATGATGTTTTGGATGGAGTTCTCCATCTTGTCCACTGCACGTTCCGCCCCTTCTTGACGTTTGCCGATAATGGCATCCGCTTCGTTGAACAGCAATATCGGAGTAATGAGAGAAGTCTTGACTTTCTGTCTATAAGCATCAAAGAGAGCCTTGATATTCTTCTCGCTCTCTCCAACCCACATACTTTTGATTTCGGAGAAATTAACTTGTAGGATATCACGGCCAGTTCGCCGAGCCAGTTGTAGGACAGTTTCCGTCTTGCCAGTTCCAGGAGCACCATAAAATAGACAGGTGAATCCACAACGGAAACCCTGTTCTTGAAGGCGGGTGTGAATATCTTGGTAATTCTTTTCATCGAGCAGTTTACCCAGCTCGTCGATGCTATGGGTTATTTCTTCGGAATAGAATAGATTTCGTGAAGTTATCTCTTTGGCTTTTATAACACCTCGACTCACCTTCTTTTCTGATAATGAAGGAATGTTTAATTCGTCCAGTAATTCCCGTTTGGCGTTCATTGTAAGACGGAAATACTCTCGGTCAGCAAAATCACCATCACTACTCCATTCTATCAGTTTGGCATCTTGCAGATTACTTCTTCCGCCTGCCAGTTCAGATTTTAGTCGTCTGATAGCCCACTTGCTGAACATAAACTCCAAATCGTGTATGCCTATTCTGTCATCATTATTCGTTATGAACAAATGGCAGAATATTAGAAGAATGAGCAAATCTTCACCCTCGACACAGTACTTCCCAGTCACAATCTCGACGAAGGAAAGATGTTTGTTGCATTCCATAAGTTCATCGATACGTTTTTCTGCAGTATCACATTCCATCTCGTCATCATCAACCATATCAAATATTTCGGCCACCTGATTGAAAAAATCAACCAAAGAGAGATTCTCCACACTTCGTGTGGGAACGGGTAAGTCTTTTTTGAAAGCATCCAAAACATCTGAAGTCACGTGATAAATCATTCTTCCACTTGACTTGGCTCTACGAATGTAGTCACGCTCTACGAGTCCATCAATTTCTTTGGAATATCTCAAAATGTGTGTGGTACGGCAACCAAGATAATCTGCCAGTTCACTCAAGTAAATTTTGCTGTCATTGCTTTTCTCAATAAAGATAGACAGAAATACACATTGTTCTTTTGTGATGTCCAATTTGGTACACACATATTTGATGTATCTGGAGCTTTTTTTATAGAACTCATCAGACATTTTGGAGTCCTTTGCAGCATCGACAATTGCATCCAATGCAGTCAAAATGTCCATCTTTTTTCTTCCTTTTTTACTTTCACTTTCCATATTATTATCCTTTCTTGATTACGGCTGCAAAATTAGAAAATATGTATGTCAATTCTTGTCATAGGTATATATTTGTTTCTTTTTTCATAAACCAGCAGACCTTTGTCCATCTTCGTAACAAAAAGACAGTCAGGAATATCCCGTTTCGTTAAACAATCACATATTTGTTGTTGTTTTGTCATATCGGTTTGTAGATATGCTGACTTTCAAACAATAAAACCCATCCATTTACGTTATAATCATTGAAAAATGAATATCCTATGTCCAAGATACATATCATACCAAGTGAGTTTATTAAAGAGCTCGAACTTCAACTTGCCTACTCCATCAAGGCTGGATTTCCATCCCCAGCAGAGGACTACCAGCACGAGACATTAGACTTCAATAGAGACCTCATCAAACACCCCGAAGCAACTTTCTATGGTCGTGTTGATGGTGACAGTATGATTGATGCCGGTATCAACGACGGAGACATTGCCATCATTGACCGGAGTGCAGAGGCATCAGACGGGGATGTGATTGTTGCTTTCGTGAATAACGAATTCACAATAAAGTTTCTTGACCTCACCCATAAGTCGGAAGGATATATAGAACTACGTCCTGCAAACAAGAAATACCACCCCATCAGAATAAACGACAGTGATGATTTTGAAGTGTGGGGTGTGGTGGTCTGGACCATCCGAAACTGGAAGAAATGACCTATGTACGGCATCATAGATTGTGATAACTGTTATGTATCCTGTGAGAGGGTTTTCCGTCCTGATTTGAACGGGAAACCCGTCGTCGTTCTATCCAACAATGACGGATGTATAGTTGCACGGTCGAATGAGGCAAAGAAACTCGGTATAAAGGCAGGACTTCCCTACTTCAAACTTCAAGAACAGTTCCCCGACCAGAAGATTGCTGTCTTTTCGTCAAATTACGAGTTGTACGGAGAATTGACAGGTCGTGTCGTTGAGATTATCCGACAAGAAGCACCACAATACTTCCGATATTCCATTGACGAGTGCTTCGTCTATCTGGATGGTATGGAACGTATCGACCTCAAACAATGGGGAGAGAACCTTCACAAACGTATCAAAAAGTCCGTTGGAGTTCCCGTATCTATCGGTCTTGCACCGAACAAGACTCTGGCCAAGATGGCAAGTCATTTTGCCAAGAAACACTCGGGATACCGACACTGCTGCTTGATTGACACTGATGAGAAGAGGATAAAGGCATTGAAACTATATCCGGTCGATGAGGTATGGGGCATTGGAAGACGGTATGCTGCCAAACTTGAATCTCTCGGAATACACACTGCATACGAGTTTGCCTCGATGTCCAAAGAGGCATTGAATGCCACATTCAATAACGTGGTGATATATCGGACTTGGGCAGAACTGAATGGAGAGGATTGTGTTCCCAATGAGGCAATGGCAAAGAAAAAGAGCATCTGCACCAGTCGTAGTTTCAACGGTATGATTTCTGATTTGGAGACAATCAAGATACACGTTGCCAACTATGCTGCCCGATGTGCAGAGAAACTCCGGCAGCAGAACACAGTGGCATCCATCGTCGGGGTTTTCCTAAACACAAACTACTTTAGGGACGATTTGCCCCAATACTGGCAGTTTAAGGAGGTTTCTCTGCCCACTGCCTCCAATTCCACCACCACCATAGTAAAATCCGCCCACGGGGTCTTAAATGAGATTTTCAAGGAAGGTTATCAGTACAAGAAAGCCGGTGTCATTGTGATGGGGATTGCACCTACATCACCCATCCAACTAAACCTCTTCGACATCAACGCCGAAAGATTCGAGAAGTTGAAGTCTCTCGATAAGGTGATTGACCGAATAAACAAAGTGAATGGGACAGAGACCGTAATCCTTGCTGCTCAACAATACAGACAGAAGAACGAGCAGGGCAAAGCCGATGTGTTCGCCAACGCCATCAAACACGATTTCAGAAGCAAGAACCCCACGACAAGGTGGAGTGATATAATCAGACTGAAATAAAACTCAATAACAAATCAAGGTAATCAAAGAAAACAATGGAGAAACAAAAAAAATCTAACGAAAAGATGAATGACACAATCTATGGAACGCTGTCATCATTCGATATGATTAAACTCTTGATTGAGGAAGAACACAACTTGGGGTACGACACCATTGAAGTTGGAAACGAAGGGAGGATTAAGTACAACGAAGTGTTGCTTCCAAAAAGCAACTTGATTTCCTATCACCTGTATAAAATATCCGACACAAGAGTTTCAACGGTCTTGGAACGAATGAATGAGCCGACTAATGCAGAAGAGAGTGATATTGCTGCAGACTCCATAGACCAATTTATTAAAAGGGCATCGTTGTATATTCATCACCTACTTAAAGACAAACCAGTTGATATAATAACCTTTCCACAGGGTTCGAGTGACTTCAACAATGAAATGGTCAATTGCTTAATGGAGCGATTCGACAAAAAAACCGACATCAGGTGTATCCCCGACCTTTTTGTAAAAGACATCAAAAGTGCATATGTGAATACAGACGTGGCTAAGAAACTCGGACTACCTAATTACGAAATACATTTGCTTATGGAAGATATCGAGCGGTGGAAGGAAGAAGCCGAAATATTGAAATTTCAAGCTGAAATGGATGAAGTGAAAGGCACTATTGCATCTGAATCTGGAAAAAGGGGAAGACCGACAAGAGAAATGTCGACAAAGAAAGAACTTGTCAATAATCTTGAACATCTAATAGCACTTCTGAAGACAGAAAGAGAACGGAAATATAAAACAAAAGGTAAAAAGGGGAAGGTAAAGTTTTTTGATATTGATTCTATCGACGAAAGGAGAAGGAGGTCCATAGAGGGACTCTATAATATAAATCTCAATTTGAAAGAAATGAGGCATCTTTTGAGTGGGAAACATATCGTGGTATTTGATAGCCACATATCATATGGAACAACTCTTGATGACATTTGTCGTGAACTGCAAAGGTATAATGTTGCATCTATTATACCAATCACATTGGCAGTGGTACCCATAGTTCCGATACCTTGATTACCTTAATCAAGAATATGTTTATTTCGTCAAATGATAATCAAGATAATACAATTCAAGACACATTCATTATGCAAATCAAGACACACATAACCCCAATCAACCTAAACCTACGGTATGACTGCATCTACTATTTCCCAAGTCGTACCGACAGAAGTCTCAACACAAAGATGATGGAGGCAGTCGAAGGATGGAGATGCAGTTTCTATCCCGAAATGATTCTTGTGAAGAACTATCCGAAAGTCAAGTTCCAATATGTCCCCGATGAGGATCTGTCCAAACTCTATGACACTGCATCTGGTAACGACGAGAATGGTGAGTATGCACGTCATCTCTTGGAAGAGGTATGTGGCAATGAGGACGGAGGTGCTCTTGTTACCAGATTATACTCCAAAGACTCCGGTGACGACGTTGAGCTGTTTGTGTCATCCGACCTCCTTTCGGGATGTGATTATGTCAATGGTATTTTGAATGACTTTGCTCTCGAAATTGCCAAGGAGAATTTCGAAAGGATTACGGGTAAGTCGTATTCATCATACAAGGCATACGAGGACAACAATAGAGGGGGTTCTTCAACAGATTTCATAACCATTGACAGCCGTAGATACCAACAGGAATCCCGTAATGAATCACGGATAGAACAACAGTTGAGAGAGAAGACATCCAAGTTTAGTTCGTTGAGCGAGTATAACTCGATGGAGGATATTCTGGAAGATTTGAAAAAACTATGCTCTGAGATTGAGGACGGGAAAAAACTGACGAAGAAACATAAAATAGTGGTGGAATCCTTTAACGACACTGCCGATATTGAGATATTTGTTATTGTAAATAACGACAAGAGAATCCGCTGTGAATTTGAACGTGGAATAATAGGTAAAGTATTCTATATATTTTTCCTACGTCATCCCCAAGGAGGGGACCTATACGACCTTACAAAATGCTTAGATGAACTATTGGAACTATACGAAAAGTTCGACCTCACTGGAAGAAATTATGAGAACGAGGAAGCGGAAAAAAATAACCGTAGAAAATCTTTGGAGAATATGCTAACGAAGGAAACGATGGCCCAATATCGTTCATATGTTAAGAAGACATTTAATGAGATTTTTTGTACTGGTATTGCCTCTGAATACTGCATCAATATCAATAAATCTAAAATGTCTATACCATTGGATAGAAAGTATGTTGATTTAGGTGGGTTTGAAAAGTAAAAAACGTGTAGTGACCAATCCAACCATATGAATTAAGAGAAAGGAGGGGAAACCCTCCTTTTTTTGTTTGGATTGCAAGCACCTCAATATGAGGTGCTTCTTTGTTTGTAACCTTACAGAATTGGCATTTACCTTTCATTCTCATTATACTTTTGCATCAAAATCTTGAAGGAGAGATGAACTCTCGAAGAAATCGAAGATGGAAGACAAACATTAAAAAAAGACAAAGATGAGAAAGAAATATGAAAAGATTACGGCAGGCACCCATAAGGTTTCCAAAGAAACAGTGGTCCGTGGTGACAATGCAAAGAACAATGGTTACGGCAAAGGGTCAGAGAGATTCTGTAACCTTACAGAACCATTATCTATGTGAAAAAAAGGAGATAATTTTGCATTGCAAAATTCGAGATAATCAGATAGTTAAAGTAAAAATTCAAACATCTATATTATGAAAAATACAACTCAAAAGGTTAAGGTAAGCAGCACCTCAAAGGCTTCCAATAAGAAGAATGAACTGAAACAACAAACGACAGCCTTGACACTCCGAGTGCTCCCAAAGGTGCTTGATGAACTTGGGGTTAAGCTTGAAAGTTTGACCAAAGCCCAAATCAACAGATTGAATAAGGGAGTTGTTCAGATGTCGGAGAATTTGTTTGATACAATGTCTGCACAAGCGAAAAAGGATGGTTTTGAAATGAATTTGTCTGACCGTTATGCAGCGACAGCACTCGTCACCAACAACTTCGTTAGAATGTTCAAATCCTTCAAGAACCTCCCGACTTGGCACATTGCCTGTTTAATCACCTTGAAGATTGCCGAATGTGACCAGTTAAGTGAAGAGTATGCTGAAAGAGTATATGAACATTGCCTTGCTTTGATTGAGAATGAGAGAAATCAGGAAAACCAA
Source organism: uncultured Bacteroidales bacterium (assembly GCA_946183915.1). GTDB lineage: Bacteria > Bacteroidota > Bacteroidia > Bacteroidales > P3 > Colimorpha. The sequence goes on along the minus strand of CAMHDJ010000006.1, from coordinate 54,753 downwards.
TAATTAAAAGAGACTTATTATGTACGTAGAGACAATGGCACTTGGTGATATCACCAAAGAAATAATGAAGGACAAGACGTATCTTCTGTCGAAGATTGTATATGTCACAGGGGACACAAAATACAGGAAACTCTGTATGAAACTGTCGGAGAAAAAACTCCATTTCTTCAAAAGAGTGGATTTCACCAGCAAACAGACCAGACTGGATTATCATCTTATTCCCTTTACCTTCGGGAAGAGAGACTATCTAAAAAATAGTCTGGGGTTCTTAATCTTCGCCACTTTCAGAAAGCATAATCAGCTCTGGACTGGTTTCCTATATGATAATGGGACAAAGGTCTTGTTCTTCACCTCTCATTTTTTTGACAGGTACGAAGAACGTGAGGACCTGTCCACCACAAGTAGATTGGACCTGATGACCGGATTCTTCACGAGGAACCGTGCTTTCTGCACCTTTGACTACACACATCCCGACCACCCCAACAGTATGTTTGTGTCATTGGTCGAAGGTGTCGGGTTAGGGACCAAGATAGATGGTTCTATGGTACTGGTGAAAACATATGTCAGCAACGATATGCTCTATGCTGGCCAGGCCAAAGCCCAGTTGATGGGTATTGGTATGATTGAAGAATGTAATCAGAAGTTTGCAAAGGGAGCAGATTATTCAATCAAAGCAGCTTAAATCAAACAAAGTTTAACAATTTATAAATTACATAATTATGAAGAATAACATTTCATTAGAGGGTTCAAAGAATCAGTATTTCACCCAGCAGGAGCTTGGTTTCACTTGCATTAAACCCATAAAGGGCGAGCTTTTCGGTCAATTTCGTTGCCGTGACATATGGGTTAGTAATTATGGGCGTGTCGTATCCACTGACTTTCAGGGAAGGGGATATGTACGTGAGCTCATCCCGATAGACGATGGTCACGGACTCACTATTGTAGTGAGAAGAAAACATTTCAACCCCAATGGTGAGCGTCTGAACAATATGGTCGCCGAAGTGTTTTTGGAGAATCCTGGTGATTGCAAGAGAGTCCGATATCTCGATGGGAACTACCACAATTGTAGAGTAGATAATCTTTATTACTACTTTGGAAGAAAGGAGGAAGCCGGTAGGAAGTTTCCTAATGCTGAAATATTCTGCTATGACGAGTGGTTTCCGTTCAAGATTAGAGAAATGGATGTCAAGGCTTCGGGGATTATTGCAACTACCAAGAAGGCGATATGGGATAAGGGCGAAAGGTTGAGAAGATTGGAGACTATGCAAGTCCTTGAAGCCGAGCGAACCGAAAGTGGATATGTTGCAAAGGTGTTTGCCGGAGGTGGTGCAATCTCGACTTTTGAAATGAAGGATGGGCGTTTCGTCTTGATGGCCAGTTGGGGTTCGTGTATCACAGTAAGAAGAGTGAATCAACCCATTGTCGAGGCTTCGGACTTGAAATTAGTTTTGGAGTCAATCAAAGAAGTTTGTAGAGACCTCATCGAGAATGAAACACCGATGGAATTGGCAGATGTGCATATCGAGAATCTTGCATTCTCAAAAGGTGTCTTGGATGTTTCTGAAACAGCCATCCCAATGGCGGCATAGTAATCAAAATGGCCAAGGTGTTTGTAGGTGTCCTGTTCCTCGCTCGAGGAGGAGAGTCAAGTGGGTTTTCCGAAAATATGGCCAAACTATGGCCAAAACTGAGACATACATAAAAAAAGAATTCCACAATTCGTTCATTTTGAACTCTTTGTGGAATTCCACTGGTGCCCGGAACAGGACTTGAACCTGCACATCTTTCGATACACGCACCTGAAACGTGCGCGTCTACCAATTCCGCCATCCGGGCATTCTTTGTTTTGTGATCGTTTCAGGTTGTGCCCAGGACAAGACTTGAACTTGCACCGCCTATGGCGACTACCCCCTCAAAGTAGCGTGTCTACCAATTCCACCACCTGGGCTTCGTGAAGATTCACTCAAAAAACGCACTTTCTTTTTCTCTCGAAAGCGGGTGCAAAAGTACAAACATTTTCGCACGTGGCAAAATATTTTTTCGAAAAAAATGATCTTTTCTTTCTATTGGGCTGACAATCAATGGTGAGTGATGGATGGTTTCGGGGGCGGCAGGGCGGCCGCCGAGGGGCGGAAAGGGGCTGGCGAGGGGGCGGAAAAGGGGAAATGGGGGTCCTCAAACGAGGTTCCAGAGCTGCCAGCTGAGGCAGGCCTGGCGGCGGAGCATGTCGAGGCCGTCGCAGGTGCGGGCACCGCGGTCGAGGGCGTCGCGCATGAGGCGGGTGGGGGAGGGGTTGTAGACGAGGTCGAAGAGGAAGAGGTGCCGGAGGCGGTCGGGGAGGGCGGGGAGGGGTGTGCGGCCGACGTCGGGCCAGGTGCCGAGGGGGGTGGCGTTGACGACGAGGATGGGGCGCGGGTCGGCGGGAGCGATGAGCGCGGCGAGGAGGTCGGCGTAGGCGATGGCACTGGGGTGGTTCTCGGGCTGGCGGCTGACGAGGCGGTGGGGGATGCCGAGCTGGTGCAGGGCCCATGCCACGGCGCTGGCGGCACCGCCGGTGCCGAGGACGAAGGCCTTGGCGGGACGTAGGCCGAGGGCGGCGAGGCTGTCGCGGAAGGCGGGGCCGTCGGTGTTGTGGCCGACCAGGCGGCCGTCGGGGCCGACGACGACGCAGTTGACGGCTCCAATGGCTTCGGCCTCAGGTCCGAGGGCGTCGAGCAGCGGCAGGACGGCCCGCTTGTAGGGGTGGGTGACGTTGAAGCCCGCGATGGCCTCGTCGGCCACCCACCGGCGCAGCTCGCCGAGCGAGGGCATGGGCTGCAGGCGGTAGTCGGCGCCAGCGAAGTGCTGGCTGTCGAACCAATGCTTTGAGTACGAGTGGTCTAGCGGGTATCCTATGAGCGCGAAGTGTAGCATAATCCGGCTGCAAAGATACGCAATTTTTCCGATATGGCGGCGGTCGACAGGCTCGACATGGGGGTTTTAACGGCGAATGACTCGAATTACTCGAAGCTACGCAGGTCGCCTTGTTATCAGTTTGTTGTGCGAATTACTCGAATGCTTACGCAGGCCTTTCGAGTAATTCGCTAAAAATTAACCTGCGTAGCTTCGAGTAATTCGAGTCATTCGCCGTTTACTTTATTTTAAGTTAATTTAAGTCAAAAAATTAGATCGTGCACGATCTAATTTGCATATTTAAAGTGTTCTAAACGAGACGTCTAGCACTTCGGAAGTGTGCAAACCATGCTGGAAAACTTGCAAAACGCTTACAGGGCAAGGGTTTTGCCCTGGTTTTAAGAGAGTCATCAGGGAGTCATCAGGGAGTCATCAGGTAGCAGGCAGGGAGTCAGTGGGTTGGAAGGGCAGGAAATCAGGGAGTTGGGGACGAGAGGGGTCGGGCGCCTGGCCGTCGGAGAGGGTCAAAGAGCTGGGCGAGAGGTGTTTTTATTTATTTTTGCAGGGGCGCATACTAAAGTAAAAAGTGCTGCGTTACGGAGGAAGGAATAATAGTGCAACAAGTATAACCGAAACAGCGATGGGTGTCATAGCACGGCAGAGCATCAAGGGCGCGTTGGCGAACTATCTGGGGGTGGCGATCGGATTCGTCATCACCTTCTTCGTGCTTACGCGCTACTTGACCGAGGAGGAGGTGGGCCTGACGCGGGTGATGGTGGACGCGGCGATGCTCTTCTCGTGCCTGGCGCAGCTGGGAACCAATGCCTCCATCGTGCGCTTCTTCCCCCACTTCTGGAGCCGCGGCCCGGAGGGGGGCGGGACGGTGAACCACGGCATCTTCGGCCTCTCGCTGCTGCTGCCGCTGGCGGGCTTTGCGCTGGTGGCGGCGCTGCTGCTGGTCTTCCACGGGCCGCTGGTGGCGCTCTACAGCGAGAAGTCGCCCCTGATTGCGGACTACTTCTACCTGCTGCCGATGCTGACCTTCTTCGCGCTGTACATGACGGTGTTTGAGACCAATGCGTCGGTGCTGATGCGGATCACGGTGCCGAAGATGGTGCGCGAGGTGGGCATCCGGGTGTTCAACCTGGCGGCCTATCTGCTCTACGGCTACCGCCTGATATCGCTCGAGATGTTCGTGTGGATGTTCTGCGGCAGCTACGGGCTGGCCATGGCGCTCAACCTGTTCTACCTGCTGCGCATCACGGGGTTCAACCTGCGTATCTTCAAGGTCGACTGGCAGTTCCTCACGCGCGAGCGGCTGCGCGAGATCGGGCGCTACACCTTCTTCATGACGGCCACGGTGCTGGCGGGCAACATACCGCTGCTGAACTCGCTCTTCCTCGGGGCCAAAGCCGGGGCGGCGCTGACGGGCGTGTATGCCATTGCGAGCTACATTGCCAACGTGGTCGAGGTGCCCTATCGGTCGCTGGGGGCCATCTCGCGGCCAGTGGTGGCGACGGCGGTGAAGGAAGGCAACTGGGCCGAGGTGAACCGGCTGGGGCAGCAGGTGAGCCTGCACCAACTGATGGTGAGCCTGACCATCTTCTATGTCATCTGGATCAACCTGGGCACCCTCTACGCCTTCATACCCAACGGCGCCAACTATGCCGGCGGGGTGGGGGTGGTGCTGCTGCTGGGCCTGGCCAAGGTGGTCAACTCGTCGTTCTCCATCGGGACCGATGTGCTCAACTACTCGCGCCACTACTCGCGCTCGCTGCTGTTCATCCTGCTGCTCACGCTGAGCGCCATCGGGCTCAACACGTGGCTCATCGGCCTGTGGGGCATCGACGGCTCGGCGGCGGCCACGCTGGTCTCCTACCTGATCTACTTCGCCGTGCTGCTGGGCTACCTGTGGTGGCGTGTGGGGGTGAGCCTCTTCTCGGCCGGGCAGCTGAAGGTGGTGGTGCTGCTGGCCGCGGCCTTCGGGCTGGGGGCGCTGTGGGAGGCGTGGCTGACGCCGCTGGTGGCTCCACAGGCATCGCCGGCGGGCCTGTTGGCCGACGCGGTGCTGAAGACCCTCGCCTTGGGCGGCGCCCTGCTGGCGGCCTTCTACGCCTGGCGCGTCAGCCCCACGATGAACCAGCTGATGGCCGGCATTGTAACCAAGATTATTAATCGAAAACAAGATAAGTCATGAACACAACCGTGAAGAAAATGCCGATTCTACTGGCCGTCATCCTGATGGGGATGATGCCGGTGCGGGCCCAGATGGTCGACCCCTGCCCGCAATTCCGCAACCCCACGATGTTCTACAGCAGTGGGAGCAATGCCTTCACCTTCGTCGGTTGGTCGGCCCGCGTGGGCGAACGGTGCTACACGTCAGGCAACACGAACGACACCACCAACGGCTACGTCATCAAAAGCACCTGCGCCAGCCCCAACTCGCCGGCCATCACGGGTCACAACAACATCACGTCGACCACCTACAACTCGGGCACGGACAACTTCACATGCACGAACATCAACGGCCTGTGGGACAACAACGACCGGCGATTCCAGATCATCGACTACCAGCATGCCGGCATGGATGGCTTCACGGTCAACCCGAACGATCCCACGTCGGGCATGCCGCGCATACCGCCGGGATACTCCTCGTCGATCCGACTGGGCGACCTCCGAACCACCGGCACGGCCCAGAACGGTAACTGCAACTACCAGGCCTCGTCGCCCAACAAGGGGAGCGAGGCGCTGTTCTACACCCTCTTCGTCACCCCGGAGAACGCGCTGCTGCTGATCAACTACGCCATTGTGGCCCGCAAGTACGACCACACGGCCTACGACGCGGGCGAGTTCTGCATCCGCGTGGTGAAGCAGAACGACGACGGCACGTGGCCCACGGTGCCGATCAACGACTCGCTGTGGTACAAGGTGTCGGCGCCGCACTTCACGGGCGCCCTGCCGGCCCCGTGGCTCAACGGCCTGCAAGGGCCGGATTACGGCGGCTACACCTGCTCGTTCGTCTACAAGCCCTGGACCAAGGTGGCCATCAGCCTCACGCAGTACCTCTACAGCAACGTGCGCATCGAGATGTACACCTCGGACTGCAACTGGAACGTTGACCCGCTGATGGCCTACATCTGCGGCGACTACCAGCCGATGATCCTCTCGTCGAGCGGCTGTCCCGACCCGGAGAGCGACGTGGTGGACACGCTGCGTGCGCCCGAAGGCATGCTCACCTACCGCTGGTATGCCGCCACCAAAGGGCCCGTCGGCGACCAGTACCTCAACAACATGAACTACATGGACACCGTCAGCTTCCGCCAGGTGTGGCCCCCAGAGGGGACCGATGCCACCGACAGCTACTACGCTGTCCGCCTGGAGGACTTCGTTGTCACCGAGGGACCCGACGCGGGCGACACCGCCAGCCGGCAGACGTTCATGTGCGTCATGACCTCGGCCCTCAACCCGGCACGCCCGTTCCATTCGCGCATCTACGCCAACGTCAGCAACCGCAAGCCCTTCCCGGCCCACCGCCACGAGGTGCACTGCGACCGTTCGGTCACCTTCACCGACGGCAGCATCGTCTACGCACCCGAGGGTCAGGCCGACGACTCGACCCACTGGGTCTTCTATGCCGACAGCCTCGGCCAGACTCCGATCGACACGGTCTACGGAAGTGTCGTCACCTACACCTTCCCACAGCCGGGATGGCACTCGGCCAAGCTCTTCGTCACCACCGGCGGGACCCCCTGCACGGCCGCCGAGTTCTTCACCTTCAACGTGCAAGAGGCGCCCCCGGCCGACTTCACCAGCTCCTCCCACCGCCTCTGCGAGAGCGACCAGCTGGTGCTGCGGGCCTCGAATGCGGTGCGCGAACGCACCGGCCTCTCCCTGCGGTGGGCCATCGACGACAGCGTCATCGCCGACACCGCCTACGACGTCCACTTCTACCTGCCGATGGGAGGCCACGTCGTCAGCCTGACCACCACCAGCCCCGAGGGCTGCAGCTACACGACCTACGACTCGGTGACCGTCTTCGGCCAGCCCACGATCGACCTCTCGTCGACCGTGGCGGCCATCTGCACCGGCGACAGTGTGACCCTCTCGGCCGCCGGCAGCGTCGACTACTCGTGGAATTCGTCGCCCTACGACCCCTCGCTCGACAGCATCCAGGGCCGGAGCTCCTTCACCGTGCATCCCGAGGTCAGCACCACCTACTACCTGCTGCCTTCGACCGACAACCCCTGCTCGATCGAGGGTGCCTCGGTCTACATCGAGGTGATCCCCTATCCCACGCCGACGGTCATCCTCAGCATGCCGCGCGTCAACATGGAGAGCAGCACGGTCAGCATGCAGGATGTGTCGCCCGCGGCCAGCAGTTCCTACTGGACCTACTCCGACGGCGGCACCGCCGAGGGGTCGCGCGTCACCCACTCGTTCGGCAACCTGGCCTCCGATTCGGTCAGCATCGGCCTCCACACCTGCAACCGTCTCGGCTGTTGCTCCGACACCACGATCTACCTGCCCGTGCAGGTCACCACCGTGTGGTTCCCCAATGCCTTCACCCCCGACCGCGACGACAACAACCGCTTCGGCATCATCACCACCCTCACGCTGACCAGCTACGAGATGTACATCTACGACCGCCACGGCCTGCTGGTGCGCACGCTGACCGATCCCGCGGCGCCGTGGGACGGCACCACCGAGGACGGCCGCCCCGCCCCGCAGGGCGCCTACTCGTGGTTCTGCCGCTTCTCCCACACCACCGATGCCACCTACACCGAGAGCGGCACCGTCACCCTCATCCGATAATACACAATCACACAAAGACAATATATGCTAGACAAACTGGAAGCTATTTTCAGCCGTTACCAAGAGATTGAACAACAGATGAACGACCCGCAGGTCACTGCGGACATGAAACGCTACGTCAAGCTGAGCAAGGACTACAAGGACCTGCAGCCCGTGGTGAAAGCCTACCACGACTACAAGGCCCTGCTCGACAATATCGCCGAGTGTCGCGACCTGCTCGACACCGAGAAGGACGCCGAGCTGCGCGAGATGGCCAAGGAAGAACTGGCCACCGCCACCGAGCGCCGCGAGAAGATGGAAGACGAAATACGCCTCCTGCTCATCCCCGCCGACCCGCAGGACTCGAAGAACGCCGTGGTCGAGATACGCGGCGGCACGGGCGGCGACGAGGCCTGCCTCTTCGCGGGCGACCTCTTCCGCATGTACACCCGCTTCTGCGAGAAGAAGCACTGGAAGATCGAAGTCAACGACTTCAACGAGGGCACCGCCGGTGGCTACAAGGACATCTCGTTCACCGTCAGCGGTGAGGGTGTCTACGGCCTGCTGAAGTACGAGAGCGGTGTGCACCGCGTGCAGCGAGTGCCCGCCACCGAGACCCAGGGCCGCATCCACACCTCGGCGGCCGGCGTCGTCGTGTTGCCCGAGGCCGAAGAGTTCGACGTCGAGCTCAACCCCGCCGACATCAAGAAGGAGATCTTCTGCGCCTCCGGTCCCGGCGGCCAGAGCGTCAACACCACCTACAGCGCCGTGCGCCTCACCCACGTGCCCACCGGCATCGTCGTCTCGATGCAGGACCAGAAGAGCCAGATCAAGAACATGGAGAAGGCCATGGCCCTGCTGCGTACCCGCCTCTACGAGCGCGAGTACAACAAGTACATGGAGGAGATGAGCAGCAAGCGCAAGACGATGGTGGCCACGGGCGACCGCTCGGAGAAGGTGCGCACCTACAACTACCCCCAGAGCCGTGTGACCGACCACCGCATCGGCTGGTCGATGCACAACCTGCCGGCCTTCATGGACGGCGACATCGAGGAGTGTATCGAAGCCCTGCAGCTGGCCGAGAACGCCGAGAAGCTGAAAGCCTCCGTCGGTTGATCCTCCAGGCATCAACTAGGCATCATCTAGGCATCAACTAGGCATCATCTAGGCATCAACCAGGCATCCCCTCTGCATCATCTCTGCATATAACCGAACAAAAACCTGACATGAAGCAAGCAAAATACATCCTGACCCTCCTGCTGATAGCGCTGCCGCTGGCGGCCATGGGTCAGAAACCCAAGAATACGGTCGACTTCGCAGCCGAGACTCTGCCGACCGACCTGTTGGAGTACCTCAACAAAGCCACCTCGGAGAAGAGTGTGCAGAAGGACAACGCCAAGGCCGTCGAGGCCTTCACGGCGGCCTACTCTTCGCTCGACGGCACGCTGCAGCAGCGCCTGACGGACCTCTACATCTATGCCGTCGGCGTCAAGATCAAGGCCGTGCCCGAGCTGGTGGACTTCACGAGGGCCTTCACGGCCTATGCCGAGGCGGGCAACGCCGCCAACCTCGAGGGCTGGGTGGCGTCGCTGGAGACCTACCGCAAGAAGAACTCCAAGGTGAAGTATGTCAACGAGTTCGTGGCCTGGAGCCAGCTGCTGCTGAGCGACCGCGTACTCTACCGGTCGTCGACCAGCGAGTGGACCTTCGCCGCTACGACCCCCTTCCGGCTCGTCGCCGAGCGGGGCACCATCGCGGTGCACATCGACGCGCCGGCCGACCTGAGCTATGCCTCCAGCAAGGACTGGAACACGCTGCACGGCACCCGCGGATGGTTCGACTACCGCGAGGGCGTCTGGCACGGCAAGGGCGGTCGCCTCGACTGGAGCCGCACCGGCCTCGGCGCCGAAGCGTGCTACGCCGACCTGCGCGACTACGAGGCCGAGGTCAAGTTCCCCAAGTTCAAGGCCGACAGCGTCAGCTTCGTCAACACGCACTACTTCAGCGGCCCCATCCAGGGCCGCGTCGAGGAGGCCATGCAGGGCACCATGGAGCCCGACAAGTACACCTACCCCCGCTTCCGCTCCTACCAGCGCGACTTCGTCATTCGGGACATCATGCCCGACGTCGACTACAGCGGCAGCTTCATGATGAACGGTTCCAAGTTCATCACCGCCAGCAGCAAGCATCCCGCGAGCCTCATCTTCAAGCGCGACGGTCAGGCCCGCCTGAGCGTCACCTCGCTCAAGTTCACCATCACCCCCGACCGCCTGCTGGCCGAGAACGCCCAGGTCTCGCTCCGCCTCGGGGCCGAGGACTCGATCACCAACACCGGCATCACCGTCCGCTACCTGCCCGCCGAACGCCGCGTGACCCTCGTCAACGACCAGCAGCGCAAGTTCTACAGCCCCTACATCGACACCTACCACCAGCTCGACATCTACAGCGAGAGCATCGTCTGGTTCATCGATCAGGACCGCCTCGAGTTCTCCAACCTCACCTCGAACGGCGCCGTCAGTACCAACACCTTCGAGAGCTCCAACTGCTACACCTACCGTAAGTACCGCGACATCCAGGGCATCGACGAGATCAGCCCCGTCAAGCGGGTCTACGACTATGCCGAGAGCAATTCGTGGAGCTTCGGCATCAAGGGCTTCTCCAGCTACATCGGTCTCGACATGAGCCAGACCCTCCTCATGATACACACCCTCTGCCGCCACGGCTTGGTCACCTACAACGAGATCACCAACCGCGTGCTGGTCAAGGACAAGCTGGAGGACTATGTCAAGGCCGCCTCGCGTGCCAAGGGCTTCGACTACGACGCCCTCACCTTCGAGAGCACCACCCGCGGCACCAATGCCCGCATGAGCCTTGTGGACAACGATCTCGTGGTGCACGGCGTGGAGCAGTTCGTCGTCAGCGACTCGCACCAGGTCGTCGTCCGGCCCGATTCGGCCAGCGGCTACGTCGTCCACGTGGGCCGCAACCGCGCCCTCCACTTCAGCGGGCGTGTCGAGGTCGGCAAGTTCATCCTCCAGGTCACCGACTGCGACTTCGACTACGAGAAGTACGCCTTCGAGATGCCCCAGATCGACAAGATGGAGTTCTACGTGCCCGACTTCACCAACCCCGACTACGAGCAGCTCGTGCGCACGCCGCTGGCACACCTCGTCGGCAGCCTCCAGGTCGACAAGCCCGACAACCACAGCGGCCTCACGAAGAACAAGGAGTACCCCATCTTCACCAGCCGCGAGAACTGCTACGTCTACTACAACCGCAAGGCCATACAGGAGGGACAGTACAAGCGCGAGTCGTTCTACTACACCATCGAGCCCTTCACCCTGCCGCAGATCGCCGACTTCAAGGTCGACAGCCTCCAGTTTGGCGGTGTGCTCACCTCGGCCGGCATCTTCCCCGACATCCGCGAACCGCTGAAGGTGCAGCGCGACTACTATCTCGGCTTCGTCACCCAGACCCCCCAGGGCGGTCTGCCCGCCTACGGCGGTAAAGGCATCTACCACAACGAGATCCACCTCGACGCCGGCGGTCTGCACGGTCCCGGCCATGTCGACTATCTCACCTCCCACTCCACCTCCTCCAACTTCCTCTTCCTGCCCGACTCCTGCGTGGCGCTCACCGACACCGTCGTGGTGCGCGAGGAGCAGGGCTTCCCCACCATGAGGGCAGGCCTCACCTCGCTCCACTGGTTGCCCTACAGCGACTCGCTCAGCGTGGCCACCCTCGCCAAGGGTCGCCCCCTGAGCCTCTACCGTGACGAGGCCTCGCTGCGCGGCCACATGGCCCTCATGCCTCAGGGTGCCATGGCGGCGGGCACGGCCACCGTGCGCGAGGGCACCTTCGTCAGCCGCCGCTTCGACCTCATGGCCCGCGAGATGGAGGCCCGTGTCAGCACCTTCACCCTGCGCAGCAACACCTTCGCCTCCACCGCCTTCGAGGCACGCGACGTGCGTTCGCAGGTCGACTACGACGAGCACCGCGCCACCCTCACCATGCCCGACGGACCCCGCCGCACCGAGCTCGAGCTGATGCAGTACGAGGCTTGGGCCGACCGCTTCGTGTGGCAGATGGACCAGCACGTGCTCGACATCGCCAACTCGCAGCGTCCCGGCGCCGAAGGCCTCGACGCCCTCGGCATACAGCAGCGCCTGCCCAAACTCGGCGACCTGCCCGGCGCCCGCTTTGTCAGCACCGATCCCAAGCGTCAGGGCCTCACCTACCACTCCACCCTCTCCACCTACCGCTACGAGCGCGCCGACCTCAGTTCGCAGGGCGTCTACCTCATCGGCGTGGCCGACGCCGCCATCGCCCCCGCCGGCGACAGCGTCCACATCGCCAAAGGCGGCGAGATGCGCGTGCTGAACAACGCCACCCTCCTCTGTGACCGCGACAACGCCTGGCACACCGTCACCGACGCCTACCTCCTCATCGAGGGCGCCAACGCCTACACCGGCAAGGGCTACATCGTGTACCCCGAACAGCAGAACATCGAGAACCCACAGCGCATCTACCTCAGCGACATACAGGTGCAGAACGGCGTCAGCATCGGCACCGGCACGGTCAACGAGGAGACCGACTTCCAGCTCAGCCCCGCCTTCGGCTTCGCCGGCAAGGTGCGCCTCGAGGGCAACCGCCAGCTGCTCTACTTCGACGGCGGCGTGCGCCTGCTGCACCACTGTGTGCCCCAGGAGCAGATGGGCCTGCTGGCCTATGCCGACTACACCGACCCCGACTCGATCCACGTCACCGTGCCCGAGCTGCCCACCGACTGGCGCGGCAAGCGCATCAGCGCCGCCATCCTGGTCGACAAGACCACCCTCGAGCCCCGCCCCGCCTTCCTCACCAACGAACGCGCCGCCGACAACGAGCTCCTCAGCGCCCACGGCGTGCTGACCTTCCACAACACGAGCCAGGAGTACATGATCGGCTCCGAAGAGAAGGTTGTCGACCCCGAGGCCGTCGTCGAGCCCTACCTCAGCCTCAGCACCGCCACCTGTCGCGTCAGCGGCGAAGGTCCCATGGACTTCACCCTCAAGCGCACCCAGGCCGACTTCTACACCTACGGCATGGCCGACATCGGCATCCGCGACAACGCCACCGACCAGATCAACACCGTCTTCGGCGTCAGTTTCCCGCTGGCCTCCGAGGTTGTCGCCGCCATGACCGCCGCCCTCAAGGACGACCTGCGCCTCAACCCCACGGCCCCCCAGAGCAACGGCGTCATGCGCCACGCCCTGATGTACCACCTCGGTGCCGAGCGCGGCGCCAAGGCCTACACCGCCTACAGCAACGAGGGCAAGCTCACCTCCATCCCCGAGGCCATGCGCTCGATGCTCCTCTTCGACCAGGTGCGCTGGCACTACCTGCAGGGCTTCGGCTACTACACTGACGGCAAGGTGGGCCTCGTGGCCTCCGACGGCCGCCCCCTCGGGCTCGACCTGCGCCTCAAAGCCCAGATCTCCAAGCGCGGCAACGCCCAGACCATCACCCTCTACGTCGAGGCCGCCCGCGACCACTGGTACTTCTTCCGCTACGACCTCATGACCCAGGAACTGACCATCCACTCCTCGGCAGGCACCTTCGAGGACGCCGTGCGCGCCCTGCCGGCCGAGAAGCGCCGCGTCGAGCGCGAAGGCCTCGGCACCTTCCGCTACCTCATCGGCCAGAACCGCAACGAGGTCACCTCGTGGCTCACCAACTTCTCAAAGATCGTCTACTCCGGCGCCGAGGAAGACGACTAGCCGCTGCCTCCCGTCCCCCTCGCCCGGCGAGGGGGACGCACCGGGGGAATCCACCCCTCCGAAATGCCCATGGTTCCTAGGTGGCTCCGTGATGACTCCCTGATGACTCTCTTAAAACCAGGGCAAAATCCTTGCCCTGTCAGCGTTTTGCGAGTTTTCCAGCATGGTTTGCACACTTCCGAAGTCTTAGATGTCTCGTTCTGAATGTTTTAAATGTGCAAATTAGATCGCGCACGATCTATTTTTTTAACCTAATTTTACTTAAATTTTGTAAAACGGCGAATTACTCGAATTACGCGAAGCTACGCAGGTCGATTTGCTATCTTTTTTCCCCGGATGTATCTATTGCCGCTTCTTTTACGTTTATATATTAAATGGTGACAGGTGATGCGTCGGGAGAAAAAATTTTAGGGTCCGTGATATTTTTTGGCGGCTCACCGCACCTAATAGCATGTAAGACGAACGAAAAACAGACCGCATCATGAAATATCGCATCCTCATTGCCGCCCTCCTGCTCGGCACCACGATGGCTCAGGCTCAGACTTTTGTGTCGACCGTGCCGCAGAAACGCGCCGTCCTTATCGAGGAGTACACGGGCGTCAACTGCCAGTACTGCCCCATCGGCCACCGCATCACCGACCAGATGATGGCCCTCTTCCCGGGCCGTGTGTTCGGCATCAACATCCACCAGGGCACCTTCGCCGCCAATTCGGGCTACACCACCGAGTTCGGCAACGCCTTGGCGCAGCAGGCCGGCGTCAGCGGTTACCCCACGGGCACCGTCAACCGCCACCGCTTCGCCACCGGCATCAACCTCAACCCGGGCGAGTTCTACTCCAAGGGCCTGGAGGTGATGGAGATGGATGCGCCTGTCAATGTGGCCGCCGCCTTCAGCATCGACCCCACCACGCGCCAGGCCACGGTCACCGTCGAGGCCTACTACACCGCCGACGCCGCCCAGCCGTACAACCTGATCAATGTGGCGCTGATCCAGAACAACGTGATGGGCTACCAGAGCAGCGCTGCGACGTGGTACCCGGAGAACCTCGTCGACGGCGAGTACCGCCACAGCCACATGCTGCGCTACCTGATCAGCGGCCAGTGGGGCGACACCATCAGCCAGACCACGGCCGGCAGCTTCTACACCAAGACCTACTCGTTCGGCGTGGGCAACGCCATCGGCAGTGTGCCTATCAATAATGTGGACGACCTGGAGATCCTCGTCTTCGTGTGCGAGAACCGTTCCGAGGTACTCAACGCCACGCGTGCCGTCCGCACTGGTGGCCAGCCCTATATCGCCAGCGGCTCGGCCGATCAGGCTGAGTGTGCGCTGAGTTTCCAGCCCTACGTCACGGTGGTCAACCCCACCGGCCAGACGGTCACCAACCTGCGTCTGCGCGTCGACGGCACCGACTATGTGCTGGATCGCCCGCTGCCGCACTATGGCACCGACACCGTCCACCTGGCTCCCTACGCCATCGACCAGATGCCCGCCAGCCACCAGAACTACGCTCGCACGGCCGAGGTGACGCTGGTCGACTACGTGTCGGCCGGCCAGACCGTCAGCGTGGGCAGCTCGCACTCGTTCACCTATGCCGACGTCGATGTCTTCACCGTCGAGGGTCCGCTGACCTTCGCCCTGCGCTACGACGGCTTCCCCGAGGAGATCAGCTTCGCGCTGGCCGACATGGCCTCGTGCACCGACCTCTACACCCACACGGGCCGCGGCAACCAGGGCAACCAGGCGGCCTCCTACCGCTTCTCGCCCTCGGAGGCCGGCCTCTACCGCTTCTCCATCAGCGACATCGGAGGCGACGGCCTCAGCGGCAACTATGGCTTCTACGACGGCCAGGAGGCGGTGGTCTTCGGCCGCAACGGCAAGAAGCTCCTCAACTGGAGCTGCTACCTGAACGTCACCAATGCCGGCGACGGCACCTTCGAGGAGATGGCCTCGGCCGTCAACCCGCCACAGTCGACCATGGGCATCGGCAGCCGCGAACTGGAGAGCATGGCCTGCCGCGTGTGGCCCAATCCCGCCAGCGAGGTGCTGAATGTCGAGGTGGAAGGCTTGCGCAAGGTCGAGCTGATGGACCTCACGGGCCGCGTGGTGATGGAAGAGAACGGCGGCCGTCTCTCGACGGCGGCGCTGCCGGCTGGCATCTATCTGGTCCGCGCCACGTCCGATCGCGGGGTGGCTACCGCCAAGATTGTCAAGAAGTAAGTAATAACCTATAACAAAATAGACAACAATGAAAAAGATCTTCAACCGTCTGATGGTGGTCGCAGTGGCCATCGCTATGTTGGGCTTCGCCGCCTGCGACGACGAAAACGGCATGTCGAACAGCAACAACAGCACCGAGATTGCGGCTCCGGAGAGCCTGGCCGGTACCGAGTGGGAGGGCGTCTTTGCCACCTACGACCAGACACCCGGCTACACGCAGTACCCGATCAACATCCACTGGACCATCGACTTCATGGAGGATGGCCAGGGCAAGATTATGTTCTACCTGGAGAGCCCGGTGTTTGATCCCGACCCCTACGACTTCGACATGACCTACACCTACGACGGCAAGGGCAACGGCAACATCGCACGTTGGGAGTATGGCGATGCCGGCAACTTCACCGTCAACCCCTACAACCGTTCCATCACCATCGAGAACCTGACCCTCGAGATGGGCGAGACCGAGGACTCCGGCTACACCTACGGTGGCCAGACCACCCTCTACCAGGTGCGCTAGGCGTTGCTCGATGCGAAAAGAGAATAGATACCAGTAGAAGAATTTTTGGTGAAAATGTTTGATAAAAGGGTTTTTATTGTGCTGTCCTTAGCGATTGTGTCGGGTGCCGCCATGGCGGCACCTGTGGACGGCGACCGGGCCGCTGCGGCGGCACGTTCCTTCTGGAGCCATACCCTCGGCGCCCGCGAGGCACAGAGCCTCGTCGAGGCCGACTGGCAGTATGCTGACGCTGTGCGTCTCTTCGTCCGTCCGCAGGGCGGATGGGTGATGATGAGCGGCGACGACTGTGCGCGTCCCGTGCTGGCTTACTCCACCAGCGGCACCGTGCGTCCCGACGCCCTGCCCGGAGCCCTGCAGAACATTCTCGACGAATACCGCCAGGCCATCGAGTACATCCGCACCGTCGACGGCGCTCCGCGCCACGAGGATTGGGACCTCCTCGGCAATGGCCACAGCCTGAAGGATGCCGAGGACGACGAGGTGGGCCCCCTGCTGAGCACCACCTGGTACCAACAGTCGCCCTACAACATGTACTGCCCGAGCTACTGCATGACGGGCTGTGTGGCCACCTCGACGTCGCAGGTGATGAAGTACTGGAACTATCCCGCCTTCGGTCGCGGCAGCCATGCCTACAGCGACGACACCGGCTACCAGGGTCTGGAGGCCGACTTCGGCAACACGCGCTACGACTGGGAGCACATGCCCACGCGCCTCACCGGTGCCTCCTCGGCCCAGGAGAAAGAGGCTGTGGCCACGCTGATGTTCCATGTGGGCGTGAGTGTCAACATGCACTACTCCACCATGTACAGCGGTACGACCAACGACAAGATCGTCAACGCGCTGCCTTCCTATTTCCGCTACAATGCCGACGACATACACCGCGAGATCAAGGGCAACACCAGCAACGACGTATGGACCGACATGCTGATCGCCGAGCTGCGACTGCTGCGCCCTGTTGTCTACGGTGGCAGCGGCCCTGCGGGTGGACACAGCTTTGTGTGCGACGGCTTCGACTCGCGTCGCTACCTGCACTTCAACCTCGGTGAGGACGGCGACGGCGATGGCTACTATGTGATCGGTGCCATCAGCTACGGTATGTACACCTTCAACCAGGCCAACGATGCCGTGCTGGGCATCCATCCCGAATATGGCATCTATGTCAGCGAGGAGCGTGTCAGTTTCACTCGCGAGGGTGGCCAGCGCCAACTGTGGCTCAGCACCAGCGACACCTCGTCGGCCACCTGGTCGGCCCAGGTCAGCGCCGACTGGATCATCCTCTCGGACAATGCTATCGACCACCTCGGTCAGCTCACCGTCACCGTGGGTGAGAACACCACCGGTGCCGAGCGTACGGGTGTGGTGGTCTTCACACAGGGCAACCTCAGCACCTCGCTCAGCGTGGTGCAGGAGGCCTACGACCCCGCCACTGACTACTGCCCCCTGACCGTTGTCATGGAGAATACCCACAACGAGCCCTGGAGCGGCGATGCCTACCTGAGCTTCGAGTCGGTCAGTGGTGCCCTCTACGGCACGGCTCGCCATACCGCCAACAGCAGGAGCTCGACGGCTACGGTCAATGTGGCCCCGCACGACGTCATGGTGGTGTGGCATGCGGGTGGCGCCATGGATCGCTACATCAACTACACGATCAAGAATCAGTACGGCGAAGTGCTCGTCGATGTGCAGAACGCCTACTTCGACGGAGGCGACGTGCTGTTGCCATGGCCGTGCACACATGTGGGTGTAGACGAGGTCGACGGCAGTGCTGTCAAGGTCTACCCCAACCCGGCCCAGGATGTGCTGAACGTCGAGGCCGAGGGTCTGCAGCAGGTGCAACTGCTCGATCTGACCGGTCGCATCGTGACAGAGACCAACGAGCCGAGACTGGTGATCCGTGATCTGCCCATGGGTATGTACATGGTTCGTGTCACCACTGTCCACGGAGTGTTCTCTCATAAAGTTGTCAAGAAATAGAACGTACGAACGATGAAGAAGACGAGTCTGATAGTAGCTCTCTTGTTGGCGGCTGCCACGGCAACGGCAACCCCTGTCGACACGGCGACGGCCCAACGCGTGGCCAACCACTTCTGGCAGTCGGCCCTCGGTGGACGAGGCACCATGCAGTCGGTGGAGTGGCCCTACAGCCACCTCTACCTTTTCACTGCGCCCCAGGGCTATGTGATGGTGTCCGGTGACGACTGTGTACGTCCCGTCCTGGCCTACTCGGTCAGTGGTGCCTTAGACGTGGACGACATGCCGGTGCAGGTGGCTGAGCGCGTACAACTCTTCGAGGATCAGATTGTCTATGCCATCGAGCACGAGGCCCAGGCTACGGCCGAGGATGCCGCCCGCTGGCAGCGCCTGTTGAGCGGCAGTCCCGTCAAGGGGGCCGAAGGGGTGCAACCCCTGCTCACCACCCAGTGGCATCAGGACGGCTGCTACAGCCTCCTCTGCCCGCCGGGTACGGTTACTGGATGTGCCGCTACGGCCCAGGCCCAGTTCATGCGCTACTGGAACTGGCCTCCGATCGGTCAGGGCAGTGAGACCTACAGCATGCAGGCCTATGGCCAGCAGTCGGCCGACTTTGCCCACACCATTTACGACTGGACCCACATGCCCGACCGGGTCACCACAGACAATACCACTGCCGAGCAGCAGGCCGTGGCCACACTGATGTACCACGTGGGAGTGAGTCTGCACATGCAGTACAACAGCCCCTCCGGCGGTGGCAGCGCTGCGGCAGGCATCACCGGTCAGCCCGGCTACCCCAGCATCGACAACTCGCTGAAGGATTATTTCTTCTACAGCCAGAATATGCGCCCCCTCTTCAAGAACCAAGGCTTCACCGACGCCTCGTGGGCCGACAGCCTGATGGCCGAGCTTGACCTGCTCCAGCCCATGGTCTACTGCGGTGTGGCCACCCAGGGCGGCCACGGCTTCGTCTGCGACGGCTACCAGTGGCAGGACGACCAGGTCTACTTCCACTTCAACTTCGGCTGGGCCGGTCGCGGCGACGGCTACTACACCGTCGACAACATCTGTCCGCCGGTCAGCCCCACGGGATATGAGGACGGCGTCTATTTCTTCAACCTCTCCAACCAGGCCTTGCTGGGTGCCGTGCCCGACTACCGCATGATCGTCAGCGACAGCGTGCTCAACTTCGACCGCGAGGGGGGCGACAAGCCCTTGCTCTTCAGCAAGAACCCCATGGGCGGCGACTGGAGCGTCAGTTGCAGCGAGCCGTGGGTCAGCGTGGACCGCACGGGTGTGGAGAGCGTAGGCCAGCTGACCGTGCAGGTGCAAGCCAACAACAGCGGCAGCGAGCGCACCGCCACCGTCACCTTCAGCCAGGACGGCCAGACGCTCAGCATGACCGTCGTGCAGACCTATTACACCGAAGCCGACTACTGTCCCCTGACGGTGGCCATGGAGAACACCGAGCGTCGCGGCTGGGAAGGCGGCGCCTACCTCAGCTTTGAGAGCCCCTCGGGCTACGTCTACAGCACCGCCACCCTCGCCAACCTCCAGCGTGACACCGTCACCGTGCAGGTAGCCCCCCACGATGTGGTGGCCGTCTTCCACCACGGCGGCGGCACCGACCGCTTCATCAACTACAGCATCATCAACCAGTACGGCGAGCACCTCGTCGACGTGGAGTACGCCCACCGCAACGGCGGCCGCCACTTCATCGAGTGGCCCTGCGTGCACGTGGGGGTCGACGAGTGGAACGACCGCCAGGAGTGGCGCCTGTGGCCCAACCCCGCCACCGACCGGCTGACCATCGAGGCCCAAGGCTTGCAGCAGGTGCAACTGCTCGACCTCACGGGTCGCACCCTGATCGAGAGCCGGCAGTCGACCCTCGACATCCGGCACCTGCCGACCGGCATGTACATCGTCCGCCTCGTCACCGACGGCGGCACCTATAACACAAAGATTGTAAAACAGTAATACACCACTATGAAAAAGATCATCCTTGCCATCGCGATGGCGGTAGCTGCCCTGGGCATGACGGCCTGCGGCGACGACAACACGACCCCCACCAACAACCCCGCCAATGTCACCCTCGACATCGTGGGCACCAGCTGGAAAGGCCAGTACACCGACTACGTGGTCCATCCCCAAGCCGGCCAGCTGCCCTGCGAGCTGACGTGGTACATCGACTTCAACGAGAACGGCACGGCCGACCTGCTCGTGCAGCTCGTCACCGGCGGCCAGCCCCAGGGCGACCAGGAGATGGCTTGCTCCTACACCTACGAGGGCCTCGAGGGCGTGCTCATCAGCCCCGACGGCGAGCAGGGCGAGGACCGCTCCCCCTTCACCGTCGACCCCTACAACCGCACCTTCACCGTCGACCTGCAGATCTACACCGGCTTCTCGCAGGAGGAACCCCAGATTGTCGGTGGCCCCACCGTCTTCTATCAGATTCAGTAGTAGGATGATCCACAAAGAACAACTATTCCGCAACCTCATCGACCAGCACCGCGACCTGATCTGGCACGTCTGCAGCGACTACACGCTCAGCGCCGCGTGGGAGCCTGAGGATGCCTTCCAGGAAGTGCTCTGCAACCTCTGGCGCGACCTGGACCAGTATCGAGGCAGCAGCGGTGCAGCCACCTGGATCTACCGCATCGCCACCAACACGATGCTCATGATCAAGCGCAAGATCAGCAACCAGCCGCAGACCGACGCCCCCGTTGCCGACACCCGCACCGCCGACGACCACGAGGACCTCCGCGAGCTCATGCAGCTCGTCGACACCCTCGGCGAACCCGACTCCACCATCGTCCGAGCCCATCTCGACGGCTTCGACCAACACGAAATTGCCCACATGACCGGCCTCGCCCTGCCCACCGTGGCCCGACGCATGGCCAACGCTAAGAAATGGTTAAGAGAACAATTCAACAAAACAAGATAATGACTGAACCCATGAATAGAATCAACGACTTCGATACCCTGTGGAACCGCCGCGCTGCCGCCGTCGCCAACACCCACTGCCCCCTGGACTCTGACCGACTGGAGCAGATGCTCACCCATGCCATGCAGAGCGTCGATCGGCAATCGGAAGGCGCAGCGCTGAGCATGGAGAGCCGCGACCCGCAGCACAACAACGGCAATCGCCGGGTGTTCCGCCCCCGCTGGCTGGCCGCCCCGCTGGCTGCCGCTGCCGCCCTGGCCCTGCTGCTCATCCCCACCCGCAGCCATGCCGCCGCCCCTCACACCGTCACCTACGGCGACCAGCAGGTCAAGTTCATCTGCAATCACCAGTGCGAAGCCGATGGCGTCATCGGATCGCTCGACCAATACCTCCACACGCTATGAGACACCTAAGACACATCTTGACACTGCTCCTCGTGGTCCTCTGTGCCGCCGCCTGCACCCCTAAGCAGGACGACGTCACCTCGGCCGCCATGGACATCTACACCCAGTATGCCGACCACTCGGCCACCCTCACCGTGGCCTACGTGGGCGACTACCAGACCGACGGCCTCACCTACAACGCCGTCATGTTCCAGACCCCCGACAGTGCCGAGTGGGAATGGCTCAAGGCCGAATTCAGCGTCGTCACCCCCGCGGTTCCCCTCCAGGGCGGCATCATGATGGGCGACACCTCCATGCTGCAAATCGGCGCCGCACAGCCGGCCGACGGCCAGAGCCACGGCGTGGTCATGGCCAGCCTCGAGATCGACACCACCCGCGACTTCAAGGACACGGCCGAGTTCCTGGCCTACATCGACTCCCTCTCGCGCGCCATGCTCCTCAGCATGGGCCGCGACACCGCCGGCCTCCGCGCCACCATGGTCTTCAACGGCGACAACGAGCAGGCCCTGCCCGAGGCCGTCTCGGACCAGCAGAACCGCATAGCGGGCTTCACCCGCGACCACGGCCAGGCCGGCTACCTCATCAGCGCCGACTTCGACACCCAGACCCTCTGGCTCTTCTTCTTCGCCAACCCCGACGAGCAGCAGGTCCTCCTGAGCCGCGGCGAGGTCAGGCCCTGACAGCATGCAAACAACACAAAAACAATATTAATCAACCCCAAACAAAACAACACAACAATGAAAAACATCTTCAAAGCAGTGTGTCTGATGATGGTTGCAGGCGTCATGTTTGCCTCCTGCTCAGACCAGAAGTACACCATCACGGTGAACGCCAACGACCCCAGCATGGGCATTACCATGGGTAGCGGCGAGTATGCCAAGGGCGAGACGGTCCAGATTGCCGCCCAGGCCAACATTGGCTACTACTTCATCCAGTGGAACGACGGCAACACGCAGAACCCGCGCACCATCACCGTCGAGGGCGACGCCGTCTACACGGCCAACTTCTCCAGCACCCAGCCCGGCCAGGGCGGTGGTGACAACCCCGGCGGCGGCGGTGGCGAGTACCCCACGCCCGGCGACTTCACGGCCAACTTCACCGTTGACGGCACCAGCTACCAGGGTATCGCCCTCCTCAGCATGGGCTATGCCGACAACGCTCAGAACATCCTCGGCCTCACCATTCTCGCCGGCGAGAGCGGCCCCTACTTCAACGCCAACATCCTGCCCCAGGTGGGCACCCAGACCGGCGCCGACGGCGGCCAGTGCAACTACATGGCCGACCAGAACGACATTGCCTCCACCAGCCAGGGCGATGTGCCTCACTACATCTCTCTTGACGCTGCCGGCGGCTCGATGAACGTCGAGATCACGGCCATCGACCTCACCGCCAAGACCATCACTGCCACCATCAGCGGCATGTTCGTCGACATGACCACCATCGAGACCGCCGAAACGCCGACCCTCGTGCCCTACACCGCCACGATGGACGGCGCCTGGCAGACCGCCAGCGTTCCCGGCAAGTAAACACATTCTCAACCCGTCGCCCCGCCCGCCCCGACGGCGGACGCCGGCGACCCTGCTGCCCCGCTGCGACGACCCTCAGGTCGACGCGGCGGGGCTCTTTTTTTGCCCTGCCGGCGGGGGGGCGGAAAATGAAATTAGATCGCGCACGATCTAATTTGCCCCATCGATGCAACACCCCCGCACATACACCGCCCTAGGTCCGCCCGCGGGCGGACCAACCGCGGACCAACCGCGGACCAACCGCGGACTTGATGCGGAGATGATACTGTGTTTGAGGCGGTTAGATGTTATATAGGTAGATAGTTAATTGGTTCTCAGTGGGTTGCGTGCTATATGTCCGCCCGTGGGCGTGCGGGCCGAGGGGTGGGGAGGGGGCGGCGGTGGGGGCGAAACGGGGGCGCCGAGGGGTGGGGGAGAGGGGGTGGAAAAACGAATTAGATCGTGCACGATCTATTTTTTGCCCCCCGGCCACAGGGGCGGCGCCGCGGCGGCGGTCGGCCGGCGGTCGGGAAGAATAGTTATCAACAATGGCCCGTATGTCGGAAAAGATGTGTATCTTTGCAGCGTTAAAAGAACGGTTACGGTATGGCTCAATTCACTCACCTGCATGTGCATTCGCACTATTCGATGCTCGACGGCATGTCGAAGATTCCCGACCTGGTGGCCAAGGCCAAGCGCGACGGTATGTACGCGATGGCGTTGACCGACCACGGCAATATGTTCGGTATCAAGGATTTCCTCGATACTGTGGCCAAGGAGAACGGCAAGCTGAAGGACCGGATCAAGGCGCTGGAGGCCCAGGTGAAGGAGGTGGAGGAGCTGTACACGCAGACCGAGGTGCCCGAGGGGACGCCGAAGCTGAGCGAGCTGCAGGAGGAGCTGGAGCGCCTGCGGGGGCAGTTTTTCAAGCCCATCGTGGGCACCGAGGCCTACTGTGCGCACCGCTCGCTGCACGACAAGGACAAGAACCTGAAGGAGATCAACCCCGAGACGGGGCGCGAGCGGGTGGTGGACAGCTCGGGCTACCACCTGATCCTGCTGGCCAAGAACCTGCAGGGCTACCACTCGCTGTGCAAGCTGGCGTCAATCGCCTACACGGAGGGTTTCTACAACCGGCCGAGGATCGACCACGAGGTGCTGCAGCAGTACCACGAGGGGCTGATCTGCTGCTCGGCGTGCCTCGGTGGCGAGGTGCCGCAGCTGATCCTCAAGGGCGACCTGGAGGGGGCCGAGCGGGCGGTGCTGTGGTTCAAGGCGCTCTTCGGCGACGACTACTACATCGAGCTCATGCGCCACCAGACCGACAAGCCCAACGCCAACTACCACACCTACGAGCTGCAGCAGCGGATCAACCCGGTGCTCATCGGGCTGGCCCGCAAGCACGGCATCAAGCTGGTGGCCACGAACGACGCCCACTTCGTGGAAGAGGAGCACGGCGAGGCGCACGACCACCTGATCTGCCTGGCTACGCAGAAGGACTACGACGACCCGAACCGCATGCACTACACGAAGCAGGAGTGGCTGAAGAGCCCGGCCGAGATGGAGGCCATCTTCGGTGACCTGCCCGAGGCGCTGGAGAACACGATGGAGGTGGCCGCCAAGGTGGAGACCTACAGCATCGACAGCGACCCGCTGATGCCGGTGTTCCCCATCCCGGAGAGCTTCGGCAGCGAGGCGGAATGGGCCGCGCGATTCAGCGACGAACAGCTCTTCAACGAGTTCACACGCAACGAGAAGGGCGAGGTGGTGCTCGACGAGGCGGCGGCCGAGAAGAAGGTGAAGCGCCTGGGAGGCTACGAGCGCCTGCGGCGCATCAAGTTCGAGGCCGACTACCTGGAGTACCTCGTGTGGCAGGGCGCCCGCAAGCGCTACCTGGCCGACCGGCCCGACCTGCAGGACCAGGCCGCCATCAAGGCGGCCTTGAGCGAGGAGGTGCGCGAGCGCATCGTCTTCGAGCTGCACACCATCAAGACCATGGGTTTCCCGGGATACTTCCTCATTGTCAGCGACTACATCCGCGCCGCCCGCGAAGAACTGGGCGTCAGTGTGGGCCCCGGGCGCGGCTCGGCGGCCGGATCGGTCGTCGCATACTGCCTCTGGATCACCGATCTCGACCCGCTGCGCTACGACCTCCTGTTCGAACGCTTCCTCAACCCCGACCGTATCTCGCTGCCTGATATCGACGTGGACTTCGACGACGCCGGCCGGGGCAAAGTCCTCGACTGGGTGACCCACAAGTACGGCAAGGAGCGCGTGGCGCACATCATCACCTACGGCACCATGGCCACCAAGAGCTCCATCTCCGACATCGGCCGCGTGGAGAAGATACCCCTGGACACCGTCAACGCCCTGAAGAAGCTCATCCCCGACCGCGGCTTCCCCGACAACGTGAAGGACGAGAAGGGCAAGAGCCCCAAGGTGAACCTGAAGAACTGCTACAAGTACATCCCCGAGCTGAAACGCATCATGGAAGGCGACGACGTGAAGCTCAAGCAGATGCTCACCTACGCCGAGGAACTGGAGGACACCAACCGCCAGATCGGCATCCACGCCTGCGGCGTCATCATCGGATCGCAGGACATCACCAACGTCGCCCCGGTCTGCGTCATCAACGACAAGGAGAGCGGCGAGGACGTGCTGGTGACCCAGTATGACGGTCATGTCGTCGAAAATGTGGGCCTGATCAAGATGGACTTCCTGGGACTGAAGAACCTCACCATCATCAAGAACTGCGTTCGGATGGTGAAGAAGGTGCGCGGCGAGGAGGTTGACGTGGACCACCTGCCGCTGGACGACGAGCTCACCTACAAGCTCTTCTGCGACGGCAACACGGTGGGCGTGTTCCAGTTTGAAAGTGCCGGCATGCAGAAGTACCTGCGCGAGCTGCAACCCCACGTCATCGACGACCTCATCGCCATGAACGCCCTCTACCGTCCGGGGCCCATGGACAATATACCCGAGTTCATCGACCGCAAGCAGGGCCGCAAGCCCATCACCTATGACATACCGGTGATGGAGAAATACCTGAAGGACACCTACGGCATCACCGTCTATCAGGAGCAGGTGATGCTGCTGAGCCGCCTGCTTGCGGGCTTCACACGCGGCCAGAGCGACACCCTTCGCAAGGCCATGGGCAAGAAGCAGATCGAGAAGATGAACGAGTTGGAGGTGCTCTTCTACGAGGGTGGCGAGAAGAACGGCCACCCGCGCGAGGTGCTCTCCAAGATATGGGAGGAGTGGAAGAAGTTTGCCTCCTATGCCTTCAACAAGAGCCACGCCGCCTGCTACTCGTGGGTGGCCTACCAGACGGCCTACCTCAAGGCGCACTATCCGGCCGAGTATATGGCGGCTGTGATGACGAGCGCCCAGGCCGATATTGCCCGTGTGAAGGAGTTGATGGACGACTGCCGCAAGCAGGGCGTCGAGGTGGCGGCGCCGAGTGTGAACGACTCGGACATGGACTTCAGCGTCGACAGCCAGGGTCGCATCCGCTTCGGCCTGCAGGCCATCAGCGGCATGGGCGAGGCAGCCAGCAGCGTGATCATCGCCGAGCGCGAGAAGAACGGCCCCTACAAGGACATCTTCGACTTCCTGAAGCGGGTCGACATGCACTCGGTCAACAAGAAAAACATGGAGGTGCTGGTCAAAGCCGGCGCCTTCGACGGCGTGGGCACCATGCACCGCGCGCAGTATTTCCACAAGGAGAACGCCCTCGAGACCACCCCCACCTACCTCGACCAGCTGGTGCGCTGGGCCATACGCCGCCAGGACAACGCCAACACCGCCCAGATGAGCATCTTCGACATGAGCAGCGACCTGGCCGAAGAGGAGCATCCGCCGATACCGAACGCCGAGCCGTGGAACAGCATCGAGCAGTGCAAGTACGAGAAGGAGGTGGTCAGCACCTACCTCAGCGGCCACCCGCTCGACGACTACCGCTACGAGATGCGCTACTTCACCAACATCAAGGTAGCCGACCTGGCCGCCATCGAGCAGCTGGGCGGGCGCGAGGTGCGCTTTGCCGGTCTGGTGTCCGACGTGCGCATGGGCACCAACCGCCAGGGCGAACCCTACGGAAGCATGGTCATCAACGACTACTCCGGCAGCTACGAGTTCCGCCTGCGGGGCGACGAGTTCAGCGACTTCCGCGGCTTCTTCGAGAACGACACCTTCGTCTACATCAAGGGCACCGTCACCGTGCGCCCCTACACCGACAAGAGCGGCATCAACAAGGTGTACACCCGCATCCGCGTGGGCGCCATGATGAACCTCAGCAGCATCATGGAGCGCTACACTTCCAAGCTGGCCTTCAAGGTGAACCTCTCCGACGTCGACGAGGAGTTCTGCCGCTCGCTCGAGCGGATCGCCAAGAAGCACAAGGGCAAGGTGCCGCTGCAGGCCACGGTGGTCGACGTCACCCACAACCTCAGCCTCACCCTTGGCGGCGAGAATCTGAGGGTGGCGCCGCGCGACATCATACCCGAGCTCGAGGCCCTCCGCGGCGTCATCGAGATCCATCCCCACGTAAAGTCCTAACTCATAACTCTTAACTCCTAACTCATCACTCCATGATGCCCGCCCTCACCACCCCCGTCCTGGCCCCGCGGCTGCCGCTGCAGATCGACTTTGCCACCGGCATCGTCACCCTTGGCTCCTGCTTCGCCGACGAGATCGCCGTCCGCCTGCAGGAGAGCGACTTCCACGTCGAGGCCAACCCCTTCGGCACGCTCTACAACCCCGCCTCGATCGCCGCCGCCCTGGAGCGCCTGATGGCCGACCGCGCGATCGGCGAGGCCGACCTCGTGGAGTACGAAGGCCTCTGGCATTCGTGGCATCACCACGGCAGCTTCTCGCGCCCCACCCCCGAGGAGACCCTCGCCGCCTGCAACGACCGCATCCACCAGGCCCACCAGGCCCTCCGCGAGGCCGATCTGCTGATGGTCACCTTCGGCACCGCCTGGGTGTTCGAACGGGTCGACACGAGGGCCGTGGTGGCCAACTGCCACAAGCTGCCGCCCACCACCTTCACGCGGCGCCGCATGTCGGTCGACGAGGTCGTCGCCCTCTGGCAGCCCCTGCTGCTGAAGATCCACTCCTACTACCCCGACCTGCACGTGCTCTTCACTGTCAGCCCCATACGTCACATGGCCGACGGCGCCCACGGCAACCAGCTCAGCAAGAGCACCCTCCTCCTGGCGGTGGACGAGCTGTGCGGCGAGCCGTGGACCAGCTACTTCCCGGCCTACGAGGTCGTCCTCGACGAGCTGCGCGACTATCGCTACTTCGACGAGAAGATGACCCACCCCACCGACCTGGCCATCGAGGTGGTGTGGGAACGCTTCAAGCGCGCCACCATGGTGCCCGCCATCCAGCAGCAGTCGCAGTTCAATATCAAACAGCACAGGCGCGAGCACCACATCCCCCTCCACTGACGTGCCATCCCCCAGGCATCAACTAGGCATCAACTAGGCATCATCCAGGCATCAACTAGGCATCCCCTCTGCATCATCTCTGCATATATCCCTGGAAAATGCACCCGAAAAACGACCCGACAGACAATAAAGCGGCTGCCGTGTCGTTACCCCTAGGAAAGTCAAACCGAACGCATCATGAAACAGAACATAGCTCTCGTCATGGGTGGCTACAGCGGCGAGCACGACATCTCGATCGCCAGCGGCAATCAAGTCTACAACCAGTTGGACCACTCGAAGTATAATGTATATAAGATCATCGTCGAACGCCAGGGATGGTACTGGGATTTTAACGGAGAAAAATGCCCGGTGAACAGAGACGATTTCACTGTCTCGTGTACAGGAAGGAAGATTCACTTCGACCTGGCCTTCATCATCATCCACGGCAACCCCGGCGAGAACGGGGTGCTGCAGGGCTACTTCGACATGCTGGGCATCCGCTACACCACCTGCGGCTACTACACCTCGGCGCTGACGTTCCAGAAGGGCTACTGCAATCCGGTGGTGAAGAGCTTTGGGCTGGTCAAGGTGGCCAAGTCCGTGCTGCTCTACAAGGAGCCTACCGTCGCCAAGCTCGACGAGCTCATGGAGGGCATGACCTATCCCGTGTTTGTGAAGCCCGCCGCCGGCGGCAGCAGCGTGGCCACCACCAAGGTGAAGTGCCGCGAGCAGCTTCTCCCGGCCATCCGCGAGGCCTTCACCGAGGACCGCCAGGTGCTCGTCGAGGAGTTCATCAAGGGTCGCGAGTTCGACTGCGGCGTCATACAGTTCCCCAAGGGGTCGAAGTATGAGGGCTGGAACCCCGACTTCAAGCACAAGCTGGTCTTCCCCGTCACGGAGATCATCCCCATCGGGGGGCATGAGTTCTTCGACTACGAGGCCAAATACGACGGCTTCAGCAACGAGGTGTGCCCCGCCGAGGTCGACGAGGCCATCGCCCACCACATCCAGGAGGTCTCCTACCGCCTCTACGACCTGCTGGGCTGCCGCGGCATCGTGCGCTTCGACTACATCTACAACACCGACGAGCAGGAGCTCTACTTTCTCGAAGTCAACACCATCCCCGGCCAGAGCGCCGAGAGCATCGTGCCCAAGCAGGCCCGCGCCATGGGCATCACGCCGGCCGAGCTCTACGAGATGAGCATCCAGGCGGCCCTAGCGTAGCAGGTGGCGGCGATAGGTGCGGGCGGCCAGCCAGGCCGCGGCCCCAAAGAAGAGGAGGGTCAGTGCCGCGCCGACGGCCAGTTGCCACATCGGCAACCCGAAGGGGAGCCGCAGCAGGGTGGCCACCGGTGCCGTGAAGGGCAGCAGGGTGAGGCCCACAGCCAGCGCCGACGAGGGCGCTCGGAGTATGAACATGCTTAGTATCAGTGTGATCAGCAGGGGCGATCCGGTCAGGAGAGTCCACTGCAGGGCGTCGGCGTCGCTCTCCAGTCGGGCGGCCAGGGCGGCCAAGAGGGCCCCGTAGAGCAGGTAGGCCAGCAGGAAGCAGGCCAGGAACACCCCCGCCACCAGCGGCAGGCGGATGGCCGTCAGGCCCTGCACCGTCTCGTCGACCAGTTGCACCGTGGTGTTGTATTGCGCGGTGGCTTCTTCGCCCTTGGAGGCCAAGGCGCGGTGTGCCTGCTGGGCGCGGGCCTCGGCGAAGAGCTGCGGGGCGGTGGCCTCGATGCCTTTGATGCAGAGGGCTGTCAGGGCGGTCCAAAGCACCAGTTGCGTCATGGCTGCCAGCGCCACGCCGCCCACTTTGCCCACCAGCAGGCTCGCCGGCCGGGTGGTGGTGGCAAGCACTTCGGCCACGCGGTTTTGCTTCTCCTCTTGCACGCTGCGCATCACCTCGGTGCCGAACACGATGAGCGCCAGCGTCATCAGCACGGCCAGCGCCAGGGCCACCACGTTCTTCACACGGCCGAAGCTCTCGTGGCCGGTGGCGGCGTCCTGGGTGTGCATCCGTATGTGGGTACTCTCCACCGAGTGGTAGACCGAGGGCTCCAGTTGGTAGACGTCTTCCAGAATGGCGTTGCGCAGCAAGGTCTGCAACTGGCCGTCGATGAGGCTTTGCACCTGCGTCGAGGGGCTGTCGCCGCGGTAGTAGAGGAAGGCGTCGCGCGGGATGGTGGTCTCGCGCATGGGCACGAACAGCACCAGGTTGTGCTTGGAGGCCTGCTTGCGGGCGTAGTCGAGGCTGGGCATGGGCTTGAAGCCCACCTCGAGGGTCGACTGCAAGCCGTTGGCGAAGAGCCCCGTCTCGTCCACCACCAGTACCGTGGTGCGTTCGGCGCTGCGGTGGGCCGCCACGGGCAGGGCGTAGAGCACGGCCAGCACCAGGGGCACCAGCACCGTGAGCACCCAGAAGGAGGGCTTGCGCAGCCGCACGCGATATTCTCGGCTCAGGATCAGAAAGAGGTTCTTCAGTGTCATAGTGCTATGGTTTTGGAGCAGAGCTCGGTGGCTGCCTGCAGGTTGTGGGTCGAAAGGAGTATGGCGGCACCCTCCTCGCGCAGGGCGGCGATCTCGTGCCGAAGCATCGCGCTGTTGGCGGCGTCGAAGCCGGAGAAGGGCTCGTCGAGGATCAGCAGGTCGGGCCGATGGGCCACGCTGACCACGAACTGTAGCCGCTGCTGCATGCCTTTGCTCAGCCGTCCGGCGGGCTTGTCCCACCAGTCGGCCATGCCCAGCCGGTCGAACCACCGGTGCACCTCGGCCTCGGCCCGGGCCTTGTCCATGCCTTTCAGGCGGGCGAAGTAGAGGGCTTGCTCGCCGGCCCGCATGTGGCGGTAGAGGCCGCGCTCCTCGGGCAGGTAGCCCACGCGCCGCAGGTCGGCTTGTGTCAGGGGGTGCCCCTCCAGGAGCACCTGGCCGCTATCCGGCGTCAGCAGGCCGGTGATGATGCGCAGCAGGGTCGTCTTGCCGGCGCCGTTGGCTCCCAGCAGGCCCACCACTTCGCCCCGATCGACGCCGAAGTGGACGTCGTGGAGCACCTCTTGTCCCCCGAAGGACTTGCTGATATGGTCTACCTCTAGCATTATCGTTTGGTTTTTAGAAGGAAAGTTTCGGCGGCCAAGGCCAGGAGTGCCAGCACGACGCAGAGGCGCCACAGGGGGCGTCCGCCGTCGCGGGCCCGCAGTTCGTCGGTCAGTGGCTTGGCACTGGCGGCCACAAGGCTGATGTCGTCGCGCCCTCGTATGGCCTGTTCGATGTCGGACCGCTCCCGGAAGACCATCAGCGACTCGCGGCGCGGGTAGTTGAACGCCAGGTGTTCGTCGGCCAAGGTGTAGATGCCATCGGCCGAGAGCTCGCCGTGAAGCAGCATCTGCCAGCGGCTACCCTGCCGCCTCAGGTCGGGCAGAAGGCTCGTGCCGTTGGCGTCGGTGAGCGCCGGCGGCCGACCGTTTGGGTCGTAGCTGTCCAGGAGTACGATGGGATCGGTGGCACCGAGGGTGTGGCTGGCGGGCGGCATCGGGCGGCTGTAGAGGGCCATATTGTAGATCGTCGGCACCACAAGGGCCTGACTCGTAAGGTCTGTGTGGCCTGCATCCAGGGGAGTGGTGAAGAGATAGAGCCGGCCCTGCCCGGCAGGGGTGACGGTCAGCAGGTCGCCTCCGTCGGCAAGCCCGATGAGGCTCTGCTTGATGGCGG
Organism: uncultured Bacteroidales bacterium; assembly: GCA_946183915.1. Taxonomy (GTDB): domain Bacteria; phylum Bacteroidota; class Bacteroidia; order Bacteroidales; family P3; genus Colimorpha. Next base: position 22,618 of record CAMHDJ010000006.1, on the reverse strand, counting down.
CGTCGCTGGCAAAGGTGTGGTGCCCCTGAACGCTGGGCATCTCCATGTCGTCGGTCTTCCCGTTGAAGACACCTCGGTAGAGTGTGTGGCCGTAGTCGATGGCATTGGCTTTGACAGTCCGCTGCACCCATCGGTTCAGGCGGGGAGCCTGTAGGGCCGACAGCAGCTCATTGACGCCCGGAGACACCTTCTCTGGCGGTATGAGCAGCAGGCTTCCGCCCGCATCAACCCACTGGGTCAGCTGTTGCACCTCGCCGCTGCTCAGGGCGCGGGGCTCGTTGAGCACCACCATGTCGTAGTCGTTCAGTTCGTGATGCAGCTGAGAGGCCTGGTGGAAGGTGACGGTCGAGTCGTGGGCGAAGAGGCGTTCCAGGCATTCGTTGCGCCCCTCGCCGTCGATCTCCAGCAGGCGGATGTGGTCGTCAACGCGGAGGGTGAAGTGGTAGTGGTCGTCGAATGTGACGGGGTAGTCCTCGATAGTGACCTGGCCGTCGACCCATCTGCCGTGGTCGAGGCTGAAGCGCAGGGTGGCTTTGGTGGTGGCTCCGGCGCCGATGTCGACGGTGGCCAGGGCCCGTTCGCGCCCGTCGACGAAGAGTTTGACGGGCACTTGCTCGGCATTGCGCGAGCCGCTGTTGCGGAGGGTGACCTCGGCGCTGACGCTGCCGCCGGCAAAGTAGGCCGGGGCGTCGAGCGCCACGGTGTCGATGTAGAGGTTGTCGGCCTCGACGGCGCTGAGCGGCACCAGCGTGGTTTGCACCGAGCTGTCGGCCGGCAGGAGCTCGACGTCGGCGGTGGTCTGTTGGAAGTCGCTCACCATGTAGGCGTGGCGGTTGCGGGCGCCGCTCTGGCCCAGGAAGTCGTGCTGCCGCGTAGCGACGGCGCTCATCATGGGGGCGGCGGCCGAGAGGGCCACCTCGTCGAGGGCCGTCAGCAGCTCGTCGCGGCTCAGCCAGCGCATCTCGCTACCCCGCATGTCGTTGGTCATCAGCTGGAAACGGTCGCCTGGCGCATAGGCTTCGGCCACCTCCCGTATGCGTCGCCGGGCCTCGTCGAGCAGGCTGCCGTCCGATGTGGCGTTGTCCATGCTGAACGAGTTGTCGACGTAGATGCTCACGGCTGTGGAGCCTGTGCGCACCGTTGCCGCACGCTGCGGGACGACCGGCTGGGCGAACGCCAGCACCAGCAGCGCTATGGTCGCCACGCGCGCCGCCAGCACCAGCCATTGGCGCACTTGGCTCCGCCGCCGCTGCTCGACGTGCAGCTCGCTCAGGCGGTCGACGTTGCTGAAGTAGACCTTGCGGTAGCGGCGGAAGTTGAACAGGTGTATGATCACCGGCAGGGCCACGGCCAGCAGGCCCCACAGGAATGCGGGCTGGGTGAAGATCATGCTTCACCCCCTTTCCGGCCTTTTGCCCCTTGGGTTTTGCGGCTTTCCGACCGGCGGTGGCGGCACACGTCGGCCAGGCCGCACGTGTCGCAGTGGGGCTTGCGGGCGGTGCACACGTAGCGCCCGTGCAGGATCAGCCAGTGGTGGGCCTTGGAGAGCAGCTCGGGCGGGATGTGGCGCACCAGCTCGTGCTCGGTCTGCAGCGGGGTTTTGCTGTCGACGGTGAGCCCGATGCGGTTGGCCACGCGGAAGACGTGCGTGTCCACCGGCATGGCGGGCCGGTCGAAGTAGACGGCCTCCACCACGTTGGCCGTCTTGCGACCCACGCCCGGCAGGCGCTGCAACTGCTCCATGTCGTCCGGCACACGCCCCCCGAAGTCGCTCACCAGCATCCGCGACAGGCCGGCCAGGTGGCGGCTCTTGCTGTTGGGGTAGGAGACGGAGCGGATGTATTCGAATATAGCCTCCTCGCTGGCTTGGGCCATTGCCTCGGGGGTGGGGTAGGCGGCGAAGAGGGCGGGGGTGACCTGATTGACGCGACGGTCGGTGCACTGGGCCGAGAGCACCACCGCCACCAGCAGCTGGAACGGCGAGCCGTAGTGCAGTTCGGTGGCCGCGTCGGGCATCGCCTGCCCGAAGTAGTCGATCACGTGCCGGTATAGTTCTTGCTTTGTCATGGCGTCATCTCCAGATAGGTCAGCACGGGGTAGTGGTCGGACAGGCGGTTGCGCAGCCGGCGGTAGGCGAGGGTCTCCAGCCCTTCGCCGTGGAACACCATGTCGATGCGGAACTGCGGGAAGCCCCCGTTGTAGGTGATGCTCAGGCCGCGCCCCTGCTCGCGGAAGCTGTCGCTCAGCTCGCGCTCCATCTGCCGGTAGAGCCACGAGCCCGGAATGTCGTTCATGTCGCCGGCCAGCACCAGCGGCACCGTGCTGGCGGTGACCACCGGTTTGACGTGCTCCACCCACTCCTTCTCGTGGCTGAGGATGGTCTCCTTTACCTTGGCCAGCGTGCGGCGGCTCGACGGCTGCATCTCGCCGCGGCGCATGCGTTCGATCTCCTCGCGGTCTTCGGCGTCGAAGCGATAGCTGTCCATGTGGATGTTGCACACGCGCATCCGCCGACCCTCCTTGTGCAGCTCCACGAGCAGCTTCTCGCTGTCGAGGCGGTTGACGTAGGTGATGGGCAGTTGGCTGAAGACCACCGTGCCGTAGGGCAGGCCGCGGGCCGAGGTGTGGGCGCCGTAGTAGTGGTTGTAGCCCAGCAGCGTGAGGCTGTCGGTCAGCGCCAGCGTCTTGGGCGCGGCGTACTCCTGCAGGCAGAGCACCTCGGGACGGTGCTTGCGCACGAGGGCCAGGAAGTCGGCCGCAATGCTGTCCGACTGCTGCGGGTTGTTGTCGCGGCCCTGGAACTGGTGCACGTTGTAGGTCATCAGGCTCACCATCGCGGGATGCTCCTCGGCGTCGGGCACGCGCGAGGTGCCGGTCAGCTGGATGAACATGCCCAGCGTGGCCCACCGCAGCGCGATGGCGGCAGCGCTCAGCAGCCACGTCCACCGCTTCATCAGCAGCCACACCACGACCATCAGCCCGTTGGCCGCCAGCAGCGGCAGGTAGCCGAACGCCAGCGCGCTCGGCACCACGCTCTGCGACGGCGCCAGGGTGGCACCCAGGGTCGTCGCCACCAGCCCCAACGCCAGTATCGCGTTGAGGATGAGAAGTATGGTACGTATTACCTTCATCTTTTTCTGACCGCAAATGTACAAAAAAATCCTGACATACAGAAAGAAATCGCCCTTCCGCCCCGTCGGCCCTCCGCCAAGGCCTCATACAGAGCACTTTGCACCCACCCTCCAAGCATCCTCCAAGCATCCCCCAGGCATCATCCAGGCATCATCCAGGCATGCATCCCTGCATGATGCCTGGAAATCAGGCGGTTGGTGCTTTTTGAAAGATTTTGTGCCAGGGCGCGAAAAGGGGCTGAAAAGTTAAATGATGTTAAACTTTCGCCTTCGGTGCGGGTCCGGGCGGCCGGCGGCGGGGCTACTGCCGGGGCAGGAACTGCACCTCGGCCGGCGCGATCAGCCCCAGCGAGATGGCCTTCGCCACGCGGGCGGCGCTCTTGTTGACGATGCCCAGGCGGCGCGAGAGGTCCTTCTGCCGCTCCTGTATGCTCTTGTCGCTCTCGTCGAGGCGGTTGGAGATCTCGTTGGCGGTGCAGCCGGCGGCCTCGAGCAGCAGCAGCTGCCGCTCGGTGGCGCTCAGCTCGAACGAGGGGTCGTGGCCCTCCACCAGGCGGAAGTAGCGCTCGGCGGCCTCCTTGAGGGTGAGCATGACGGGGTAGTTGAAGTAGCAGCGCTCGCCGCGCTCGAGGCAGGCGATGGCCCGCAGTATGTTCTCCACCGAGAAGCCGCCGGCGGCGTTCTTGCTGACGAAGGCGCTGGCACCCAGCGCGAGGGCCTCCATGACCACGCGCCCGATCTCGTGCACGCGGTGCAGGCGCCCCTCGGCTTCCGGCTGCGATCCCTCCTCCGGGTTGTCGAACCGGCCCGAGAAGATGATCACCCGCACCGAGGGATAGCGCTCGTGGATGCGGCGGGTGATCATCAGGCCGCCCGTGGGCTCGCCCTGGAACTCCATGTCGACCAGCAGGTAGTCGGGCGGCGTGCCGCCCTCGAGGGCCGCCAGCAGCGAAGGGCCGTCGGCGAAGGTCTCCACCATCTCGACGCGGCGCATGACGCTCCCGTCCACATCGCCGCTCTCCACGCTCACGTCGCGGCTGTTCATCTCCATTTTGACGACCTTCCGTATCAGCGGTTCGTCGTCGACCATCATCACTCGTATCTTGTCCATCGTGGTTTGTTGTTTTCTATATCTTTTGAGTAGATGTAATTTTATTCTCCTCCACCCCTAAACCTTAAACCTTAAACTTTAAACCTTAAACCTTAAACCTCACCCTTCCGCCAGGCGCACATGCATGGTGGTTCCCCGGCCTTCGGCGCTCTCGGCCCAGAGCTTGCAGCCGCGGCGCGTCTGGTCGTCGTGCTTCTTGATGATGTAGCGGCACAGGATGAGGCCGAAGCCGTGGTCGCCGTTGATGGTGCGGTCGGCGCGGAAGAGGCTTTCCTGCTGCTCGGCGCTCATGCCGCTGCCGGTGTCGGCCACCGTGATGTCCACAAAGCGCTCGCCGCCCTCCGACAGCCACTCGGCGCTGCTCACGCTCACCGTGCCGGCCGCGGTGTGCTGGAGGGCGTTGTTGACCAGGTTGCGAAGCAGGATCACCGTCAGCAGACGGTCGGCCCAGAGGGTCTGGCTGCTGGCCTCGAAGCGCAGCTCGACGCCCGCATGGGGGCGGATCACCTGGGTGCGAACCTCGTCGAAGACCTCCTGCAACGGGAAGCGCGAGGCGTTGAACACCAGCCCGCTGGGGATCGAGAGGCGGGTCCAGTTCTTGATGTTGTCGAAGGTGCGCAGCAGTTGCTCCAGCACCTCGGAGCGCACTTCGGGCGTGAGGTTGGGGCTGCGCAGGTAGCCGATGAAGGGCGATATGTCGTGGCGCATCACGCTGAGGCAGGTCTCCACGTTGGCTATGCGCTCCACGTCGCGCCGTTTGGCCGCCTCGAGCTGGCGCTTCTCGCGCCGCAGCCGCAGGGCGTTGCGCCAGAGGAGCAGCGTGAGCCCCAGCAGCAGCAGGGTCAGCACGCCGAAGCCCAGGGCCGTGCGGCTCATCCAGCGGCTGCGCCGGTTGGCGGTGGCCAGCGTCTGTTGCAGGGCGAAATCCTCGCGCTCGCGCTGCTTGATGAGGTCTTGCAGCTCGGCGTGGTGCTCGTACCAGACGCGGGCCTGGTCGGGACTGGAGGCCATGCGGCTGCGGAGCAGCACGTCGAAGTAGCCCAGCTCCATCTTGGGGGCGCTGAACGGTTGCCAGGAGCCCCGCAGCGAACGCCACTCGCCGAGCACCTCGTGGGCGAAGGCGGTGTCGCCGATGAGCAGGGCGAAGCGGGCCGTCGAGGTGGTGCCGCCGAGCATCTGGTAGGGGTCGCCGTAGTCGAAGAAGACGCTCCGGGCCTGGTCGTAGAGGGCCAGCACGCTGTCCGGCGGCACGGTGCCCGGCACGCTGCGCAGGGCCAGGGCCATCATCTGCAGGGTGTTGGCGTAGTGGAAGATGCAGAAGGTCTGCGGACCGAGGTCGAGAATGTCGAAGTTGCGCTCGCAGTAGTCGAGGGCGGTGGTGCTCTCGCCGGCGCTCTGCCAGCCGTAGGCGAGAGCGTAGTTGAGCGCCATGTCCTGTGCGTAGTCCACGCGCAGGTCGGCGCGCCGGGCCTCCACCTCGTGGAGCAGGGTGCGCACGTCGGCCTCCTTGCCGTCGCGATAGTGGAAGTTGAGCACCAGCGAAGTGATGTAGTATTCGCTTTGGGCGTAGTTGTAGAGCAGGTGGCCCCGGTTGCGGTCGAGGATGCCGCTGCGGTCGATATCGTAGAGCAGGCGGTAGCAGTCGGCCAGCCGGCAGTCGCGCTGCAGCAGCCGTGCCCGCAGCAGGTTGTGGATCACCCCCTCGATGTCGCCGTTGCGCATCCCCTCCTGCCGCAGACAGATGGTTTTGTCCACGCGGTCCAGCGCCAGGTTGGCATTGGTGCGGTCGCTTTTCTGGTAGTAGGCGAAGGCCATGTTGTTCAGCGCCCGCAGCTCGCCGTCGACATATTCGGGCAGCGAGTCCTGTATGTATTGTAGCGCCCGCTGCGAGAGGGCGATGCAGCTGTCGGGCTGCCGGTAGCGGTACATGAAGGCTTCCTTGTTCAACCCGTCGGCATGGGCACGCCGCAACGGGTCGGTAGCGACGCGCTTTTGGCAGGCCGAAAGCAGTAAAACTGCGACAAATAGCGAGTAAATTACCTTGTTTTTCACGCTGCAAAGATACACATTTTTCTGAAATTAGCAGATGAAAATCACCGATTTAAAGAAAATGTTGCAATTTTATTTGGTCAGTTCGCAAAATGTTCGTACTTTTGCATCCGCTTTAAGAGTTAGAAAGGGTCGTTTGGCCGAGGGGCTAGGCACAGGTCTGCAAAACCTGCTACTCCGGTTCAAATCCGGAAGCGACCTCAAACCATCAGGGGTTCGGAGCACCGAACCCCTTGTTTTTTCCCTCCCTTCGCAGCATCCCCTCTGCATCCCCTCTGCATCCCCTCTGCATCATCTCTGCATCATGTCTGCTTCGCGGCCTTGCGCGAGCGCCCGAAAAGCATGTCTGGCACCTGCAAAAAGAGGGGGATTTGCGTCGTCGGCGCGAATTTTTTTTGCCATGTCGGAAAAAAGTTGTAATTTTACGGCCAGAAAAATATGAAAGAAAAACGTTGGATTATTAAACAAGACTATGATTTAGAGACTGTTGAAAATCTTGCTGCATCGCTGGGCGTTGACCGAATCATCGCCACTCTGCTCGTAGAGCGGGGTGTTACAACCTTTGAAGAGGCGCGTCGCTTCTTCCGTCCGGGGCTGGACCAGATCCACGATCCGTACCTTATGAAAGGTATGCAGAACGCGATAGACCGCATCAACCGCGCGATAGCAGATGGCCAACGCATCATGGTCTACGGCGACTACGACGTCGACGGCACGTCGGCAGTGGCCTTGGTCTACTCTTACCTCAAAGAGCTCGACCGCAACATCGACTTCTACATCCCCGACCGCGAGCGCGAGGGCTACGGCATCTCGTATCAAGGTATTGATTACGCGCGCGAGACGGGCGTCAAACTCGTCATCGCCCTCGACTGCGGCATCAAGGCCATGGAGCAGGTCGACTACGCGGCGCAGTACGGCATCGACTTCATCATCGGCGACCACCACCTGCCGGGCGACGAGGTGCCGCGGGCCGTGGCCGTGCTCGACCCCAAGCAGGTCGACTGTCCCTATCCCTACAAGGAACTCAGCGGCTGCGGCATCGGTTTCAAGATCGTCGAGGCCCACCTCGAGCAGCGTATGGGCGTGCGCCTCTGCGACCTGCCCGAGCAGCTCGACGCCTCGCGCCGTCAGCGCCAGGAGGACCTCAAGCTCCGCCTGCTGAAGTACCTCGACCTGGTGGCCGTCAGCATCGCCAGCGACATCGTGCCCATCATGGGCGAGAACCGCGTGCTGGCCTTCTTTGGCCTGCGGGTGCTCAACACCAAACCCCGCCCCGGCATCGAGGCCATCCTCAAGTACGGTCATGTCGACCGACGCAAGGCCGACCAGGCCGACGCCTCCGACCAGGCCGACCGCGCCAAGGCCGGCTACTTCGAGAAGGAACTCACCATCAGCGACCTCGTCTTCCTCGTCGGTCCCCGCATCAACGCCGCCGGCCGCATCCGGAGCGCCTTCGACAGCGTGCGCCTCATGCTCACCGAAGACCCCAACATCGCCCGCCAGCTGGCCGAGGACATCAACGCCTACAACATGGAGCGCAAGGACCTCGACACCAGTGCCACCGAGGAGGCTAAGCGTCGCATCGACAACGACGCCTTCTACCGCGGGCGTCAGTCGCTAGTGCTCTACGACCCGGGCTGGCATCGCGGCGTGGTGGGCATCGTGGCTAGCCGCATCGTCGAGGCCTACAACAAGCCCACGATCGTCTTCACCGAGGGCTCCGATGGCCTCATCACCGGCTCGGCCCGCTCGCTCAAGGAGTTCGACGTGCACGAGGCCCTCGAGAAATGCGCCGACTTGCTCGAACACTTCGGCGGCCACAAGAGTGCCGCCGGTGTCAGCCTCCGCAAGGAGAACATGCGCGCCTTCCTCGACCGCTTCGAACAGCTGGTGCGCGAAGGACTGGGTCCTGAGGAGGTGGTGCCCGAGGTGGAGGTCGACTGCGAGCTCGGCTTCTCGCAGATCACCCCCAAGTTCCTCCGCATCCTCAAGCAGTTCGCCCCCTTCGGGCCGGAGAACAACGTGCCGGTCTTCGTCAGCCGCGAGCTGGTCGACACCGGCGGTGCCCGCATCGTGGGTACCAACCACCTCAAGTTCAACGCCATCCCCATCATGGAACGCACCTCGCCCTACCCGGCCATCGCCTTCCAACAAGGCGAGGCCTACCCGCGGATGCGAAAGGGTGAACGCTTCGACCTCTGCTACCAGCTCGAGGAGAACTACTGGCGCGGCCGCACCGAAATCCAACTCAACGTCAAGGATATCAAGTTTGTAGATTAGTATTGCTGAACATAACGAGAGGGGCGTCCCATCATGGGATGCCCCTCTCGTTGGTGTATATGGCTGCACGTCACTCCACCTCCTGCCCGCGGCTGTTGAGCAGTCTCCCGTTTCCGTGGGTGGTCTCGCAGAGGTAGAGGTCCTTGTCCACGGCTTTGATCGAGAGGAAGCTGGGCGGTGTCAGCCGATGCCCCTCCGGACTGAGCAGGCCGTACCATCCGGGTTCGCCTTCGTACTGGAAGCAGGTGGCAACGGCTTGTCGTGTGGTGGGTGCCAGGTAGGTGCCGTACTCCTCCGCCTCCTCGTTGTAGTCGCTCTCCTTCTGGTATATCATCTCGTCGGTGTTGTACATCAGCTGCTTCACATTCCGGATTTGATTGTCGGCGACAAGCTTGCCCTGACGCGAATAGACGTGCTGTGTGTGGTCGGCCAGGGTGACGTAGATGGCGGTGTCCTCTATGTAGATGGTGCCCTGCGTCGCAGGTATCACGGTGTCCATGTCAAAGGTGAGTACAGCCTGACGGTCCTCCCATCGCACTAGCCAGAAGGTGTCAACCGGAAGCACGAGTGTACACTGCGGCTCGATCACCCAGCATCCGGCTGTGTCGATGAGGCCTATGTGGCGTCCCGATGCGTCGTTCACAGCGCAGTGGCCACGGTGGAATACATATCCGTCGTCGCTTTGGTTGTAGGCAAAGCCTCCGTCGATGGCTACGTGACCTGTGGTGTCGATAAACAGGATCCGGCCCTTCTCTTCGACAGCTGCCAGGCCTTCGCTGAAGACCCACGCATGTTCGTAGGTAGGCTTGACCACGACATGTCCATCGCGCATGTGGAAATAGCCCCGCTTGTCGCCGTCGCTGAAGTAGACCAGCGAGTCGCCATCGAGCGGGCGGTGGATGTAGAGGATGTGCTTCAGTAGTTTTCGACCGTTGCTGTCGGCCAGATAGCCCTTGTCGCCCCAGGTGTCGTCGTAGTAGAAGAGGTTGTCGCCAAAAGAGTCGGCAAGGTGAATGTCACTCTGACGGGTATAGATGCCGGAGGAGTTGTTGATGCTCCAGTAGATGTTACGACCGCAGCGCACCAGCGTCAGCACTGCCACAGTGAGGACCAGCAGCGCGAATGCTGAGCCTGTCACACGCCGCAGTACGCGCCCATACTTGCTGTTGTCCTTCATGCCGAATAGGGTGGCTATCCAGTTGACCATGGCCGTAAAGACGGCGTTGATTCCATGCCATAAGGCCTTGATTGCTTTTTTCATAGTTGTGTCCGATTTTGATGTGTGATTGATATTTTCCTATAAAGAGGCGCTTATGGACGAAAATCTATCGATATACGCGAAAAAAAGAGTCTTTCAGGGAAAGACTCTCAAGTGGGTGGAATCGAATGATGGGAATGAAACCCTATGGCTTGGGTGTGATGACAAACCCAGCCTCCAGAATGAACTTCAGCGTTTCGATGCTGGTGTTGCGGTCGTATACCTTTTCTTCCTCGGGCAGCTGCTCGTAGGGCACCAGGCAAGGGTGCTTCTTTTGGGCATCGTCCCGTTCGGGGCCGTAAGTCCATCCCTGTGCAATGCGGGTTTGTGCCCAGATCTCGTGGACGTTTTTGGCCATCTGTTCGGTAAGAGGCTCAAGCTCATCGCTTAGGTGGATGGCCGATGTGTCAATAGGGTGGGGGGTGTAGGTCTTGTCGTTCATCTTTGGATTTCCAGTTGATTACCTATGTAAAGAGGCATCGGAAGGGGTAAACCTATCATCAGCTTCACTTTTTTCTCTTTACGAGATCATATCCCATCTTCTTTAGCAGTTTGATGGTGTCGAAAGCCATCTGCCGGTCGTATTCTTTCTCGCTATCGGGCAGTGCCGAGTAGGGGACGAGGTCGGGGTGTATCTTGCGTGTGTCGTCGCGCTGGGCGCCGTATGTCCATCCTTCCTTGCTCCGGGCAGCGGCCCACACCTCGTGGGTGTTTTCTGCAATGGCTTCGCGCAGTTCCATCAGGTCGTCGGTCAACCGGATGTCGTTGAGATTGATGGGTTGCGGCCGGTAATCGTCTATCGTCTGCAACACACGCACCAGGTAGCATTGTGATTCGCGCCATGCCTTTTCGAATGTGGGGAGTGGAATGCTGGAGGTAGTGCGCTGTTCAGGGTCGAAGATGGTGATTGTGTTGTCATCGATGGCTTTTGCAACGACGGCGTGGTTGGGTTCGTCCTCTAGGTCGGGCTGGCCGGGGTGGAGTTTGTCGCTGTCGACCACCACAAGCACATCGTTGTCGACAGCCAATGCATTGCGGATGTCGTCCAGCGTGGCGTCATATTTGCGTGTCACCATCAGTCCCCACTGTGCCAGCAGCTGACCGATGGCGTGGAGCGGTGTTCCCTGGGTCGACAGCCAGTGGTTTTGGCGCGCTGTCGCGAGCAGAGCGCTCTCGTCGAACGCAATGCCGCGGCGTCGCAGCACGTAGGCTTCGCACATCACACTGCAGACATTGTCGCCGCTTTCGGCCGCCATTTTCAACATCGGCAGTTCGTCGCTGGGCTCTATGGTGTCGTCGTCAATACGGGTGGCAACCTCCATCACCTCGCGCAGTTCGGCGTTGTGGGCAAGGGCATCCAGCACGCGGAGGGTCTCCGCCTCGTCGGTATTGCCGTCGAGGAATGCTGCCACAAGTTGGTCGGATAGGGTGTCGTTATCTTTCATATTCTTTAATGTCGTTAAGGGCGACCTGGGTCAGTTGTGCCATGGCCCGCCGCTTGATGTTGTAAAGGTTGTCTACCGTGATGCCCAGCTCTTTCGCCAAAAGTGCTGGCTCTTCATCCTCAAGGATGAGTCGGCGGATGACAAGGACGTAGCGCTGGTTGGGCATCAGGGCAAAGAGGTTTTCTATGTCGGTTGAGGCCGGGTAGCTGTCGCCGACGGGCTCATCGCCCTCGTCATAAAGAGATTCGCGGTGGCTGTTTTCTATCATCTCGCGTCGTCTCCTGATGAAGAACCGGACAGCCACCACCTTCAACCACTGGTAGACGCTGCTGCGGTATTCGAACTCGCGGAGCCGCTTGGCATCGTCCGCCATCAGATACAAGTACAACTCGTTGACAAACTCGTCGTATTCTACCTCATGGTTGAAGACCTTTTGGATGATGCTCAGAAACAGCGGACGGCAGCGGACAAAGAAGAAGTCGCGCGTCACGCGGTCGTCGCGTGCAATCAGTCCCTGTATGATTTCGCGGTCGGTCATTCGTTTTCGAAAGTCTTGCCTGCGATGTGGTGGCCCGTGATCTCCTCCATAAAGTCGAGACGCATGGTCGCTAGCAGTTCACGGGTGTACTCCTTCAGCAGGTACTTGTAGTGTGTCACATCCTTGTGGTTGCTCTTGGTGAGGCGCTCCCAGAGGGTCTGCGTGGTGGCCTTCTGGTGGGCCTGGGCCACGAGCTCGCGGTCGTCCTGCGTCACGATGTCGCGTAGTTTTTGTTCTTCCAGTACTAACGGCGTTCCCTTCAAGTCGTCGGAAGCATACTCTTTCCAAAGCCCCTCGAGGAAGGTCTTGTATTCCGCTTCGATCTGCAGGGGCAGGTCGGGGGTATAGTCTCCTATCGTCTCCGGCTGTTCGTAGGCGGTCTCCTTCGCGAGGTTGCCATAGTATTGGTTGATCAGCTCTTGCTCCTTTTCTCGACAGAGCCGGTCTATTTCGTTGTTATTTGCGTTCATTGTGATTGTTGTTTCTTCGGTGCAAAGATAACTTTTTTTGATTATCGGATTGTTTAGGATAAAGTGTTGTGTAAACTGTATTTGATTATGGAGCAATGATTTATTAATCCAGGTAGTATTCGAGCCGTTCCTCTGGAGTGAGAGGATTGTTTTTGAAGCGCTCAAGTGATTGCTGTATAATATCCTTCAGCCGAGGGAAATCCCATACTTTCACCCCACCCATAAAGTCACCAGAAACAATCTTGTCCTCATTGTCATTAAATTGGGCATTCCTGACGTCAGACAAGTGTCCATGAAATACACTAATACAATAGCCAGTTTTTACATCCCAAACACGTACAGTTTTATCGTCAGATGTTGAAATAATATATTTGTCATTCGGGCTAAATTCGACATGCTCAATGCCATTAGTATGTCCTTTGAATTGTTGTATACACTTTGAGGATGAAATGTCATAAACAAATATTGAATTAATATAATTTATGCCGATGTTACTCACTACAATATATTTACCATTATTGCTGAATTTTATACGGTATAGTTCATGGGGCGTTTGAATAATTCTTATACATTTCTTTTTTTTAAAGTCCCATAATCGAATGGTTTTGTCAGTAGAAACAGATGCTATAGTTTCCCCATTAGGGCTAAATGCTGCATCGTTAACTCTTTTATCGTGTCCAATTAGCGGTTGGCAATAATTATTGTTTGCCAAGTCAAAAACCGAAATAATATTATTTTTATACCAATCTCTCGATATGATATAAAGTCTATTGGGATGTATATCTACAAAGTCTTCTATTATAGCGTTATGTGTGGTGCTCACTTTTAAGGGGTAAGCATTCCAAAACCGAAGTGTTCGTCTAGAGGCCGTATAAAAAACGCTGTCAGTAAAAAAATCGCAATGGATAAACCCTTCATCTTCAATAGATATGCTGTCTATGATTTTATATGTATTAGCGTTCCATAAACATATTTTGCCACTGGTAGATGCGGCTAAAATACATTTACCAGATGGGCTAAAAGAAACATTTGTGCATCCAAGTTGTCCATATAGATTATGTACGTTACAGCTTTTGTTCCAGCGATGAATACGGATAGAATGATCATCAGATGCTGATATAATATCTAACTTATCATTAAGGAAAAATGCAGAATTGACGGCACTTGTATGTCCAATAAACGTATTTTCTATTTGAGTATTATTGTTTTCTATTTTCCATACATGAATGAGAGTGCCACTTGGAGCAATAATGTATTTACTGGTTTTGTCAAAGTTTACCATCCTTGCATTAGGTTTCCAATATATAGTGTCAATGCATTGACCAGTTGCAGCATCCCATAAACGTATTGTATTATCGTAAGAAGTAGATGCAATAAGTTTGCCGTCAGGGCTGAATGTCGCGTATAGTACAGGTTTAGAATGGCCTAATAGTGTATCAATACAGACTCCATTTTCAGAATCCCATATCCTAATAGACTTATCCCATGAGGATGTGACTATATGTTTTCCATTATAACTGAAATTTGCAGAAGTCAGCCATTCTGTATGGCCGGACAATATAATCTCACATTTTTTTGTTTTGACATTCCATATTCTTGCGGTTTTGTCTGTTGATGAAGAAACAATTTGCGTATTATCTTTATTGAATGTGGCGGTTTTTACTGCTGAAGTATGTCCAATTAATGTGTCGGTGCACTTTTGATTTTTAGTGTCCCATATACGAATGGTTTTGTCATTTGAAGCAGAAAGGATTGTGTTGTCATTTCTTCCGAATACAACATAATTAATAGTAGCCCGATGCCCTTTTAATGAATATTTATTCTTGCCCGTAGTAGCATCCCATACCATTATATCATTCCCATCTGTACAAACAATTTTTTTACTATCAAGACTGGCAGAACAGTGTTTTACTCGATTATTTGGTACTGTAACAATAATATCTTGAATGTCTGTTGCATTTCTCAAAGATCTTTCTGCATCTGGAGTATAAGCAACCTTTAATGCTGCAGTTGCTATTTTCATGGCTAAGATCGAATTACCATCCTTGATAATGGATTCGCAAACTTTTGCAGCTGCACGAGATTGAGCCAAGGATTTGGCATCAATTGTCATTTTAAGATCAGCATTGGTTTGTTCTATAATGTTGTATTGATAACGTATGCTATCTTCTGCGTGCTCAGCTCTCGTTTTCTCACTATCTGCTCTATCACGTTGTTCTTCCGCATTCCTTTTGGCTGCTAATGCTTCACGCTTTTCAATGCTCAGCTGGTTATTCAAATGTAGTATATATCCTGCTACGCCCAGCACCGCGAGGACGAAGGCTGTCACGGCGGCGATGATCCAATTGCGGCGGCGGCGTTTCTGTCGCTCGTGGCGCTGCCAGAGGGTGTCGAATCGCAGGCCGAACATACATGCCACCACCTTGATGACGGCGGCGTCGCGTCCCATCTCGTTGATGTTGGCGGCGAGGAGTTCCTGGCTGCCGGTGAGGCTGCGCAAGGCATCGGGATAGCACTCGGTGGCTATGTCGTTGGAGAATGGGGTGCCTTCGATGACAAAGGGGATGATCCGGTCGGAACGTCCCTGATCGATGAACGACTGGGCTTCCTTGCACACCCACGGGCTTTGGGCACTGCGCGGCGAGCAGACCACAATCAACCACTGCGAGTTGTGGAGAGCTGCGTCGATCCTCTCTTCCAAAAGGCCAGGCTCCAGGTTGGTGACGTCGCGGAATGTGGGCCGTATTTCCTTCGGCAGGTCGGTACGGCCGTTCAGGTTGGTCGGGAACTTGTAGTGCTCCAACTTGTCCTGCAGCCACTTCGCCCACTTCTCGTCCTCGCGCTTGTAGCTTATGAATGCGTAGAATTCTCTGGTCTTTTCCATATCGGCGTTGGCTATTTGGCGACTTTCCCCGGCCGGTTCAACTCCTTGACGACGGCGTCGGTCTGCTCTTTGTCTTTTTCTTTCGATGCTTCGTCAAGGTGGCGGTAATCCACGATTTTGTCGTGTCTGAACAGGGTCTTCCCCTCGCCGGGCGCGGCCGGTTCCCAGCCGTTGAGAAGCTTCTCGGTGTTCCAACGGTTGTGTTCGGCCAGGGCCAGCTGTGTGCGCTCCTCGTTGGTCAGCAGGATGGGGGTGTGGTCTTGGCCGAGGTTGTGTAGCATGGAGATCTTGGAGATGGCGCCGTAGAGCGACGACCAGCGGTGCATCGGCTGGAGGAACTCCCACCGGTAGTCGGGGTCGAAGGGGTGCTTCTGGGCGTAGTTGTCGCTGACGGCCTGGGCCAACTGCCATTGCCACGACGTTCGGCGGTCGGAGATGCCGTAGTCCATCGTCGAGAAGACCCGGATGCTGCTATAGAGGTTGTTTTGATCGTCGTTTTCCACAAAAGCGTTCATGCTGTTGTCGCCTGTCTGATAGACCCAGATGGGTACTTTGTTCTCGAACACGATGCGGGGCATGTAGAGGGCCAGGGCCATGTTTCGAGGCGAGTCTTGGGTGCAGATGGCTATGGCCAGCGTGCCTTTCTCGCGGCTGGCACATTCGCGGAGGTAGTCCGTCAGCCGGGGGTGGGACGCATCGCACTGGATGAAGTCGACGTCGACATCGAGGAAGTCGAGCTGGGCCGGGTGGTCATCGGCTGTCGTTTCAGTGGTCAGGTCGTTGAACGTGTAGTGGCAGTTCTCGAAGAAGGGACGGTGACGTCCGATGAGGTTGTGCATCTCGGCGCGGGCGTTCTCGTCGATCATGGTGACGTGCAGGCGCCGTCCCGGGAAATGCTGCGTCATCAGCACGTCGCGCATCAAAGCGGTGCCCATGGGGGTCATGCCGTAGATGACCACATGCGGATCGCCGGCGACGGCGTTCAGCCTCAAAGCATCGCCCGACATATAGTTGTCGCTAAAAAGTACATGGCGTGCGATGCTCTCGTGGAAGTTGAACGGTTCGCTGGCCTTAAGGAACTGTCCGACAGATTTCTTGTCGAACGCGAGGCCGGCTTGGAGTATGTGCTTCCGGAGGCTCTCGGGCCTGTACTCTATCCGGTGGATCATATAGAATGTCGACTGGTTGCGAAGGTAGTAGTAGCACGGCGCCGGCGTCTCTACACCTTGCTGTGGATAGATGGCGGCCAGGAGACCCAGGCATTTTAGGTTCAACGTGTCGTGGGTCTCTTCGTCGGGCTGGCCGATGATGAAGATCTTTCGGGCTTTCTTTGCCCAAGCCAGCTTCCGCAGGTCGTCGACGTTGATGCGGGAACAACGGATGAAGATCACCCGTCGGGCCTGCTCGGTGGAGAGATGGCGGTGGATCTCGTTGCGAACCGAGGCCACTTGGTCCGGCACGGCCACCACGATGTCGCTATGCTGCACAGCAGCAGAATCAATCTCGTTGCGCAGAGTTCCGATCATCAAGGGGTCGAAACCGAGGAAGAGAACATGGCCCCGGAACCGGTATCTGGCGGTGCCGTTGACATATCGTTCGCCCGTCGTGCGGATGAAGTTGTTAACGATGGCGATGACGCCGCCCGAGAAGAATATGGTGCCCAGCAGGTAGAGGATGAATTTTAGGATGTGGCGATGGCTGTCCTGATACATGGGTACGGGAGAGAGTAGCGACCCAATGGCCTTCCAGTAGTTGAATTTCCAGGGAATAATACTGGCGGTAATAACCACCGCCACGATGACCAGCAGTATCCACAGGATGGCGGTGGGTCGTCTGGACATTTTTTCCCCCAAGGTGAGTTTCGTTCGGTATAGACAATTCATGACGATAGTTCTGTTGTTTCGACGTGCAAATTTACACATTTTTTTTGATACTACCACCGAATTTGTAACCGTTTCGCTATTTCTGTGTAAACCAAATAAATAGTGGTGCTGGTTTGTGCGGCTTCTAGTGTCTTTGTGAGGGTTGGATAGCCTCCTCATACATACAATTTTGGAAAAAGGGGAGACAGGATCCTGGCTACGAAGGGTGCTGGTGGCGCCGTGTCTGCGCCGTGGCAAGTCTCTATACGCATGCTCTTTTCGTGTCCTGCAAGAGGAAATCATCAGGGAAGAAAGATGGCGGCAACCGGGCGGCATCAGCGTATCACCATAGAGTTGGTATAGGGTTGGTACGGCGTTGGTATAGGGTTGCCGGTTGCGAGATACTGGGTGGTATATATTCTTCTATAGAAGAATATATAAGGTTTTCTGCAGTTGCCGGATGCGATTAATGATGAGAGGCGATACAATAAATCGACAAATAGTACGTTACCTAGGTAAAGAGAATACAATATGGCAGACGACAAGAAGATTATTTTCTCGATGGTGGGGGTGGGGAAGTTGATCCCGCCCAGCCGTCAGATCCTGAAAGATATATATTTGAGCTTCTTCTATGGGGCCAAAATCGGCATTATCGGCCTCAACGGCAGCGGTAAGTCGAGCCTGATGAAGATCATCGCCGGGGTGGACAAGGACTACCAGGGCGAGGTGGTCTTCTCGCCGGGCTACAGTGTGGGTTACCTGGAGCAGGAGCCCAAGCTGGACGACACCAAGACCGTCAAGGAGGTGGTGCAGGAGGCGGTGCAGGAGACCGTGGACCTGCTGCGCGAGTACGACGAGGTGAACAACGCCTTCGCCGAACCCGATGCCGATTTCGACAAGCTGATCGCCCGCCAGGGTGAGCTGACCGAGCTGCTCGAGGCCCACGACGCATGGAACCTCGACCAGAAACTGGAACGCGCCATGGACGCCCTGCGCTGCCCCGACGAGGACCAGCTGGTGAAGAACCTCAGCGGCGGCGAGCGCCGTCGTGTGGCCCTGTGCCGTCTGCTGCTTCAGGAGCCGGACATCCTGCTGCTCGACGAGCCCACCAACCACCTCGACGCCGAGAGCATCGACTGGCTGGAGCAACACCTGCAGCAGTACAAGGGCACCGTCATCGCGGTGACCCACGACCGCTACTTCCTCGACCATGTGGCCGGATGGATTCTCGAGCTGGACCGCGGCGAGGGCATCCCCTGGAAGGGCAACTACAGCTCGTGGCTCGAGCAGAAGACCGCCCGCCTGGCCATGGAGGAGAAGCAGGAGAGCAAGCGACGGAAGACCCTGCAGCGCGAGTTGGAGTGGGTGCGCATGGCCCCGAAGGCCCGCCACGCCAAGGGCAAGGCCCGTCTGGCCGCCTACGACCGCCTGCTGAACGAGGACGTGAAGGAGAAGGAACAGAACCTTGAGATCTTCATTCCCAACGGGCCCCGTCTGGGCAACAAGGTGTTGGAGGTGAACGGCGTCAGCAAAGCCTATGGCGACAAGCTGCTCTACGAGAACCTCACCTTCTCGCTGCCACCGGCCGGTATCGTGGGCATCATTGGCCCTAACGGCTGTGGCAAGACCACGCTCTTCCGCCTCATCATGGGCCTCGAGAAGCCCGACACGGGCACCTTCGAGGTGGGCGAGACGGTCAAGCTGGGCTATATCGACCAGCAACACGCCGAGATCGACCCCGAGAAGACCGTCTACGAGATGATCAGCGGCGGCAACGAGAATCTGCAAGTGGGCGGACGCTTGGTGAACTCGCGCGCGTACATATCTAGATTCAACTTCACCGGCACCGACCAGCAGAAGAAGGTCGGCGTGCTCAGCGGCGGCGAGCGTAACCGCTTGCACCTGGCGCTGACGCTGAAGAGCGAAGCCAACGTGCTGCTGCTCGACGAGCCCACCAACGATATCGACGTCAACACCATGCGTGCCCTTGAGGAGGGCTTGGAGAACTTTGCCGGCTGTGCCGTCGTGATCAGCCACGACCGTTGGTTCCTCGACCGCATCTGCACCCACATCCTGGCCTTCGAGGGCGATTCGCAGGTCTACTTCTTCGAGGGTGGCTACACCGAGTACGAGGAGAACCGCCGCAAGCGCCTCGGCGACGACACGCCCCACCGCATCCGCTACAAGAAACTGATGGTATAACACCTGCAACACGATGGCAATGAAAAAGAAAGGCATACTGATGACGCTCGTGGCGGCGATGGCGATGGTTGTGGCCGTCGGCTGCGGCCGCGAGGAGGGCGAGGTGCGCGACAACGAGGTGCTCTTCGACGAGGTGCCCTACAGCATGTACTATGTCGCCAAGCAGTACCAGCAGTTTATCATGGTCAACGCCTTCTCCGACGAGGTGTCGGCCGCTGGCACGCCGATGGTCACCCTGGCCAATTTCCGCATCTACCCCGCCATGGAAGGCCGCACCTTCGACCTCACGCAACCCACGGGCACCGACAGCCTGAGCTTCGGACTGGAGATGCACGGGCTGTGCAACTTCCAGTACTACTGCCAGCATTCGTCGGCCGACGGGGTGCTGGACGGCGAGAACTCGCGCGTGTTCAGCTCCGGATGGCTCCGCGTGACACATACGGCCGCCACGCGTCTGGTCGAACTGGACGCCATCCTCATGAATGGCCACGCGGTCAAGATGCGCCTCTCGCTGCCGGATGCCGACATCAGGTAAATATGACATCAATTACCCATTTAAAACATTTAATAACATGAAAGCAATCAAAATGATGATGTTCGTGGCTGCCGCCGCGATGATGTTCGCCTCGTGCGGTAAAGAAAATGTCGAAGATTTGGCCGACAACACATTAATCTACGACGGTACAACCTACCATCTGAATCAGTCACAAATGGCAATCAACTACTTCCATCCTGGCCTCACTCTGGTCACGGCAATGTCGGTGGAACAGCAGGAAGGGAACCCTATTATCACGGTTGACCACTTCCATATCGTAGGCGATGACTGGAACAAGACCCGCGACCTTGCCAATCTGAATGAAGGAGAGGCTTACGAGCTGGCCTTCATCGGCCCGGTTCTCACCTGCGCTGCTTTTGGCCACAGGGATAATGGCAGAACCTACTGCGGTGGCCAGTTGAATGGCACCGAGTATGAAGACACTCCTGTTGTCACCGAAGGTACCCTTCGTGTAGAAGGCAGTAACAACGGCACTCCCATCACCGTGCTTCTCGACTGCAAGTTGATCAACGGCAAGGAACTGAAGATGAAACTTGTCACACCGGAATACGTGATTTGATAAAGTTATCGACAGACTTATAACTTGGTTATTAACCCATAAAACATAGAATACAATGAAAGCAATCAAAATGATGATGTTCGTGGCTGCCGCCGCGATGATGTTCGCTTCGTGCAACAAGGACGAGCTCGACCTCGAGAACAACCAGCTCCGCTACGACGGCACGGTGTACAACATGACGAGCAGCGCCGCAAGCGATGCCGAAGGCACCTATGTGTCGTTCGGTTCGGTGGGCAAGGAAGTTCTCTTCCAGCTTTCGGGCACTCTCGACCAGGCGGCCCTTAACCGCACCTATGACCTCACCGTGGCTGCCGAGGATGTGCATTACAACATCGACTTCATCGGCGAGGCGATGGCGCTCAACTTCTCGTTTGACATGCACCATGGCCAATTCTTCGGCGGCATGGAAGGCGTGCCGGAGGGCGAATCCATCTTCTCCGAAGGCACCTGCACCATCACCTACGACAACAGCGAATTCGAGGTTGCCCTCGATGGCACGCTGAAGAATGGCAAAGAGTTGGCCTTCCGGGTCAATGTGCCCAAGAATCAAGTGCAGATCAGCTAAATGCGACGTTTCTGCATCCTGTCTCTCGCCCTCGTGTTGCTGTCGCTCTGCGGCTGTCGGCACGAGGGCGACGAGCTGAAGGTCATATCGTTCAACATACGCTACAACGGTTGGGGCGACATCGACGGAGAGAACCGCTGGGCCAACCGGCGCGACGCCGTGGTGCGCATGGTGCGCGAGGAGCAGCCCGCGGCCTTGGGCCTGCAGGAGGCGCTGATTGACCAGCTGCAGTACCTCGACAGCTGCCTGCCGCAGTACCGCCGCGTGGGCGTGGGCCGCGACGACGGCATGGAGGCCGGCGAGTTCATGGCCATCTACTACGACACCGCGCGGCTGGAGCTGCTGTCCGACAGCACCCGCTGGCTCAGCCTCACGCCCGAGGTGCCGTCGAAGTACGAGGGCGCCGGATGCTTCCGCACCGTCACCGTGGTCCGCTTCCGCGACCGCCAGAGCGGCAAGGAGTTCGCCTACCTCAACACCCACCTCGACCATGTGAGCAACGACGCCCGCGTCCGCGGCGCCCAGGTGGTTGGCGACATCGTGGCGAACCGACTCGGTGAGTTGCCCGCCATCGTGGGGGGCGACATGAACACCGAAAGCGACAGCTCCGAGTACAGCCCCTTCGCCTTCTTCCGCCGCGTAGGCATGCAGGATGCCCGCACCCTGACCGACAGCACCAGCCACGCCATCACCTACAACGCCTTCGGCCAGAACGAAGGCGCGGTGATAGACCACTTCTTTGTCCGCGACATCAAGGTCCTCCGCTTCTGCACCCTCAACGGCGACTATGGCGTCCCCTACATCTCCGACCACTACCCGATAGAAATCCTTTTCCGCCTGCCGGAATAGTCGCCTACATACCTCTTAGGTTTTACTCCCCTTTTACTCAAACTTTAATCAAACACTACCTCGGAATAAGGTTCCGCTATGTTTTCACTAAGGATACATAAGGGTAGGTCAACAAAATAAATTTGGTCATATTGCGAAATTGTCGTACTTTTGCAGCCGTAAGAAATGTATAAGATATGAGCAACAACAGTCGTAAATAATATAAATGATAAGGATATAACGATTTGAAACGATTTTGATAACATAGCGTTTGCTATTGTCCCGACCTGTCTGAAACGTGGAAAACTTCAAACTGGGTACTTTTACGGAAGGCAATGTGCAAATGCTCGCCGATAAGCGAGCATTTTGTCTATCCGTAAAAGGTAATTTCCACGACCGCAGACAGGAGACGAGATTGCTCGCCTTCTTTTTTGTCTGTGGTTGTTGGAAAGAACAATGGGAGTTGGGAAATATAAATGTATAAATGAAATGATAAAAAAGATTCTCTTGACTCTTGCCATGGCTACTATGACTATAATTGGCCATGCTCAAACAAACTCGGTTACAGGCACGCTGCGCGACGCGAAGAGCGGCGAGCCAATGGCTTTTACTAACTGTGTATTGCTGCGGACGGCGGACAGCACGTTTGTCGCGGGCAGCACCACCAACGACCGCGGCGCGATGCGCATCTCGGCGGTGGCGGCGGGCGAGTACCTGCTGCGCATCTCGGCGGTGGGCTACAACACCTACTGGCAGCGTCTCAAAGTTCCGCCCGACACGGCATTGGGCGTGATAGACATCTTCCAAAGCAGCACCATGCTACATGCCGTAAGCGTCACCGCCCAGCGTCCGCTCTACAGCGCCGACGGCGAAAAGGTGT
>CAMHDJ010000005.1 GCA_946183915.1 uncultured Bacteroidales bacterium | reverse complement strand
GGGAGTCATCAGGGAGCCACCTAGGAACCATGGGCATTTCGGAGGGGTGGTGCGGCGGCAAAATTTTTAAAAAAATTTTATAACGGGTGTAGTCTTTTGGTCGTTTTTTACGTTATTATAGTCGTGAGACCACCGGATGAGTTCGACCAGATGCTGCGCCGCTACCGCGGACTGCTATTCACGCTCGGGCGGCGCTATAGCCGTCGGGGCCTGGATGTGGACGACCTATTGCAGGAGGCGTCGGTGGCGCTGTGGCGCGCAAGCGGGCGGCTGCTGCCGCTGGGTGCGGGGCCGCAGCAGGCGGCGCTGGCCTGGCGGGTGGCGCGCAATGCGATGGTCGACGCGCTGAGGCGTCACGCTCCCACGGTGGAGCTGCCGGAGGGCTTCGACGCGCCGGCCGACGACACGACGCTGGTCGACGAGCTGCACGCCCAGGTGGCCCTGCTCGACGAGCCGGACCGCACGCTGGTGACGCTGCAGCTGCAGGGCTACTCCTACGAGGAGATCGCCGACCGGACGGGGCTCACCGTGAAGAACGTCAGCGTCAGGCTGACGCGAGCCAAAGACAAACTGAGAAAACACTTCGTATGATGGAACAACGAACTATGAACGACAACGAATTCGAACAGCTCTGGCAGGAGGCCGCGGCCCGCAGCATGGGCCACCGGCTGGCCGAGGGCTACCCGCAGTGGCAGCGCAACCGCCGTCGCGCCATGGGGCTGGCGGCGGTGGTGGCGGTGGCCGTCGGCGTGGCCGTGCCGATGCTGGCCGGACAGGCGGGGCACGGCGACTTCGACCATGTCTACTGCAACCGCAGCGGCATTGCCGACAGCCAGTGGGCCTCGCTGGCGAACGACCTGCTAATGGAATGCTGAACGAGCAACGAAGAATGATCAGAAAGATATGAAAAGAGTCATTATTATTATCGTCTTCATGGTGCCGCTGATGGTGCTGGCGCAGGGGAACCTCTACCAGAGGTATGCCTCGCAGGCCGGCCTGACGGTGGCACAGGTCGACGGCTTCCGGCTGGCCGACACGGTGCGTGTCGACGTGGTGCTGGTGGTGGCCGACGACGAGGCGTCGTGGCAGCGGCTGAGCCGCGAGCTGGGCGTGCGCGACGCCGATGGCGTCACCTCGTGGCTGGCCGACGTGGACGCCCCCGCGCGGCGCACCGCCTGGAGCGGCAAGCCGGTGCTGCGCGTCGTGGCCTCGCCGGCACGCCGCTCCGTGGGCTTCTACCGGCTCGACACCGAGGCGCAGTACGACGCCCTGATCGACTATCAGATCAACCAATCCCTCAAAAACAAGAAGAAAAAATGAAACAACGACCCCATATGAAAACCCTAGTGAAAGTACTCCTCGTGCTGGCGGCCACCGTCGGCATGGCCTCGTGCGGCCCCGACAAGCCGGAAGAAAGCCCCGTGGTGCGGCAGATCATCTACGCCGTGGGCGGCGAAGAAAGCCAGACCACCCTGCGGAGCGAGGCCGAGTGGGACGAGCTGCTCGACCGCTTCTGCGACTACGCCGCCGAGGGCAACGAGGTGGCCTTCTACAACCTCACCCTGCAGGGCCCCGTGCCCGCCGCCAAAGGGACGCCCCTGATCAAGGACGCCACCACCATCGCCACCAGCGACCGCGCCGAGCTGAAGGCCTGGATGAAACAGATGGAGAAGGCCGGCAAGACGGTCAACGTCACCTACGACGACAACACCGGCGTGTGGCACGGCATGGCCTACGCCACGGCCCCCAACCCGCAGCCGACCATGGAAGGGCCCGTGCACACGGGCGTGCTGACGGCGGTGCCGATGCCGGCCCTCACCGAAGCGACCTTCCCCCTGATGGTGTGGGCCCTGGTGACGGCCGACGACTCCACCCTCATCCTGATGCGGGGCGGCATGGTGCTGACGGCCGACATGGAGACCGTAGGCGAATATGCCGCGGGCGACACCCTGACGCTCTACGGACCGCTGGCCAGCAGCGAGGACATCTACGGCCAGCCTGTCTACTTCCTCGACCTCAACGCCATACAGGTCAGCACCGTGGTGGGCCGGTGGCGCTACACCTGGCGCGCCGTCACCACGATCTACAGTGGCCAAAGCGTGCTGCTGAGCACCGACGTCTACGAGCCGAGCGACGACGGCAACGACATCTACCTGCAGCTGAACGACGACGGCACTGCCGTCTACACCAGCGGCTCGCACCGCGAACAGGCCACCTGGAGCCTGGGCGACAACGGCACCATCTGCTGCGAGCTCTTCGACGGCGGCGGCTGCTGGAACATCAGCTGGCTGAGCGGCAGCACCATGATCCTCAGCCGCGACGGCGGCAGCGACGGGCAGGCCGGCGTGTACTACCAGATGATGTTCGAAGCGGTGGCATATTAATAGGAAGAAAAATATTTTCACCCCGGTGTAGTTTTTCGGTCACGATTTGCGATCTTATAGGTGAAAACAAATCAGTCAAACAAAAAAACAACAAACAACATGAAGAAAAACATCATTCTCATCGCAGCCGCCTTCCTGGCCCTTGGCATGACCGCCTGCACCGACGAACCCATCATCAACCCCGGCGAGGGTACCGAGCTCCCCAGCGAGATGCCCATGGTGAAGAGCGCCTCCGACCTGATCGGCACCGAGTGGAACTACACGATGGAAGACATCGCCTTCGTCGACCCGGCGGGCGACACCATGGCCATGCTGCCGCTGAGCGACCTGGTCTTCGGCCTGAGCTTCGACGCCAGCCACGCCCACTTCACCTTCCCCGAGGCCGTCACGGTGATCAACGCCGGCATGGATGCCGACGGCATGCCCACGATGGAAGAGCTTGAGGAGCTGGCCTATGCCTACACCTACGACCCGATCAGCGAGACCGGCGCCCTGACTGCCACGGCCTATGCCGAGGACGGCACCCCGACCGACGTGCAGATCCCCTTCAGCTACGACACCGCTACCGACGCCATCGTCATCGACTTCAACACTGTCCTCGAGATGACCGGCATGGACGGCAACGTCATGAACGTGACCCTGGTGTTCCACCGCAACATCTAAAAGAAAGTACAAGTTTTTAATAATTGGGTTTTTATTCCGCATGACGCCCTCCAGCCGGGGGGCGTCTTTTTTTTTTGCCCGATGTAATTTTCACCCCCCTGTTTTACGTTATTATAGTGTGAAAGGTCAGGACACGTTCGTCGAGGTGATGCTCCGCTACCGCGGATTGCTCTTCTCGGTCTGCCGCCGCCACCAGCGCGACGGCCTGGGGGTCGACGACCTGCTGCAAGAGGTGCAGATCGAACTGTGGAACCGGCGCGAACAACTGCTAACCATCGGGCCGGCACCGCGTCAGGCCGCGTGGATCTGGCGCGTGGCACGCAGCACCTGCATCGACCTGCTGCGCCGCAGCCCCTCGCCCACCCCGCTGCCCGACGACTACGACACACCCGCGGAGGACACCACGCTGCACGACACACTGCACGAACTCATCGCCCAACTGCCGGAACCCGACCGCACAATCGTCACCCTCCACCTCGAAGGCTACGACTACACGGAGATCGGCAAAGCGGTGGGCATGACCAAGAACAACATCGGGGTGCGCCTGATGCGGATCAAAGAGAAACTGAAACAACAATGGGACACAATATGACATTCGACAACCTCTGGGAACGGGAAGAACAGCAAGCCCTGCAGCAGCGCCTGCGGCAGGAGTACCCGCGCTGGCAGCGGGCACGGCGTATGCGCCGCACGGCAGTGGCCTCGGTGGCCGTACTGCTGGTGGCTGGATTTTCAATTTTCAATTCTCAATTCTCAATTCCTAAATCCTACGACTCCGTGGCCTGCAACCGCAGCGGCATCGCCGCCAGCCACTGGGCCAGCGAGGCGGGTCGCATCCTAACCATCGAGACGCTATGAAACGCCTGCTGCTCATACTGTTGCCCTTGATGCTACTGGCTTGCTCGCATGAGGAGACGGAGCTACCGCTCTACCAACGGTTTGCACCGCGACAAGACCTCACCGTGGCGCAGGTCAAGGGCTTCCAGATCGGCGACACGCTGAAGACCGACGTGGTGCTACTGGTGGCCGACGACAGCGCGGCATGGGCGGAGCTGAAGGCGGAGTTCGACATCCGCACGTCGGAGGGCGTCACCAGCTGGATGGGCGACATCGACGAGCCCGCCCGCCGCGTGAAGCGCAGCGTGCGCCCCGCCTGGCGCGCCATGGCCGTCCATGCCGACCGCACCGTGGCCTTCTACCGCGTCGACACCGAGGCGCAGCGCCAGGCACTGCTGGACTACCAGCTGGACAATCTCAATCAGAACTAAAAGAACAGAAAAGAAATATAGAACCCGTATGAAACACACAGTCAAACTATTCGCCCTGCTGGCCGCTGTGATTTGCTTTGCGGCCTGCGAGAAGAACAACGAAATGCGCCACGAGCGCGACATCGTCTATACCGTAGCGGAAGAGACCACCACCGTCCACCTCGAGACCGAGGCCGAGTGGCAGGAACTCCTCGACCGCTTCTGCGACTACGCGGAAGAAGGCAGCGAGGTCACCTTCTACAATGCCAACCAGATAGCCACCAAGAGTGCCACCAAGGACGCCACCACCTACAGCACTACCGACCGCGAGGCCATGAAGCGCTGGATGGCCCGGATGGAGGACGAGGGCAAGACCGTCACCGTGACCTTCGACCCCAATACCGGCACCTGGAACGGCACCGCCTACGCCACCGCGCCGCAATATCGGGATTGTTATACAGGTGTAATTGTGGCCGCTAATTATCCAATAAATGATGGGACATGGCATAGGAAAAGATTGGCACTAAAGGTAAATGCCGACACCATCATGTTCATCACACATGACGGATATTCTTTTTACGAAAGACTATACCTTGGTGGTGTATGTTATTATGAAGGTGATACTGTAACCATTTGCGGAACTACACAACTACTCATGGGCGACAATGGAGAAGTAGTCATAATACTGGCGATAGATGAAAGTGCCTTGCCTCCCCTGGGAAGTGGCATTGCCACATATGTCAGTGAAGGGTATGAATTCCCAGGGTCAAATATTGATATGATTGTTACAATAGACAGTCTTCATCGTACAGTCTATATCAATCATATACACTACTGGGATGCTGACGTTTACAGTGGGGTTCCATGTGGCGTATTTTACAATGTAGGCAACAAGAATGGTCGACTCATCGTCGCTTTGATGAATAGTGAGGACACCCTATTCATCGAACGACAGAATGACAATAAACTGCGAATCTGGTATCAATACGCCTGGGAAAACATAAACCGCATTCCCAATTTCCCATATGGATGTCTGTTGGTTCCCGCACCCGAAGGAACACAAACCTGGTACAGCGAACAGCTGGATGGTGTCATTATGCACATACTTCCCGGTACGGTTGACGCCCAACCACCGATTCACAGAGCACAAATCTGTGCACCGTGGTGGAACTACAATTGCTCACATCCCTTCAAACCCAGATTGAATTACGATCACAATGGCGGCGGTTTCTGTGAAATTCATCGTACCCCCTCCATCAACAGTGATTATGACTGGGGTGCAACTTTACACTACAGCTACGAAACTCACACTGACTTTTATATTGCTGATTCATTGGCACTCTCGGGACACAATCTGGATAACGACGACTTCTCACCGTTAACTATTCATGTCTTGAATCAGAACCCTTGCTATAGTGAGTTTGTATTTCATAGAATAAACTAAAAATACACTGGACAATAATGAAACACGTCACAAAGCTGGCCCTTTTGTTGGCCGCCGTGCTCACCCTTGCGGCCTACGAGAAGAACAACGAAATGCGCCACGAGCGCGACATCGTCTATACCGTAGCGGAAGAGACCACCACCGTCCACCTCACTACCGAGGCCGAATGGCAGGAACTCCTCGACCGCTTCTGCGACTATGCGGAAGAAGGCAGCGAGGTCACCTTCTACAATGCCAACCATAAGGCTACCAAGAGTGCCACCAAGGACGCCACCACCTTCAGCACTACCGACCGCGAGGCCATGAAGCGCTGGATGGCGCAGATGGAGGACGAGGGCATGACCGTCACCGTGACCTACGACCCCGCCACTGGCACCTGGAACGGCGCCGCCTACGCCACCGCGCCGCAGCCGCAGATGGGCAACGGCGTGGCCACCTTTGTCGGTCGTCCCGACTATGGTAATGGCTTGGATGTGATTGTCACTATCGACAGCTCGAACCATACTGCATACGTCAGTTTTGATTACGAGAACTATTGGCTTCACATGCCCTGCGGCGTGTTCCGCGACATCTATGAAGAGGACGGCCGTATGATACTGGCTGTGTGGGAGTCCACCACCGGCAACGACACACTCTTTGTCGGCCGCAACCGCGAAGACTCGCTGATGATATGTTTCGCCTACAGCGGCTTCTGTCTGGCGAATCATACTCACGAGTGTCTGCTGGTGCCTGCACCGTCCGACCTGCAGACATGGTACTGTTCCTCGCCCTACGACATCATCCTCAACCTCTCGCCCTATGCCATAGAGACTTATCCTGAGATCGGCATTGCACAGATATGCGCTCCGATGGCCACGGACATCAACTGCATCCCCGCTTTCTGGACGGGCAACTGCGAGATGATACGCTACTTCACCAACCGCACCGATGTGGACTATGAGCTCTCGCTGCGCTACACCTACAACAACGATAGCAGCTACTATGTCGTCGACTCGCTTGGTGTCACCGGCTACCCGTCCGACGCCACCACTGCAATGCCAATGGTCATCCACGACTTGCACCAATACCCAGGATGCGCCAGTCAGTATGTGTTCAATAGAATCAATTAAACACAAAATATATATGAAACAGACCCTCAAACTGGCAGCCGCCGTGCTGCTCATGGCAGGCCTTTTCGCCGCCTGCAAACCCGAAATCGAATTGGCCGGCTCGGCATGGAGCAATTCCGTTAGCGGCACCGACAGCGATGGCGACCACTACACGGCCACCTACACTATGGTATGCAATACCGCCAGCAGCGGCATGCTCTTTCTCACAGTCAGTTATGCCGACGACGAGATGCCCTTCTGCTTCGCCATGCCGATGACCTATACATGGGACGGCAATAATGGCACTGCCACTGCCACCCTATCTATTCCTGAGGAAGGCACGCAGACATTCAGCATTCCTGTCACCTGGAGCAAGACCACACCCCTGTCGGCATCGTTCAACCAGATAGCGCAGGTCTTCGGGATAGGCTGGCCGCTGGAACTGGAGCAAAAGAGTTTCGCCAAACCAGCCTCGATGGACGGCACCACATGGACGGTGGAGTTCGACGAAGATATGGACCATTTCGTCTACGAGTTGAAGTTTGTCAGCGCCAGCGCCGCCGTGCTCAACCTCACGATGGTCGAGGGCGAAGATTCCGAAAATATGCGCTGGAATGTCAACTACAGTTACTCCGAAGGTATCGGCACCACCAGCATTTTCTGGGAAGGCGAGAACATCCGCGGCGGCTTCTATATGCCCGACGACACCCACATGCTCTTCTCCGACGGCGAGAACGGCCTGATGTTTGTCAAACAATAAAAGTGGAGCGCGGGCTGCCAGCCTGCGTCCTGATTCCCCTGCGACTGCCACCGGGACTGACAACCTGTCAGCCGGTGGCTTTTTTTTTTGCCGTCCACACTACCCGTTTTCGCGCCACCTTGCAGGCAGCACCGAGGCTCCACGAAGGGCGACAAGCCTGGTTGATGCCTAGATGATGCCTGGATGATGCTTGGTTGATGCAGGGAGGGTGGGCCCCCAAGCCGACGGATGGCCGACAGCACTCAGGACAGAGTTCACACTGAAATACAACCACATACACACCGCCACGCTCGCCGCCTTCCATTTCTGTCCTCCCACCCTCGCGACAAGCGTCCAGACCCCTCTCAACGTACATTTGGTTTTTGCAAGAAAAAATTGTTAAATATTTCTTATAACAACTCTAAACACATCCCCTACAGCACATTGAGACAAGGGCAACGGGTGCTGACAATTTGTCAGCCGGTGGCAGTCGCTGGCAGTTTTATGGGGGTTGGCACGGATGTTGATAACATTGGGTGTCGCCGCGCTGGAGCACGGCACACAGAACAAACGAAGTAAAACAAAAAAAACATAACAGTTATGACAAACATCAAACCTTTAGCAGACCGAGTCCTCGTGCGTCCCGCCGAGGCTGAACAGAAGACCGCCAGCGGCATCATCATCCCCGACACCGCCAAGGAGAAACCGCAGCGCGGCGAAGTCCTCGCCGTGGGTAAGGGCACCAAAGACCACGATATGACCGTCAAGGTGGGCGACCAAGTCCTCTACGGCAAGTACAGCGGCACCGAGATCGAGATCGACGGCGAGAAGCTGATGATCATGAAAGAAAGCGACATCTACGCGATCATCTAAAGCTCCTAGCCGCTGCGCGGCAGAAATCTAGTAAATCTGGTAAATTATTGCTGACACCATATCGCGAAGCGGAAAATCTACAAGATTTACAAGATTTCGCGAGCGAAGCGAGCAGGAAAAATAAAAAGTAAAGATTAACCGAAAAAACAGACAAGATTATGGCAAAACAGATAGTTTTCAATAATGACGCTCGCGAGCAGCTTCGCAAAGGCGTCGACGAGTTGGCAAATGCAGTGAAGGTGACCCTCGGCCCCAAAGGCCGCAATGTGGTTATCGACAAGAAGTTCGGTGCCCCGCAGGTGACCAAGGACGGCGTGACCGTGGCCAAGGAAATCGAGCTTGAGGACGGCATCCAGAACATGGGCGCCCAGATGGTCAAGGAGGTCGCCTCCAAGACCAACGACCAGGCCGGCGACGGCACCACCACCGCTACCGTGCTGGCCCAGGCCATCGTCAACACCGGCCTGAAGAACGTCACCGCCGGTGCCAACCCCATGGACCTCAAACGCGGCATCGACAAGGCCGTGGCCGAAATCGTGAAGAGCATCAAGGAGCAGGCCCAGGAGGTCGGCGGCGACATCCAGAAGATCCGCCAGGTGGCCACCATCAGCGCCAACAACGACAGCGCCATCGGCGACATCATCGCCGAGGCCATGGAGAAAGTGACCAAGGACGGCGTCATCACCATCGAGAACGCCAAGGGCATCGACACCACCGTCAAGGTCGTCGAGGGTATGCAGTTCGACCGCGGCTACATCAGCCCCTACTTCGTCACCGACACCGAGAAGATGGAGTGCAGCTACGACAACCCCTACATCCTCATCTACGACAAGAAGATCAGCACCATGAAGGACCTGCTGCCCGTGCTCGAGAAGGTCGTCAACACCGGCCGTCCGCTCCTCATCATCGCTGAGGACGTCGAGAGCGAGGCCCTGGCCACCCTCGTGGTCAACCGCCTGCGCGGCAGCCTGAAGATCGCCGCCGTCAAGGCCCCCGGCTTCGGCGACCGCCGCAAGGAGATGCTCGAAGACATCGCCATCCTCACCGGTGGCACCGTCATCAGCGAAGAGAAAGGCTACAAGCTCGAGGACGCCGACCTCAGCATGCTCGGCCAGAGCGAAAAGATCAGCATCGACAAGGACAACACCACCATCGTCAGCGGCAAGGGCAATAGCGATGCCATCAAGGCCCGCGTGGGTCAGATCAAAGCCCAGATCGAGAAGACCACCAGCGACTACGACCGCGAGAAGCTGCAGGAGCGCCTCGCCAAGCTGGCCGGCGGCGTGGCCGTCATCTACGTCGGCGCAGCCTCGGAGGTCGAGATGAAGGAGAAGAAAGACCGCTTCGACGACGCCCTGCACGCCACCCGCGCAGCTGTCGAAGAGGGTATCATCCCCGGTGGCGGCACCGCCCTCATCCGTGCCGCCCAGAAGCTCGAAGGCGTCAAGCCCGAGAACGAGGACGAGAAGCTCGGCATCGAGATCATCCGCCGCGCCGTCGAGGAGCCTCTGCGCATGATTGTCGAGAACGCCGGCCTCGAAGGCAGCGTCGTCGTCAACGAGGTGAAGAACGGCAAGGGCGACTACGGCTACAACGCCCGCGCCGAGAAGTACGAGAACCTCTTCCAGAGCGGCGTCATCGACCCCGCCAAGGTGACCCGCGTGGCCCTGGAGAACGCCGCCAGCATCGCCGGCATGCTCCTCACCACCGAGTGCGTCCTCTGCGACATCAAGGAACCCGAACCCGCAGCCCCCGCCAACCCCGGCATGGGTGGAATGGGTGGAATGTACTAAGCCGCAAGGATTAGTACATGGTTTGCCCCGCGACCGAAGTGGAGCGAACCCATCCACAGCGGGTGGAATGTACTAAACATATAGTGCAATCCGATAGTCAAGCCGAGGGGAAATTCCCCTCGGCTTTTTTATTACCCAACACAATAAAAACAGAAGGACATCGTTATAACAGCAAAATACAAACGATATGGACACCACGACATTCAATAGCAGTATGGTGAACAACCTCTGGAACGTCATCCAAGGGCTTTCCCTCTCGTCGACCGACCAGCGTTGGCTAGCAGACCGTCTTTTTGAGAGTGCCAAGGCTGATGACATCGCTATTCTTGCCCAAGCACGCAAAGCCATAGATGAAATGCGACAGCAAAGCGAAGAGAATGGCAACTCGGAAATGACGCTTGAAGAAATCAACGCCGAGATTCGTGCAGCACGTCATGCACGCAAATAACAAGTGCAGCAATGAAACAATACTACGCCGTCTTCGACACCAACGTGCTGGTATCCGCCCTGCTCTCGCGCAACGCTGTCTCCCCGACAGTGGCTTTGCTTGACCATATCCTTGACCGAACCATCATTCCCGTTTACAACGAGGAGATACTGAACGAGTACAACGAAGTACTGCATCGCTCCAAGTTCAGTTTTTCCACCGAACAGATTAATGCTGTGCTTGCTGCCATACGCAGTGGCATCGCCGCCGACCGCACCCCCTGCCGAGTGGAACTTCCCCGATGAAGAGGACATTGTCTTCTACGAAGTTGCCCTCTCTGTCGACCAAGCCTACCTCATCACTGGCAATACCCGTCATTTCCCACCTGTCAGCAAGGTTGTCACCCCTGCGGAAATGCTGAGGATTGTAATGGGAAATGTCTAGCAATCATTTTCTCCGACCGGACAAATCTTTTTTTGCGCCGAAATATTCTCCCTACAAATAATCGGAGAATAAAATCACCCACGACAGCCCCGTTTCATTTTTTCTTTAACTCTCGGTAATCCGCGATATACAAATCCACAAATAATATTTGGATTCTATGAATTAGTAACCAATCGAACACTTATTCCTGATTCTCTAAACTCTTCCGCTGCGGCATTGATATATTTGTTTTCTACACAAAAACAATACGCCATCGCAGAATTGGCAAAGGTTGTTGACCAATAACGACCAGAGACGTTTATGTGATATAGTTGAGTGCCACTGCCTCTATGTCCTGCACATGGTAAGAAAACAGCCCCATTCATTTCAAGTTTTGCCCAATCCTCCGCCGTGAGGATATTTGAATCAAATTCATTTGCTTCAACAACAATATCATTGTTTTTGTAGTCGTCCGGTAACAGGATTAAGCCACATATTCCAGCTATTTTACCAAAGGCGTAGAGCTTGGATGCATTATTCCTTTCTGTTATCAGGTATTGCCATTCATCTTTACTTAATGTTCTCCACAGCCCCGGTTTATTTCCTCCATTCTCAATGAAATTGTTTATACCCCAATCATATCGTGTTGAAGTGATGTTTTTTCTGTCACAATCATACAAAAATGGATCTCCACTGTCTCCAATAAAAGGCAATATATTATTGAACCCACTGCTTCCCCAGCAGAATAAGTCGATACATATGTTGTTTATCGGTGAAATCAAAGCATTATTTTCACCTATAATATCGTATTGATGCTCGGCAAAATGCCAACTATTATCCGAAGCTCTATACTGAAGATTTCCTTTAGAAAATTTCACCTTATTTCTTGGAGATATTGAGAAAATACCCGGTAATGCACCTTCTACTTCAACTATTGATGACGAACACAAGTGCTCTTGTTCCTTGATGTCAATCGAATAATCATCAGTTGATGTTGATTTTTCTGATCCAGGTTCATGTTTGCCAAACAATTTGCTTAATATACTCATATGTCAAACCCTAAATTGTGTCGGGCGCAACTTTTGAACTCTCCCGTGCCCCGTTGAGCAATTATTAAAACGATAGCGTGGCACCGTATATCACTTCTACGAATGGAGGTCTTGAGAATTACCCTGAAAAGAAGAAATGAGAACAGCCCACGCTAATACGCGCGAAGCCGCCATACCATTCTTGCTTTTCGTAGAAGTTTCTCAAGTTTCCATTCGCAAGACGAAGATATAACGCTTCGTTGATTTCACTGTTGAAATCGGGTGCAAAAATACACAAAATAATTCACATACAGAAATCTTTTTCGCCCATGTCGGAAAAAGTTCGTACTTTTGCCGCGTTTAAAACGAATAGAAATATGCTACAGATTGGAACCAAGGCGCCGATGTTTGAGGGCGCGGACGAGAACGGGAATATCATCAAACTGACCGATTATGCCGGCAAGAAGCTGGTGCTCTACTTCTACCCCAAGGACAGCACGCCGGGCTGCACCGCCGAGGCCTGCGACCTGCGCGACAACTACCACCGCTTCCTGGCCCAGGGCTACGAGGTGCTCGGCGTCAGCCGCGACAGCGCCGCCAGCCACCAGCGCTTCATCGCCAAGTACGAACTGCCCTTCCACCTCATCTCCGACCCCGAACACCGCATCCTCGAAGCCTACGAAGCCTGGGGCGAGAAGAAGAACTACGGCAAGGTGACGATGGGCACGCTGCGCACCACCTACGTCATCGACGAGCAGGGCACCATCGTCGACGCCATCGGCAAAGTGAACACCAAAGAACACACGAAGCAGATTCTAAAATAGAGACTTCAAGACTTCGAGACGTCAAGACATCATGACGTCAAGACTCGAAGACTTGAAGACTCGAAGACTCCAAAACGAAAAGATATGACACTACAGGAAGCCATCGTCGCACGGCACAGTGTGCGGCAGTACAAGAACCAGGCCATCGAGGCCGAGAAAGTGGAGCAGCTGCGCGCCGCCATCGACGAGGCCAACCGCACGGCGGGGTTGCACATGCAGCTGGTGACCGACGAGCCGGAGGCCTTCGCCAAGGGGCTGGCCAAGTACGGCAAGTTCAGCGGCGTGAGCAGCTACATCGTCCTCGTATGCCGCAAGGGGCTGGACGAACAGCTGGGCTACCACGGCGAACGCGTGGTGCTGCTGGCGCAGACGCTGGGGCTGAACAGCTGCTGGGTGGGCCTGACCTTCAGCCGCCAGCCCGACCACTACACCGTCGGCACCGACGAGCAGTTGCACGGCGTCATCGCCCTCGGCTACGGCCTGACGCCAGGCGTGCAGCACCCCGTGCGCCCCACGGAGAAGTACTATCGGAGCGCCATCCTGCCGGTGCCGGAGTGGTTCCTGCGCGGCATGGAGGCCGCCATGCTGGCCCCGACGGCGATGCACATGCAGAAGTTCGAGTTCGAGCTGCTGGCCGACGGACGGGTGGCCGCGCGGACACGCTTCAGCCTGGTGAACAGCTACCTGAAGATCGACCTCGGCATCGTGAAGTGCCACTTCGAGCTCGGCGCCGGCAGCGAGAACGTCCACTGGGCGTAGGGCTATCCGTCGCCCCTACAGGTACTATTACTAACAGCCCCGCCTGCGGCGGAGATCCTGGAAATCTTGGAAATCATAGATTCTATCAGATTTCAAAGATTTGCGCCGGATAAATCGTGGAAATCCAGATGGAATTTAACAAGATTTCCAAGATTTCGCAAAGCGGGAGTAAGTTATTCCACCAATTTGAAGCGCATACGCCACGTGTGCGCTTCTTCGTTGTAGTCGTGGCTGATGATTTTGAAAGTCCCTATCTCTGAGGTGTTGGCGACGTGGGTGCCGACGCAGGCGCAGAGGTCGTAGTCGCCGATGCGCACCAGGCGCAGGGTCTCGCTGGCGTCGTCGGGCAGTTTTCCGAAATCCACCTCGGGCGGCACCTCTCCCCTCTTCACAAACTCGTAGCTGACGGGCAACCCCATGGCGATGACCTCGTTGACGCGGCGCTCGAGTTCCTGCACCTGCTCGTCGGTGGGGCAGGCGGCGAGCTGGTAGTCGCACTTGCTCTTCTTGCGTTCGATGTGGGCGTTGCGCGACCGCGGGCAGCCGAACATGCGCACCATGGTCTGGTTCAGTATGTGCTCCGCCGTGTGCATGGGCGGGTATTCTTCCTTGTTGTGGGCGTTGAGGACTGGCTCTTCCATAGCGATGACGATGGGTTT
This sequence comes from uncultured Bacteroidales bacterium, assembly GCA_946183915.1. Lineage (GTDB taxonomy): Bacteria > Bacteroidota > Bacteroidia > Bacteroidales > P3 > Colimorpha. The sequence goes on along the minus strand of CAMHDJ010000005.1, from coordinate 64,266 downwards.
GGTTTTCGGGTGCAAAGATACGAAAAAAAAGTGATCGGCAAAGTGTTTTAACAACAGACGACACGGAGGCTCGCGTTTCGGGGATGGGGCTGGAAGTTTAACGGCGAATTACTCGAAGGACTCGAAGCTACGCAGGCTGCTATATCATCAGATCGTTTAGCGAATTACTCGAATGCTTGCGCAGGGATTTCGAGTAATTCGCCAAAAAAAGACCTGCGTAGCTTCGAGTTCTTCGAGTAATTCGCCGTTTTCTTCAATTTAAGTTAATTTAAGTCAAAAAATTAGATCGTGCACGATCTATTTTTCACCTTTAACTATTTCTGAACGAGACATCTAGCACTCCAGAAGTGTGTCAACCATGCTGGAAAACTCGCAAAACGCTTACAGGGCAAGGATTTCACCCTGGTTTTAAGAGAGTCATCAGGGAGTCATCACGGAGCCATCAGGGAGCAGACAGGGTTTCAGGGGGGTCGACGAGGGGTGGATCGGGAACGAACCGGAGGCGCCCCGGAGGCGGGTGGAGAAATTAAATTTTGCCATGTCGCGAAAAAAGTGTATCTTTGCATTTTGTTTTGAAAAGTAACATATAATAAAAACAACATGAAGAAAACCCTATTAAGCATTGCTACAATGGCAGTTATCGCTACCGGTTGCCAGCACAAGGCCCAACTGACGTCGGGCATCAACCTGGACAACTTTGACACGACGGCCCGCCTGCAGGACGACTTCTACCAGTACGCCTGCGGTGGCTGGATGAAAAACAACCCGCTCGACGCCGAGCACTCGCGCTACGGCGCCTTCGACGTGCTGGCCGAGAAGGCACAGGAGAACATGCGCGGCATCATCGACTCGGTGAGCGCCATGCAGAACGAGGCCGGCTCGATTGCCGACAAGATCGCCAAGCTGTACAACATCGGTATGGACAGCGTGCGCCTGCAGGAGCAGGGTGCCGCCCCGCTGATGCCCTACATGGAGGAGATCAACCAGCTGAAGAGCCGCGAGGACGTGTGGGCCGAGCTGCTGAAGATGCACCGCCGCGGCAACCACGTGCTGTTCGGTGTGTTCGGCGAGGCCGACAAGGACAACGCCAAGATGTGCATCGCATGGGCCTACCAGAGCGGTCTGGGCCTGGGCGACCGCGACTACTACCTGACCGACGAGGGCAACAACAAGAACGTCCGCGCCGGCTATGTGGAGCTGATGACCAAGGAGTTCGCCATGGCGGGCTACGACAAGCTGAGCGGCATCCGCGCCGACAAGCTGGCCCAGATGGTGATGAGCTTCGAGACCCGCCTGGCCAAGAGCCAGAACACGCGCCTCGAGAACCGCGACCCGCAGGCCACCTTCAACCGCTTCACGGTGGACAGCGCCGCCGCGCTGACGCCCAACATCGACTGGAAGGGCTACTTCACCGCCATGAACATCATGGAAGGCATGGAGAGCTTCAACATCGCCCAGATCAAATACTTCGAGGAGGTGAACCGCGTGCTGGCCGACACCGACGTGGAGATCCTGAAGGCCTACATGGCCTGGCATGAGATCAACGGCGCCGCCAGCTACCTGAGCGACGACTTCGTGAACGCCAACTTCGACTTCTACGGCAAGCTGCTCAGCGGCCGCGAGGTGAACCGCCCGCGCTGGAAACGCGTCACCGCCACCGTCGACGGCGCCATGGGCGAGGCCCTCGGCCAGCTGTATGTGGAGAAGTACTTCCCCGCCGAGGCCAAGGCCCGCATGGAGACCCTCGTGCAGAACCTCATCACCGCCCTCGGACAGCGTATCGACATGGCCACCTGGATGACCGACGCCACCAAGGCCAACGCCCACGAGAAGCTCTCGACCATCCTGGTCAAGATCGGCTACCCCAACAAGTGGCGCGACTACAGCGGCCTCGAGGTCAAGGACGACAGCTACTACGCCAACGTGGTGCGCAGCAACGAGTTCGACATGGACTACATGCTCAGCAAGATCAACAAGCCGGTGGACCGCGACGAGTGGCAGATGACGCCGCAGACGGTCAACGCCTACTACAACCCCACCACCAACGAGATCTGCTTCCCGGCCGCCATCCTGCAGCCCCCCTTCTTCAACATGGAGGCTGACGAGGCCGCCAACTACGGTGCCATCGGCGTCGTGATCGGCCACGAGCTGACCCACGGCTTCGACGACCAGGGCCGCCAGTACGACAAGGACGGCAACCTGAACGACTGGTGGACCGAAGAGGACGCCGCCAACTTCAACACCAACAAGAAGGCCCTCATCGACGCCTTCGACAGCTGCATCGCCCTCGACGACCCCGAGCTCGGCCTCATCCACGGCAACGGCGAGCTGACCCTCGGCGAGAACATCGCCGACAACGGAGGCCTGCACGTGAGCTACCTCGCCATGCAGAACGCCATCGCCAAGAAACAGCTCAACAAGGGCGAGATGGACGGCTTCACGCCCGAGCAGCGCTTCTTCCTGGCCTACGCCGCCGTGTGGGCTTCGAACATCCGTCCGCAGGCCGCCCTGCAGCTCACCCAGATGGACGTCCACTCGCTGGGCCGCAACCGCGTCAACGTGGCTCTGCCCCAGGTGACCGAGTTCATCGAGGCCTTCGGCATCAAGGAAGGCGACGGCATGTGGCTCGCCCCCGAGAAACGCGCTCTGCTCTGGTAATCACGATGAAGCGCACACTGATCATACTAACCCTCACACTGTACTGCTGCACAGCCTTTGCGCAGCAGTACAGTTTCTTATTCCACCCCCAGGGACTGGAGGACACGGTGCTCTACATCGGGCGCCACTACCGCGACGAGGTGCAGCTGCTCGACTCGACCGCCCGCGGCCGCAAGGGCTACCACTTCCAGGGCCGCCGCCCGTGGGAGCGGGGCGTCTACGCCCTCGTGCGGCAAGACCGCAAGACGGTACTGACCGACTTCCTCGTCGACGACAGCCGCACGCTCACCCTCAGCGGCGACGCCAAGCTCAGCGCCGCCAGCCTGCGCGTGAAAGGCAGCAAGGCCAACCGGCTGATGTACGACTACATCGCCACCGAAGACGCCGCCCGCCGCGAGGCCGACAGCCTGCGCAAGGCCGGCGCCTCGACCGACGCCCTCGCCGAACGCATGACCGCCTTCGAAGAGAAAGCACGGCGCGATGGGCAGCACAACCTCTACATGCAGCTCATCAACCTCTGCGAACCGGCCGAAGTGCCCGACAGCATCGAAGACAAGGCGCGCTACTTCCGCCTCCACTACTGGGATCCGTTCTTTGATTCCATCGCCTTCTACCGTTCCAACCCTTCGGCGGTGCTCTACAGCCCCCAGCTGTTCAGCAAGCTTAATGTCTTCTTCTACGGCATGCTCTACCGCGCCGACGCCGATACGATTGTCCTGGAGTTGGACCGTCTGATGGCCCGCATCGGCGACGACACCGCCCTGGCGCGCTACGTGATCCAGTTTATCGAGCCCCGCTACTACCGCTCGACGCGCAACATCGGGTGGGATGCCGTGTGGTGCCACATCGCCCGCGAGTACATCCTCAAAGGGCGCTGCCCGTGGATGCGCGAGAGCGAGATCTACCTGACCAAGCAGAATCTGGCCCGCATCGGCCAGAGCATCATCGGCGCCCACGGCCAGGAGCTCTGGATGCTGGACACCACCCAGATCGACGCCCCCGAGCACTGGCAGTCGTCGCACCGCCAGCCGACCCGCTACGTCATCCTCTGGTTCTGGGATCCCGACTGCCACCACTGCCAGGAGCAGAGCGAGGAGCTGAAGGTGCTCTACGACTCGCTGACGGCCATCGGCAACAAGCGCTTCGAGATCTACGCCGTGGGCTACGACAGCGACGTCGAGAAGTGGAAGCGCTACGTCAAGGAGCACGACTTCCGCTGGGTCAACGTGGGCGGCACCCACGTCAACATCGACTACCAGGAGGCCTACAATGTGCACGGCGCCCCGACGATGATCATCCTCAACGAGCGGCGCGACATCATCATGAACAAGGTGCTTCCCGTCAAGAGCCTCATGGCTTTCCTGGACAACTACGAGAAGCTGAGCGCCCGCACCGCCAAACACTAACCCCCGAACACACAACCAGTGGACATCATCAACATACTGCCCGACAGCGTGGCCAACCAGATAGCGGCTGGCGAGGTGGTGGACCGTCCCGCCGGCGCCGTCAAGGAGATGCTGGAGAACTCGATGGACGCCGGCGCCACCCAGATCGACCTGGTGGTGAAAGACGCCGGGCGCACGCTGATCCAGGTGGTGGACAACGGCAGCGGCATGAGCGACAGCGACGCGCGCCTCTGCTTCGAGCGCCACGCCACCAGCAAGATTCACCACGCCGACGACCTCTTCGCCATCCACACCATGGGCTTCCGCGGCGAGGCCCTGGCCTCCATTGCCGCCATCGCACAGGTGGAACTACGCACCCGCCAGCACGACAGCGAGCTGGGCACCCAGGTGGTGATCGAAGGGTCGCACATCGTCGACCAGCAGCCCACCGTCTGCCCCCCGGGCACGTCGCTGAGCGTCAAGAACCTCTTTTTCAACGTGCCTGCGCGGCGCAACTTCCTGAAGAAAGACAGCGTCGAGATGAGCCACATCGAGGAGGTCTTCCGCCGCATCACGTTGATCCACCACGACCTGGCCTTCTCTTTCACCAGCAACGGGCGCCTGCTCTACGACCTCAAGGGCGGCACGCTGCTACAGCGCATCGCCGGCCTCTACGGCGCGGCCTACAAGGAGCGCCTCTTCGCCGTCGAGGAGGAGACCGACCTGGTGAAGATACGCGGCTTCGTCAGCCGGCCGGAGTACAGCCGTCGCACGCGCGGCGAGCAGTATATCTTCGTCAACGGCCGCTTCATCAAGCATCCGGCCCTGAGCGCCGCCGTCGAACGCGCCTACGGCGACCTGCTGCCCGAGCGCGCCTACCCCAGCTACTTCATCGGACTCACCGTCGACCCCTCGAAGATCGACATCAACATCCACCCCACCAAGACCGAGGTGAAGTTCGTCGACGAGCACGCGCTGTTCGCCATCCTGCGGTCGGCCGTCAAGCGTGCCCTGGGCCAATTCAGCTTGGCCACCGAGCTGAGCTTCGACACGCCGGAGGAGTTCAACCTGCCGCCGGCCCCCAAGGACTACATCCCCCCGCAGCCCCGCATCAGCTACAACCCCGACTATAACCCCTTCCGCGCCAGCGGCAGCCAGACCCGCATGCGGATGACAGAGGTCTCTAGTCATCAGGACGTCGAGACGTCGAGACGTCAAGACCTCGAGTCTTCGAGTCTTCAAGATGTCGAGACTTCAAGTTTCGAGGACTCGAAGTCTCGATGTCTCGAAGTCCTGACGTCCAACCAGTGCCTCCAGGTGCAGGGGCGCTACATCGTCACCGCCCTCTCGTCGGGGCTGGCCCTCATCGACCAGCAGCGGGCCCACGAGCGGGTGCTCTACCACCGCCTGCTCAGCGCACGATCCAGCAAGGCGGCGTCGCAGACGTTGATGTTCCCGCTGCAATGCCGCTTCTCGGCCGCCGACGCCGAGATGCTGGCCGAGCTGTTGCCCGACCTCAAGGACTACGGCTTCGAGATGTCGGTCCTGAACCAGACCACCTTCGTGGTGACCGCCACCCCCGCCAACCTCAAGGACGAGGACCTGCAGGCCCTGCTCGACCAGCTGCTGCAGGACTACAAGGGAGCCACCATGCAGAAATACAACAAGCGCGACGAGAGCCTCTGCCTCTCGCTGGCGCGACAGCTGGCCGTCCGCGCCGGCACTCCCCTCTCGCAGGAGGAGATGCAGCAGCTCGTGGCCGACCTCTTCGCCTGCCCCATGGCCGAGGTGTCGCCCTCCGGCAAGCGCATCATCTCCATCGTCAAACCCGAAGACCTGTTAAAATAACGCTTAACTCATAACTCTTAACTCATAACTTTTAATTCATACCCCTTAATTCATAACTCTTAATTCATAACTCTTAACTCTTAACTCATAACTTCATGGCCCAATACCAACCCCAAGGATACCGTCTGCTGCCGCCGGCAGTGAAGCACCTGCTGATCATCAATGTGCTCTGCTACGTGGCCTACTATGTGCTGGGTCCGATGCAGCACATCATCGACCTCAACGCCTGGCTCGGCATCTGGACACCCCGCAGCGGCAACTTCCGCCTCTGGCAGCCGCTGACCTATATGTTCATGCACGGCTCGTTCGACCACCTCTTCTTCAACATGTTCTCTCTCTGGATGTTCGGGGCCGTGCTGGAGCGCTACTGGGGCACGCGCCGCTTCCTGTTCTACTACCTCGTCTGCGGCATCGGGGCCGGATTGCTCAACCTCTTGGTGCCGGGCATCCACCTCTCGGTGGGCGCTTCGGGAGCCGTCTACGCCCTCTTGCTGGCCTTCGGCATGATGTTCCCCAACGAGTACATCTACCTCTACTTCCTCGTCCCCATCAAGACCAAGTGGTTCATCATCGGCATGATAGCCCTTGAGCTCTTCGAGGGCATCTTCCGCTCCTACGACGGTGTGGCCCACTTCGCCCACCTCGGCGGCATGCTCATCGGCTTCCTGCTGATCCTCTACTGGCGCAAACATCCATTTTCGCGCTTCTGACCCTGCATCAGGAGAGCATCCACCAGGGTCACATGCAGAGATGATGCAGAGGGGATGCCTAGTTGATGCCTAGATGATGCCTAGATGATGCCTGGTTGATGCCTGGAGGATGCACACTGAACACTGAAAAACAGCAACTTAGATATAATATATACATTACATTGATAATCAATAATTTGCAGTCATAGGTACTTTTTTTAGCGTATATCGAGAAAAAAATGTATCTTTGCAGCCCGAAAAATATAAAATATAAATGGAATTAGCATCGAAATACGACCCTCGTGCCATCGAGGAGAAATGGTATCAGTTCTGGCTTGACAAAAAGCTCTTCCACTCGGAGCCCGACAACCGCGTGCCCTACACGGTGGTCATCCCGCCGCCCAACGTGACGGGTGTGCTGCACATGGGCCACATGCTCAACAACACGATTCAGGATGTGCTGGTGCGCCGCGCCCGCATGCAGGGCAAGAACGCCTGCTGGGTGCCCGGCACCGACCACGCCTCCATCGCCACCGAGGCCAAGGTCGTCAAAATGCTCGCCGAGCGCGGCATCGACAAGCGCAGCCTCTCGCGCGACGAGTTCCTGAAGTACGCCTGGGAATGGAAGGAGCAGTACGGCGGCATCATCCTGAAGCAGCTGCGCAAGCTCGGCGCCAGTTGCGACTGGGACCGCACAGCCTTCACCATGGACGACGTGCGCTACGAGAGCGTGATGCGCGTCTTCGTCGACCTCTACAACAAGGAACTCATCTACCGCGGCGTGCGCATGGTCAACTGGGATCCCCAGGCCCTCACCGCCGTCAGCGACGAGGAGGTGGTCTACAAGGAGAGCCACGGCAAGCTGTTCTACCTCCGCTACTTCGTGGAGGGCGAGGACCGCTACATTGTAGTAGCTACAACTCGTCCCGAGACCATCATGGGCGACACCGCCGTGTGCGTCCACCCCGAGGACGAGCGCTACTCCTGGCTCAAGGGCAAGCGCGTCGTCGTGCCCGGCGTGGGCCGCGTGGTGCCCATCATCATGGACGAGTACGTGGACCGCGAGTTCGGCACCGGCGCCCTGAAGATCACCCCCGCCCACGACATCAACGACTACAACCTGGGCATGAAGTACAACCTCGAGTCCATCGACATCTTCAACGACAACGGCACGCTCAATGAGCATGGCGGCAAATACGCCGGCATGGACCGCTTCGCCTGCCGCAAGCAGATCGTCAAGGACCTCGATGAGGCCGGCCTCATCGAGAAGATCGAGGACTACACCAACAAGGTGGGCCACAGCGAGCGCACCGACGCCGTCATCGAGCCTAAGCTCAGCGCCCAGTGGTTCCTCAAGATGGAGGGCCTCGCCAAGCGTGCCCTCGAGGTGGTCGAGGACGACACCATCCGCTTCCACCCCGCCAAGTTCAAGAACACCTACCGCCACTGGCTGGAGAACATCAAGGACTGGTGCATCAGCCGCCAGCTCTGGTGGGGCCACCGCATACCGGCATGGTATCTGGAGGTGAACGGCCGCGTGGAGACCGTCGTGGCCCTCAACGAGGAGGAGGCCCGCAAGCTGGCCGCCGAGAAGTACGGCTACACCGGCGCCCTGCGTCAGGACGATGACGTGCTGGACACTTGGTTCAGCTCCTGGCTCTGGCCCATCTCGCTCTTCGACGGCATCCGCAACCCCGACAACCCCGAGATCAAATACTACTACCCCACCGCCGACCTCATCACCGCCCCCGACATCATCTTCTTCTGGGTGGCCCGCATGATCATGGCCGGCGAGGAGTACCGCAAGGACGTCCCCTTCCACAACGTCTACTTCACCGGCATCGTGCGCGACAAGCTGGGCCGCAAGATGAGCAAGCAGCTCGGCAACAGCCCCGACCCCATCGAGCTCATCGAGAAGTACGGCGCCGACGGCGTCCGTATGGGTATGCTGCTCACCGCTCCGGCGGGCAACGACCTCCCCTTCGACGAGAGCATCTGCGAACAGGGCCGCAACTTCAGCAACAAACTTTGGAACGCCCTGCGCTTGGTCTCCGGCTGGCAGGTGGAGACTTCAACCCCCAAAGACTCGAAGTCTCGTAGTCTCGAAGACTCGAAGTCTAACAACGAGGTCGCTGTCCAGTGGATGGAGCAGCGCATGGCGCAGGTGCTTGAGGAGATCGAGCGCGACTTCGACCAGTACCGCCTCAGCGAGGCCCTCATGGCCACCTACAAGCTGGCCTGGGACGACTTCTGCTCCTGGTACCTCGAGATGGTCAAGCCCGCCTACGGCACCCCCATCGACCGCGAGACCTACGAGGCCACCCTCTCCATCTTCTCGCGCCTCATGCTGATGCTCCACCCCTTCATGCCCTTCGTCACCGAAGAGATCTGGCACGCCCTGCAGACCATGGGCAAGGACGACGAGAAGGCCGCCTTCATCAATGCCAACTACAGCATTATGAACCAGCACATGCCCACCAGCGTCTACTACGACCAGCGCCTGCTCGACGAGTTCGACACCGCCCGCGAGGTCATCGCCGGCGTGCGCAACATACGCAACACGCGCAACCTCTCGCCCAAGGAGGCCCTGGAGGTGAGCTACATCGCCAGCGACGAGCGCTTCCGCATCGACCGTTTCGAGGGCATCATCCGCAAGCTGGGCAACGTCAGCGCCGTGAAGGTTATCACCGAGAAGCCCGCCGGCGCCCTCAGCTTCATGATCGGCACCACCGAGTGCTTCGTGCCCATGAGCCAGAACGTCAACCGCGAAGAGGAACTCAAAAAGCTGCAGGAGGACCTGAAGTATGCCGAAGGTTTCCTCAATAGCGTGCTGAAGAAGCTCTCCAACGAGAAGTTCGTCAATGGCGCCCCCGCCGCCGTCATCGAGAAGGAACGCAACAAACAGCGCGACGCCGAGACCAAGATCGCCGCCCTCAAGGCCCAGATCGCCGCCCTCGGTTGAACAATAGCAACAACATTGAATAGCGGGGCCCGCGCTGACGCGCGGGCCCCGCTGCATTTAGCATTCTGTCAGACTTTCAAGCCCCACCCTCGTGACGTGCCGGCACGTCAGGGTGCCATGTGCCTTTACATCAGCCTTGGCATGCCGCCGCCGTTGCTACCGCCGCCGTTCCCGGTGCCGTTGTTGTCGTCGCCGCATGCGGCCATTGCCGTCATCGCGAAGGCGACCTTCTGAATTGAAAATACCTTTTTCATAACGAATAATGTTTAATGGATTAATAAATAAAAAAACGTATAAACACAAAGCCCCAGACGGATGCTGTAAGCATCGTCCGAGGCCGTGAATATCTTGACCAAACATGTCCCCCTCCCCGCTACATACAGCGTATGGAGGGGGGGGTAAAAATCAGCAAGTTATGAGCGCTTTGGCAAAGCCTGTCAGAATATCGACTTCTTGATTTTCTCAACAATCTGGTCGAAATAGGGCTGACGGATGCGACTGAGTTTGCGCACCACGTCACGCTCGATGTTGCCCATCAGCAGCTGACATTTGACATAGCTTTTCTTTGGCATCGGCTTGGTGAGCATTTCGTCTGAAAGTGCGAAGGTGTACTGCGGGTTGTAGTCCTTCGTCGAAATCATGCAAAGGTAGATATAGCCTTCGTTTTCCTGCAACTCATTGTTGGAGACGATGAGTGCGGGATGGGGTTTGAAGGTGCCGTCGGGAAACATGAAATTGACCACAACGATATCACGCTGCTCGTACTTCATAGGGCGTCAGATTTCATTTTTGGCCATCCATCGGGCCATGTTCATTCTCGAAGTGCAGAGGAAAGCCTCACGCTCTTCGGCGGCTGTCCACTCACGGTCAGACTCCTTCGGCTGCTCAGCGGTGATGTGAAACACATCCCCGAGAGAACGTATGAGTTCCACAACAGTACGCGCAGTCCTGTTGTGCCCATCGTAGGATATTGTCATTGTTGCCATAATATATTGTATTTGTTTTTTTTCTGCCATAGTAACGTCCACATTCTTTTTTTATTGTGCAGGCGTCGCAAGCATTGCGGCAGGCACAGGCATTCGTTATTTCACGCTGCAAAGATACACATTATTTTCTATCTGACAAAATATAATTGTGGGTTGTAGCAAAACACCACGTTTGTTTCTGAGCAATACTGTCGGTAGTAGTAGCATATAGGAAGCATAACGTTACGATATAGTCAGGCAAAAGATGAGTAAAAGATGAGTAAAAGGGGAGTAAAACCTAAAGACTATTTTTCTGCATAAAGAAAGATGCCTTTGGCATCGGGGTCACCCGAAACACTTCTGCGCCACCTCATCCACTCGGCTCGGATTCGTTGTATCACCTGAAGTCTATTTGCTGCATCAGTTCATACGCAGGCCGAAAAGAGTTAGTATTGTAGGCATAACATCATCTTATTATTTTGCAAAGATAGGAATAAAATTTTATCCCCACAAATATTTTTTTGTAGAATGGGAAAAATGTTGTAATTTTGCAACTAAATTTGAAATGAAGAATATGACTTAAACAAAGAACATACAAAGTAAGAACATATTTTATTAACCAAGCGTTTGCTATTTGTTCCGACCACACTGAAACGTAGGACACTTCATGAGGACTTAGAGGAATAGAGACTGGCAAATGCTCGCTAGTATGGCGAGCTTTTCCATCTTTCCTCTAAGGTAATCCTACGACCGCAGTGTGGAGACGAGATTTGCTCGCCTCCTTTTTTTAATTGGTCGTAGGGGAAAGAGGAATTGGTAGCACCGCGCACAAATAGCAACCTCTATGCAGATTCACATAGGCCACATCATCCACGACGAGCTTCACCGCCAAGGCCGCACAAACCAGTGGCTCGCTGACCAATTAAGTGTTGATCGCAGCACCATTCAACGACTCTTCAACAAACCGTCCATCGACACTCACCTTCTTTATCGTGTCAGCAAGGTGCTTGGCACAGACTTTTTTGCATACTATTCCAACTATTTAAACATGTAGCAGATGTTGCCACGTAGCAACATCTGCTACATCCCTTTTGATGAGATATTTGTATTTTTGCAATCGAGAAAACAAATACAATAGTAAAAAATGAAAACGGGATTGGAATTAATAAGAGAAGGAGAGACTCTCTCCAACATGGTGCACCCAAGATATGATAACACCATTAATCCTCCTCTGTTTATGGGACTTGATTATGAAGATGAAATAAGATATAAAAAGTGGCTTGAAGAAGTTCAGGGATATGTCTATAAAAATAGTATCTATCCAGAACAATACGAAACATTTATTGATAAGAAGACTGATGTTTCTGAAGCAAAGCATGGTGAGATAATGGCCATCTTGAAAAGTATCGTATCCACATTAGAATAATATGAAAAAATACACAGAACATCAAATATTAGGTTTAAGTACCGCGGAAGTCATGGAATGGCAAGGCCATTCGGCAACTGTTATTTTGAACGATGACAATGTTATTGAGGGCGTAATCACAGGTGTTGACCACGCTGCTGCCACAATGGTTCCGATAAGACCATACGAGGAAATACCTTGGACAGGGATTTCTATCGGAACAAAAATAGGGGTTGGAAACATAAAAGAAATAACAATCAATGATTAGTATATTATGAAAAAGTTTAGTATCATTCTTGCAGTCTTGCTCGCTGTTGAAAACGTCTATGCAGAAACGTTTATTGTAGATAGTATGGAATATTACATTTCATATCCAGCTGCAACTGAAGCTTGTTTAAAATCATACCTAGGTCACCAAAATAGTGTGACTATACCTAGTATGGTAACCTATAATAATAGAAACTATGCAGTAACAAAGGTAGGCTCACATTGTTTTAGAAACAATACTACAATATCAGAAGTGATCATTCCAAATACCATTGTCGAGATTGAGGAGGAATGTTTTTATGGATGTTCGAACCTAGCATCAATTAATATTCCCAGTACAGTTACGATGATAGGCTATGGATGTTTCAAACGTAGCGGACTTACTAGTATTGATATTCCCAATTCTATTTCAATACTACCTCAACAATGTTTCTGCAGTTGTTCAAACTTGGTCTCAGTAAACATTCCAAATTCTGTTACCCGAATTGAAGAAGACTGCTTTAATGGTTGCACTAATCTTTCGGGGAATATTATTTTACATAATGTACATTTGGGCAACTATACCTTCTATGGTTGTTCTATGTTGGACTCTGTATTTATTTATGAGGGAGGAATTAGAAGCAGTTGTTTTGAAAATTGCACAAATCTAAAATATTTTGGCCTTTTCAGTACTACTCCTTTTTATGACGCCACCTATATTGACTGTAGAGCTTTTGCTAATTGTTACAACTTAAAGACAGTAGTTTTGGGTAACACAGTGGAATGGTTTTGGAATTCGGCTTTTATTGGTTGCAATCTTGATACGTTAGTATTAAAAAATGAAGAAAATATTGTTTATGTAATGGATGATGGATCTAGTTCCCATCTATACTCAATAGACGGACTTGTAGGAATGAATCCCGATTCAACGATATTGGTTGTTCCTTGCAATAAATTGAACGTTTATGAAACAACTTATTTGTGGGCACACTTTTGGAACATCATTGAAGACTGCTCAAACGAAGAACCAGATAATCCCGACCCAGTGGGTATTGAAAGGACAACAATGCCAGAAACAATAATAAACACAACAAACGGATGCATCAGTATTAATTGCTTTGTGGATGGAAATGTCAAGATTTACGACATGATGGGTCGACTTGTGGATGTCATTCGAAATGGAACTCTATCCAAGCCTCTTCAACAAGGTGTATATCTGGTAAAATTTGACAACAACCAAACACGGAAAGTCATAGTGGGCAGTATGTAATAACCGCCAACAAAACCACATTCAATTTAGAAGGGTGTCCAAATGGACACCCTTCTAAATTTGATTATTACTCGCGGCGGTCGCGGCCGAACAACTGACCGATCCACTGGCGGTTGAGGCGGGCGATGTTCTGGCGCTTGATCTGCTTGGGGCACTCGGCCTCGCAGGCGTAGGTGTTGGTGCAGGAGCCGAAGCCCAACTCGTCCATCTTGCAGACCATCTTCCTGACGCGGTCCATGGCCTCGGGCTGGCCCTGGGGCAGCAGGGCGAGGTGGCTTACCTTGGCACCCACGAAGAGCATGGCCGAGGCGTTCTTGCAAGCCGCCACGCAGGCGCCGCAGCCGATGCAGGCGGCAGCATCCATGGCCTGGTCAGCCTTGTGCTTGGGCACCAGGATGTTGTTGGCGTCGGGCACGCCGCCCGTGGTGGCGCTGATGTAGCCGCCGGCCTGGATGATCTTATCGAAGGCCGTGCGGTCCACCACCAGGTCTTTGATCACCGGGAAGGCCTTGGCGCGCCAGGGCTCCACCCAGATCTCGTCGCCGTCGTGGAAGTGGCGCATATGCAGCTGGCAGGTGGTCACGCCGTCGTCGTTGCCGTGGGGACGGCCGTTGATGTAGAGGCCACACATGCCGCAGATGCCCTCGCGGCAGTCGTTGTCGAAGCAGACGGGGTGGGCGATGTGGTCGTTGATGAGTTTCTCGTTGAGCTGGTCGAGCATCTCGAGGAACGAGCAGTCGGCGCTGATGTTGTCGATCTCGTAGGTCTCGAAGTGCCCTTTGGCGCGGGCGTTCTCCTGGCGCCAGATATGTAGTGTGAATTTCATCTCTTCTTTAATGTGTTATTGTGTTATTGCGTTATTGTGTCAGTGTATGTCGCGTCAGCTACTTACGCATTTACACATTAGCGCGTTCACGCATTATTTATAGTTTCGTTTCACAATCTGTATGTACTCGTAGTCGAGGGGTTCTTTGTACATCACCTCGGGCTTGTCGTGTCCCTGGTACTCCCAGGCGGCGACGAACATGAAGTTCTCGTCGTCGCGGAGGGTCTCGCCGTCCTCGGTCTGGTGCTCGACGCGGAAGTGGCCGCCGCAGCTCTCTTCGCGCTGGGTGGCGTCGTCGACGATGAGGCGGGCCAGCTCGAAGTAGTCCTCCAGGCGGTAGGCCTTCTCCAGCTCGGGGTTCATCTCGGCGGCCTTGCCGGGGATGAAGACGTGCTGGTAGAACTCGGCCTCCAGCTCGGCGATCTTCTCCTTGGCGGTAGCCAAGCTCTCCTTGCTGCGGGCCATGCCGCAGTACTCCCACATCACGCGGCCCAGGGCCTTGTGGTAGTGGTCGACGCTGTGGAAGTCTTCGAGACCTTGAGTCGTCTCGCCGTCTTGAGGTCTTGAAGTCTCGCTGTCTTGACGACTTGAAGTCTTACCAATAGCCATCAGGCCGTCGAGGCGGGCGCGCACATTGGCCTCGGCCTCGTCGAACTCGGGGCCTTCGGCCTTGATCTTGCCGACGTAGATCTGGTCGGCCAGGTAGTTCTGCAGCGTGTAGGGCAGCACGAAGTAGCCGTCGGCCAGGCCCTGCATGAGGGCGCTGGCGCCGAGGCGGTTGGCGCCGTGGTCGCTGAAGTTGGCCTCGCCGGCGGCGAAGAGGCCGGGGATGGTGGTCTGCAGTTCGTAGTCCACCCAGAGGCCGCCCATGGTGTAGTGGATGGCGGGGTAGATCATCATCGGCACCTGGTAGGGGTCGGCGTCGACGATCTTATAGTACATCTGGAAGAGGTTGCCGTATTTCTGCTCCACCACGTCGCGGCCGAGGCGCTTGATGGCGTCAGCGAAGTCGAGGTAGACGGCCAGGCCGGTGGGGCCGACGCCGTAGCCGGCATCGCAGCGCTCCTTGGCGGCGCGGCTGGCCACGTCGCGCGGCACCAGGTTACCGAAGGCCGGGTAGCGGCGCTCCAGGTAGTAGTCGCGATCCTCCTCAGCGATGTCGAGCGGGCCCTTCTCGCCGCGGCGGATGGCCTCGGCGTCCTCTTTCTTCTTGGGAACCCAGATGCGGCCGTCGTTACGCAACGACTCGCTCATCAGCGTGAGCTTCGACTGGTAGTCGCCGTGGACGGGGATGCAGGTGGGGTGGATCTGCACGTAGCAGGGGTTGGCGAAGGCGGCGCCGCGGCGATGGCACACCCAGGCCGCCGAGCCGTTGCTGTTCATGGCGTTGGTGGAGAGGTAGTAGATGTTGCCGTAGCCACCCGTGGCCAGCACCACGGCATGGGCGGCGTAGCGCTCCAGCTCGCCGGTGACCAGATTGCGGGCGATGATGCCGCGGGCGCGGGGCTTGCCCTCCTTGTCGGGCACCACCACGAGGTCCATCATCTCGTGGCGCTCGTGCAGGACGACGGTGCCGCGGGCGATCTCGCGACTCAGTGCGCCGTAGGCGCCGAGCAGCAGTTGCTGGCCCGTCTGGCCGCGGGCGTAGAAGGTTCTGGAGACCTGCGCGCCGCCGAAGGAGCGGTTGTCGAGCAGGCCGCTATAGTCGCGCGCAAAGGGGACGCCCTGCGCCACACACTGGTCGATGATCGAGCCGCTGACCTCGGCCAGGCGGTAGACGTTGGCCTCGCGGGCGCGGTAGTCGCCACCCTTGATGGTGTCCTTGAACAGGCGCTCCACGCTGTCGCCGTCATTTTGATAGTTCTTGGCGGCGTTGATGCCGCCCTGGGCGGCGATGGAGTGGGCGCGGCGCGGCGAGTCCTGGATGCAGAAGATGTCCACATGGAAGCCCAGCGCGCCGAGCGAGGCGGCCGCCGAGGCACCGGCCAGGCCCGTGCCGACCACGATGATGTCCAGTTTCCGCTTGTTGGCGGGGTTTACCAGCTTCTGGCTGGCTTTGTAGCGGGTCCACTTCTCGCTGAGGGGCCCTTCGGGTATCTTGGAGTCTAAATTCATTGCGTTAATGCGTAAATGTGTTAATACGTATGTGTTTACAGTCCCAGGTAGACCAGTATCGGCACGGCGACGAACATCAGGCAGATGAGCCAGGCGTAGACGATGCCGCAGATCTCGATGGCGCGGCTGTACTTGTAGTTGTTCAGACCCAAGGTCTGGAAGGCCGACGGGAAGGCGTGGCGCATGTGCATGAACAGGGCCACGAAGGTGATGAGGTAGAGCAGCACCATCAGCGGGTTGTGGAAGAGCTCGCGCACCATGTAGTAGAAGTCGGGCTCCGGGTCGCTCTCGGGCATCACGCGCCGCAGCGTCTGCCGCTCGTCGTAGGTCAGGTGGCGGATCCACTGCATGTCCTCGCTGAAGTTGCCCTCCTGCTGCGCGCGCTGCACGATGTCCATCACACCCAGCTTGTCGCGCAGGCTGGCGATGTAGCGGGTCGACTCGTCCGACTCGCCGTACTCGGCGGCCTGCTGCTCCATTTCGGCGAGGATCTCCTCGGGCGACATCTGCATCTGGGCCGAATACTGCACCAGCTGCATCATCTCGGGATCCTGCAGCTTCTCCACCTTCACCATGTACTCGCCCTTCACCCAGCCGAGCTTGACGAAGTAGAACTGACAGAAGTGCATCACCAAGAAGGCGAAGATGACGATGCCGGTCCACATCATGAGTTTCGACGTGCTGTCGGTCTTGCTCTTCTGGGCCTCGTGGTAGCGCCGCTTAAAAAAGCGGTTGTCAGCCGAGCTGACACCGGCCAGGCGGTTGGTCACCTGTAGCCACAAGGTCAGCAGCACATGCAGGGCCAGGACACCCAGCAGGATGATTTCAAACACCTTGACGATCCAGTTGGTGCCCATGAAGTGGCAAAAAGCCGAATACCAGGCGCCACCGTCGTGGCGCAACACAAACAGGTTGGCGGTGGCGTGGAAGAGTAGGAAGATGAGCAGAAAAGCGCCCACCAAGGCCACCAGAATCTTTTTAGTGATAGAGTGAATTTTCGGTAATTCCATGATATAACGTTTGTTGTTCTACTTTTTGTTACTAAATCAGGATGCAAATATACGAAATAAAAACGACACCTGCAAACCAAATTCGCCCGCCGACGCCACACACCCCCCTCCGGCACGCCCCCATCCCACCCCTCCACCCCACCCTCTCCACCCCCCTGAAACCCTGTCTGCTCCCTGATGGCTCCGTGATGACTCCCTGATGACTCTCTTAAAACCAGGGCAAAACCCTTGCCCTGTCAGCGTTTTGCGAGTTTTCCAGCATGGTTTGCACACTTCCGAACCCTTAGATGTCTCGTTCTGAATGTTTTAAATGTGCAAATTAGATCGTGCACGATCTAATTTTTTAACCTAAATTTACTTAATTTTGATAAAACGGCGAATTACTCGAAGAACTCGAAGCTACGCAGGTCAATTTTTGGCGAATTACTCTAATGCTTGCGCAGACCTTTCGAGTAATTCGCTGAACGATCCGATGACATAACAGCCTGCGTAGCTTCGAGTTCTTCGAGTAATTCGCCGTTACATAAAATCACCCGTCGTCAGACCCGTCAGCAATCATTCCGCCGGCGATTGGAAAATTTTGCGTACCTTTGCAGGGTGAACTAGACAAATGTTTGCTATGGAACTGACTATACTTGTGTGCTTTGCGACCTATACGGCGCTGCTCTTCCTCGTCATGTGGCTCACCTCGCGGCGGGGTGCGAGCGGCAACGAGGCCTTCTTCCGCGCCGGCCGGCGGTCGCCGTGGCCAGTGGTGGCCTACGGCATGATCGGCGCCTCGCTGAGCGGCGTCACCTTCATGTCGGTGCCCGGCGGCGTCTACAGCGGCGGCTGGACCTACATGCCGCTGGTGTTCGGCTACGTGCTCGGCTACGCCGTCATCGCCCTCGTGCTGCTGCCGCTCTACTACCGATTGAACCTCACCTCGATCTACACCTACCTCTCGCAGCGCTTCGGCCTGCGCAGCGAGAAGACCGGCGCCCTCTTCTTCATCCTCAGCCGCCTGCTGGGCTCGGCCCTCAGGATGTACCTGGTGGTCTTCGTGCTCTACGAGTTCGTCTTCCGCGCCTGGGGCATCCCCTTCTGGGTGCCGGCGGTGGTCTTCATCGCCATCATACTGCTGTACACCTTCCGCGGCGGCATCAAGACGGTGGTGTGGACCGACATGCTGCAGACCACCTTCCTGCTGCTGGCTGCGGCGGCCACGGTGGTGGCCATCCTCGGCAGCCTCGACATGGGGCTGGGCGACCTCGTGCAGCTCTCGCGCGAGAAGGGCTACACCCGCATGTGGGAGACCGACCCCACGGCGCCCAAGTTCTGGGTGAAGCAGCTGCTCAGCGGCATGTTCATCACCATCACCATGACCGGCCTCGACCAGGACATGATGCAGAAGAACCTCACCTGCAAGAACCTGCGCGACGCGCAGAAGAACGTGATGACCTCCTCGCTGCTCTTCATCGTGGTCAACATCCTCTTCCTGATGCTCGGCTCGGCCCTGCTGCTCTATGCCGACCAGACGGGCTTCCCCCTGCCTGTGGGCGACGGCGGCGCCGTGGTGCCCGACAAGATCTTCCCCTCCATCGCCTTCTCGCTCAGCGGCTTCACAGCCGTCTGCTTCGTGCTCGGCATGGTGGCCGCCGGCTACTCCAGCGCCGACGGCACCCTCACCGCACTCACCACCACCTTCTGCTACGACTTTCTGGGCTTCGACAAAGAGGAAAGTGGAAAGCAGGTCCGGCAAAATTCTCAATTCTCAATTCTCAATTCTCAATTAAAAATCCGTCGTCTGGTCCATGTGGCCTTCGCGCTGCTCTACCTGCTGGTGATCATCGCCTTCCGGCCTTTCCACCGCCAGTCGCTGATCGACACCGTCTTCGACGTGGCGGGCTTCACCTACGGCCCCCTGCTGGGCCTCTACGCCTTCGGCCTCTTCACGCGGCGCCGCGCCCGCGACCGTTGGGTGCCCTTCATCGCCGTCCTCTCGCCGGTGGTCTGCTACGTGCTCAAGCTCAACTCCTTCAGCTGGTTCGGCTACCACTTCGGCTTCGAGATCCTCCTCCTCAACGGCCTCATCACCTTCGTCCTCCTCTGGCTCAGCTCCCTGAACACTGAACACCAAACACTGAACACTAAACACTGAACACTAAACACTGAACACTGAATGCACATGTTCGTCACCATCCTCGGCTCGGGAGCTGCCCTGCCCATCGGCGCCCGGCGCTGCTCGGCGCAGGTGCTCAACATCGGGGGCTTCAAGCTTCTGATCGACTGCGCCGAAGCCACCCAGGACCGCATCCGCTACAACCACCTCAAGCTGCAGAGCATCAACACCATCGCCATCTCGCACCTGCACGGCGACCACTTCTTCGGCCTGCCGGGCCTGCTGAGCACCATGCACCTCTGCGGCCGCACCGAGGCGGTGACCGTGGTGGCGCCCAAGGGTGCCCGCCAGGTGATCGAGACCACCTTCGAGCTCACGGGCAACCACATCGGCTTCGCGGTCGAGTGGGTGGAGATGGACTTCGACGAGGACTGCCGGCGCGTCTTCGAGAACCAGCGCTGCACCGTCGACGCTTTCCCGCTCGACCACTCGGTGCCCGACTACGGCTTCCGCATCACCGAGCGGCCGCGCAACGCCGCCGCGCCGCTGGTCTACGCCTACTGCTGCGACACGGCCTACGACGAGCGCATCCTGCCCCATATCGCCGGGGCCGACCTGCTGTGTCTCGAGTGCACCTTCAGCAACGAGTACGAGCGGCTGGCCGCCGAGCGCAAGCACCTCACTGCCGGCCAGGCGGGCCGTATGGCCCGCCTGGCCGGCGTGCGCCAACTGCTGCTCACCCATATCAGCGCACGCTTCCGCGAGCCCGACCTGCTGCTCAGCCAGGCCCGCGAGGAGTTCCCAAACACCATCATCGCCGCCGACAACCAGCGCTACGACATCTCCCACACTCCCACCCAACCGACTGACACTACGGCAGATGAAAAATAAATTTGGTCATATCGCAAAAAGTTAGTACTTTTGCACCCGCTTTTCCCGACGGGGAGAGGCGCGACTGGAGAGATGCCGGAGTGGTCGATCGGGGCGGTCTCGAAAACCGTTGACCAGCTTGCTGGTCCCAGGGTTCGAATCCCTGTCTCTCCGCCAATACAAGAAGAGGGGGTCAAGCAATGCTTGACCCCCTCTTCTTATTGTTACCGTTTACAGTTTCGGTTCGTCAAAAGGAAACGCTATCTCTGTCTCGCCATTGTCGCGCCAGACGGTGAGGCTCACCTCCTTCATTCCGTCGAAGAGCGTTTTCCGCTCTTCAAGAGTGATCTCCTTCACATTACGGCCGTTCAGCGCAGTGATGCGGTCACCCTTACGAAGCCCCGCCTTCTCAGCATTGGAGTCCTCATAGAGACCGTTGACCACCCAGCAACCGAGGGTACGGCTTCGGTCAGTATAGGAGAAGCCACGCACAGGACTCTCGAAAGGGGCGCCAAACTTCGCATTCGGCCGTAGGTAAAGCCGCTTGCCGGAAAGGTCTATCATCATATCGAAGCGATCCCAGAAGTCATTGCCAACAATACATATATACTCTCTATCAGAGAGAGCGCCACCTGTGTTGTTGCTGAACGATATAACGATATCGTTCAAAGTATAATCTCCCACCGAAGCGCTCTTTACCCTGATGTAACATCCGGACGATTCGCCACCGATACCGCCGACAGCGTAAGAGTAAGGCAGTTGCGGAGTGACGCTTTTCAGATTATATTGCTGAGCCACCATGCTTGTAAACTCAATTGAGCCACCGCTACCGAGGTCTATCAGCCCCTTTCCTTCTATGACTTCACCCTCGCCGACGGTGACACTCAGCGGCACATAGATACGGTTGTTCTCGTAACGGATAGGAATGGAGGTATAGCCGCTGACGTCGCCCAGTTGGTCCCAGAGCCCCATCTGCTCCCTCTCATAATCTATCGCGATAACCTTATCACCCATATTGTCAATTCCCAGGATACCGTCGGCCTGGTCGCCCAAGATGGGTTTGAGCTGGATAATGGGAGACACCTTGCTTGTATACTTCTTGTCGGCAAAAGTGTAGGTCAATTCGCCGATGATGATGCGGACCTTCTCCTGGGCATTTCCCGAACCACCCATACTCGCACGCCCGATTCTCGTGTACTGCAGATTGCTGTCTGCGACATAGGTACTGTCGACACAGGTGTAGGGAGAACCTGTATCAAACGCCAGGAGGGCTTTCTTCCCGTTAATATCCGACTTGACATAGAGATGGCTCAAGTAGACAACCTTCTCCATTTCCGGCTGCCCCATAAGAGAGGAGAAGCTGACGAATGCCAGCAGGGGAAAGAGTATCTTTTTCATATTAATAAAACGGAACGGGAGTGATTATATTGTATAAAAACGATGAAGGGCAATCCGTATGGATTGCCCTTCTGTGTTGATGGTTGTCGTTTTCGAATGATTACTCGGCGGCAGCCTCACCTTCACCGTCGTCGGCGGTGGCGCTGGCGCGGGTGCTGAGGACGTTGACAACCTCGCTGCTCTTCGGGTTGAGGATGCAGTAGTTGTCGGTGGCGATGTCCTGCACGCGGACGCGCTGGTTGACATCGAGGTTGGTGATGTCGATCATCACCTCGCTGGGCATGTTGGCGGGCAGAGCCTTCACGTTGAGGCGTTTCTGCTTATAGGCCAGTTTACCGCCTTTCATGACACCCTTCGAGGTGCCGCAGGTGTGGACGGGGATGGACATGACGACGGGCTTGTCGTCGGTCATCTCGTAGAAGTCGGCGTGGTAGACGATCTCGGTCACGGGGTGGAACTCGATGTCCTTCAGCATGGCCATGTGGTCGACGCCGTTCAGGGTCACTTTGATGAAGCAGGGCTCGGGGTTGAACAGCACGCGCTGGAAGGCGGTCTGGTCGACACTGAACATGTACTGCTGGTCTTTGCCGTACATGACGCACGGAACCTTGGCGTCGCGGCGCAGAGCCTTAGCATCCTTTTTCCCTACGTGCTCACGCAGAGCACCGCTCATTGATACTACTCTCATTGTTGTTGTTTGTTTGATTGTTAATATGTTATGTTTGTTGTGCGGCAGGGCCACAGGGTCCTGCTATTCGTTCATGCGTTTGATGACGCCCTTGTGGTGGAGGGTGGTCTCGTAGAGGTTGTCGAGGCTTTCGAAGTTGACCACGCGGCGGATGGCCTCGGCCAGCAGCCAGTCGCAGCTGAGGACGTGGATCTTGTCCGACGGACGCTTCAGGGGGATGGTGTCGGCCACGACGAGCTCCTCGAGGTCGGAGGCCTCGACCTTCTCGATGGCGTTGCCGCTGAGCACCGGGTGGGTGATCATGGCGCGCACGCTCTTGGCGCCGCTCTGCTTGATGATGCCGGCGGCCTTGCAGATCGTCGAGCCCGTGTCGATGATGTCGTCGAGCAGGATGACGTGCTTGCCCTCCACATCGCCGATGAGGCGCATCTCGCCGATCTCGTTGGGCTTGTTGCGATGCTTGTAGCAGATGACGAAGCTGTTGTTGAGCGTCTTGGCGTAGGTGCCGGCGCGCTTGCTGCCGCCCATGTCGGGGCTGGCGAACATCACATCCTCGATGTCGAACTTCTCACGGATGTAGGGCATGAAGAGGCTCGAGCCGTAGAGATGGTCGACGGGGATGTTGAAGAAACCCTGAATCTGGTCGGCATGGAGGTCCATGGTGATCACGCGGTCCACACCCGCCACACTGATCATGTCGGCGATGAGTTTCGAGGCGATCGGCACATGGGGACGGTCCTTGCGGTCCTGACGCGCGAATCCATAATAAGGAATCACGGCGATGATCTTCTGGGCCGAGGCGCGCTTGGCGGCGTCGATCATCATCAGGAGCTCGAAGAGGTTGTCGGTCGGCGGGATGGTCGACTGGATGATGAAGACGATACCTCCGCGGATGGTCTCCTCGTAGGAGGGCTGGAATTCACCGTCGGCATACTGGAAAACGGTCGAGTTGCCCAGCGGAATGCCATAGATCTCGGCCACGCGGCGAGCCAGGTCTTGGGTGGCACGGCCAGCGAAAATGAACACTTTGTCAGAACGTTTGTCGCTCATTATTGTTTTGATTTTGGGTTTCTTACAAAGATTTTCTAGTTTCTTTAGTCCTTGAAAACGAATGCAAAAATACACATTTTTTAGTGACTGGCAAAAAAATATTTTGTCATGTGCAGAAAAGTGTGTACTTTTGCACCCGCTTTCGAGACGAAAAGCGATGCCCTGGTGGTGGAATGGTAGACACGGTAGACTCAAAATCTGCTGCCGGCAACGGCGTGAGGGTTCAAGTCCCTCCCGGGGTACGAAACGGTGGTCCTGCGGCCACCGTTTTCTTTTTGCACTGTCCCACGGCGGCACCATGCCTCCGTTTTCGATGCCCGAAAGTACAATTTGGCTGCCATTTATGCAGAGGGGATGCAGAGGGGATGCCTAGTTGATGCCTAGATGATGCCTAGATGATGCCTGGATGATGCCTGGAGGATAGGCTGCCGGCGGGCGTTTTTTTCGCTTTTTTTTCGTGCCGGGCAATAATTAGGCGGGGCTGACGTTATGAAAATGGATAACAGAAAAGTATACACGCTATGAAACAGATTGTTATACTGATAGTCACCTTGCTGGCCGGCCTGACGGCGACGGCCCAGACGCCGGCGGGCAAGAGTACGGCCACGGTGGGCGGCACCTCGGTGTATACCGTGGTGGAGCAGGATCCGGAGTTCGACGGCGGCATGGAAGCCCTGGTGCCGTGGCTGGGATCGCACGTGAACTATCCGGCCGAGGCCCGCGAGCAGCAGGTGGAGGGGACGGTGTTCGTCACCTTCGTGGTGGAGACCGACGGGTCGATCTCGAACGTGCGGGTGGTGAACCACCGCGACGCGATGGCGGCCCTGGAGCAGGAGGCCGTGCGCCTGGTGCGCGCCATGCCCAAGTGGAAACCCGGCAAACAGCAGGGCAAGAAGGTACGCGTGCAGTTCACCCTGCCCATCCAATTCCAGTTGTAACGTCATGAGAGTCATCATTCTGGGCACCGCCTGGCCCTACCGCGGGGGCCTTTCGGCCTTCAACGAGCGCCTGGCACGCGAATACCAACAGAACGGGCACGAGGTGGAGATTGTGACCTTCACGCTGCAGTACCCGTCGTTCCTCTTTCCCGGCAAGACGCAGTACAGCGACGAGCCCGCCCCCGAGGGGCTGAAGATCACGCGGATGCTGAACGCCATCAACCCCTTCAGCTGGCTGAAGACGGGGCGCTACATCCGGCGCCGCCGGCCCGACCTGCTGATCACCAAGTTCTGGCTGCCCTTCATGGCGCCGGCCTTGGGCACGGCCAACCGTGCGGCCCGCTGCACGGGGATGAGCCGCATCAGCATTCTGGACAACCTGGTGCCGCACGAGAAGCGCCCGGGCGACCGGCTGTTTGCCCGCTACTTTGTCCGCTCGGTGGACGGCATGGTGGCCATGAGCCGCTCGGTGCTGGCCGACGCCGACCTCTTCGACCCGCAGCACCGCAAGCCGCGCACCTTCTGTCCCCACCCGCTCTACGACCACTACGGCGACCGCCTCGGGCGCGAGGAGGCCCTGCGCCTGCTGCAGCTCGACCCCAGCCACCGCTACGTGCTCTTCTTCGGCTTCATCCGCGACTACAAGGGGCTCGACCTGCTGCTGGAGGCCATGGCCGACCGGCGCCTGGCGGAGCTGGACGCGCGGCTGATCGTGGCGGGCGAGTTCTACGGCGACCCCAAACCGTACATGGACCAGATCGAGCGGCTGGGCATCGCCGACCGCGTGGTGCTGAAGACCGACTTCATTCCGGACCACGAGGTGAACCGCTACTTCTGCGCGGCCGACCTGGTGGCGCAGCCCTACAAGACAGCCACCCAGAGCGGTGTGACGCAGATAGCGTTCCACTTCGAGCGGCCGATGCTGGTCACCCGCGTGGGCGGCCTGCCGGAGATCGTGCCCGACGGCGAGGTGGGCTTCGTGGTGGACCCCCAGCCGCAACCCATCGCCGACGCCCTGGTGCGCTACTTTGCCGAAGGCTGGGAAGCGCGCCTCACCGAGGGTGTGCGCCGCGAGAAACAGAAGTACCTCTGGAGCCACATGACCGAGGCGATAGAGAAGTTAAGAGTTAAAAACTAAGAGTTTAGAGTTATATGACCATCAGAAGCAAAGCACCGTTGCGTTTGGGGCTGGCCGGCGGCGGCACCGACGTGTCGCCCTACAGCGACCTCTACGGCGGCGCCATCCTCAACGCCACCATCAGCATGGCGGCCTACACCACCATCGAGCCCACCGACGACGGGCGGGTGGAATTCCTGGCCCCCGACAAGGGGCTGCACGAGGTGTATGAGAACGCCACCGAGGTGGATACCGACGGCTACTTCATCCTGCACAAAGGGGTGTACAACCGCATCGTGCGCCAGTTCACGCACCGGCCGCTGTCGATGCGCATAGCCTCCTTCGTCGACGCGCCGGCCGGCAGCGGTCTGGGCACCTCGTCGACCCTGGTGGTGAGCATCCTGGGCGCCTATGTGGAGTGGCTCAAGCTGCCGCTGGGCGAGTACGACATCGCCCGCCTGGCCTACGAGATCGAGCGCATCGACCTGGGGCTGGCCGGCGGCAAGCAGGACCAATATGCCGCCACCTTCGGCGGGTTCAACTACATGGAGTTCCTCGGCGACAACGTCATCGTCAACCCCCTGCGGGTACGCCAGCGCTACATCGACGAGCTGAACCACAACCTGCTGCTCTACTGGACGGACACGTCGCACGTCAGCGCCGACATCATCCGCGAGCAGCAGCAGAACGTGAAGGCCAAGAAGTCGTCGAGCATCGAGAGCATGCACCGCCTCAAAGAGCAGGCACAGCAGATGAAGGAAGCCCTGCTGAAAGGGCATGTGGGCGACATCGGCGAGATACTCAACTTCGGATGGCAGCACAAGAAACAGATGGCCCAGAGCATCAGCAACGAGCGCATCGATGCCATCTACGAGGCGGCGCTCGGCGCCGGTGCCTCGGGCGGCAAGATCAGCGGTGCCGGCGGCGGCGGTTTCATGTTCTTCTATTGCCCCGGACTGACCCGCTTCGCCGTGCACGAGGCCCTGAAACGCTTCGGCGGCGAGACCAAGCGCTACGACTTCACCTCCGAGGGACTGAAGACCTGGACCATACAATAACACCCACTCCCTATGAACCGAATACAAGAATCGATAGAACAGAGCATCGCCGTCAAGCAGGCGATCCTGGCCGACAGCGCCCTGATGGAGCGCGTCGGCGAGGCCGCCCGGCTGATCGAGGGCAGCCTCCGCGCCGGAGGCAAGATCCACTTCTGCGGCAACGGCGGCAGCGCGGCCGACGCACAGCACCTGGCCGCCGAACTGAGCGGACGCTTCTACTTCGACCGCCCGCCCCTCAACGCCGAAGCGCTGCACTGCAACACGAGCTACCTCACCGCCGTGGGCAACGACTACGGCTACGAGTACATCTTCGCCCGCCTGTTGCGCGGCACCGCCAAACGAGGCGATGTGCTGGTGGGCATCTCCACCAGCGGCAACAGCAAGAACATACTGGAGGCCTACAAGGCAGCCCAGGAGATGGGCGTGCACATCGTGTCGCTGACGGGTGCCACGGGTGGCAAGATGCGCGACTGCGGCGGTCTGCTGCTCAACGTGCCGAGCACCGACACCCCCCGCATCCAAGAAAGCCACATCATGCTGGGCCACATCATCTGCGAGTTGGTCGAAACGGCAATGTTCAAATGAGAGAGGCCATCATACTGGCAGGAGGTTTCGGGACCCGTCTGCGCACCGTGGTGAGCGACGTGCCCAAACCGATGGCTCCCGTAGCGGGACGGCCGTTCCTGGCCTACCTGCTCGACGACCTCGTGCGGCAGGGCTACCGCCACGTCGTCCTCGCCACCGGCTACATGCACGAGAAGGTGGAGGAATACTTCGGGCTGCGCTACCGCGACCTTGCGATCGACTACGCCCACGAGGCCACTCCCCTGGGCACCGGCGGTGCCATCGTCAACGCCCTGCAGCACTGCACGGAGGAGCGCGTCACCGTGCTCAACGGCGACACCTTCTTCCGCATCGACCATGACCTCATGCTGAACGCCGACGACCCCAGGTGCCGCCTGATGATCGTGTTGCGCCATGTACCCGACGCAGGACGCTACGGCACCGTGGAGACCGACCCCCAGGGGCTCATTACCGCTTTCCGCGAGAAAGACCCCACCGCCGGCGCCGGTCTCATCAACGGCGGCATCTACCGCCTCAACCGCACGCTTCTAGCCCCCTGGCCTGTGGGGCAACCCTTCTCCTTCGAGAAGGACGTACTCCAACCCCTGCGCGAACCCTTCCGCGCCTACGTCTCCGACACCTACTTCATCGACATCGGGGTGCCTGAGGACTACAGCCGTGCCCAAACCGAACTTCCTCAGTTTGCCCTATGAAAGCGCTCTTCCTCGACCGCGACGGAGTGCTCAACACGCTCCGACGCAACGACTACGTGAAAAGCCCCGACGAGCTGGAGGTGCTGCCTGGCGTTCCGGAAGCCATGGCACTGCTGCGCCAACAGTTCGGCCGCATCTTCATCGTCACCAACCAGCAAGGCATCGGCAAGGGGCTGATGACGGAGGACGACCTGGACGTCATCCACGCCAAGCTGCTGGCTGCCATCGGGTCGGTGGATCACATCTACCACTGCCCCGAACTGGAGCGCGTCCACAGCTTCCGCCGCAAGCCCAACATCGGCATGGCACTTCAGGCCCGTCACGATTTCCCCGACATCAAGCTAAAAGAGAGCGTCATGATAGGCGACAGCCGCACCGACATGCTCTTTGGGCGCCGGTGCGGCATGACGACGGTGCTCGTTGGCGACAACTCGGACGTGGCGCTCAGCGACCCGTACCTGGTGGATTTCCGCTACGCTTCGCTACTCGACGCAGCACAGCAGTCGTGGTCGTGACAGTGACTGCTCGAGGTCTCCAACTCAAGCGTGCTGTGATGGATTTCCATCTCGTCGAGTAAGTGCTTCACCCGGTCGGTGACCTCCTCCAAGCGGTCAGACGAGGGAATGACCACATGGCAGGTGAGGGCCGTCTCCGTGGTGGAGATGGGCCAGATATGGAGGTGATGCACATTGAGGACTCCTTCCTGCGACTCAATCTTCTGCTTCACATCGTCGACGTCGAAGCCCTCGGGCACGGCGTCGGTGCTCATGCGAAGACTCTCGGACAGCAGGCTCCAGGTGCTGACCAGGATCACCACTGCGATGACGAGTCCGATGATGGGGTCGACTATTGTCCAGCCGGTGAGGTTGATCACTACACCGCTGACCACCACACCCGCCGAGACCAGCGTGTCGGCCAGCATGTGGAGGAAGGCACCACGCGTATTGATATCGTGCTGCTGTTGACGGCTGAGAGCCCAGGCTGTGAGGCCGTTGATGACGATACCCACGGCAGCGGTCCAGATGATGAGGGTGCCGTTAACGTCGGAGGGGTGCATGAACTTACGCACGCTCTCCACCATAATGGCGCCCACGGCGACAAGGAGAATGATGGCATTCAGTAGGGAGATGAGCACCGAGGCCTTGCGGTAGCCGTAGGTGAAGCGGCGGGTGGCATGGCTGGAGGCCAGCTTGAGGGCCACCATGGCCAGCAGCAGCGAGAAGACATCGCTCAGGTTATGGCCCGCGTCGCTGAGCAAACCCAACGAGTGGCCGACAACGCCTGCAATGACCTCGACAATAACGAAGGCGAGGTTGAGCGCCACAGCTACAATATATATAGTAGATAGGCGCTCGATGGCGTGGTGGTGATGGTGGTGGTGCAGACCATGATGCTCGTGGCCGTGCTCATGGTCGTGGTCGTGATGGTGATGTTCGTGTGTCATAATGCGTAGTTTTTTGTTCTTAATTTCGTTTTGCAAAATTACGAACTTTCTCTCAATCGCACCCCTCCCCACTGTTGGTGAAAGCCAGTGCATCGGCCACCAGGAAGATACTGCCCGTAACAAGCACCATATCATCCGCTTGCGCCGACCGGCGAGCATCGGTGATGGCCTCCCCTACCCGCTCGAAGGCGCGCCCTTTGATGCCAAGGTCACCGGCGGCAGCCACAAGGTCGTCGACCGGGAGGGCTCGCGGTACACCGGGCTGAGTGAAGCGCCACGTGAGGGTCTCGCTGGCCGACGGTCCGCGCCCCTGGACCAGATGCTCGTTGAGGAACTGGAGGATGTGGCGATAGTCCTTGTCGTTGACGCAGCCATAGATGACATGCAACCGGCGGTGAGGCGTGTTGCTGATGCCCTGCAACATAGCCCTGATGCCGGGCTCGTTGTGGGCGGTCTCGCAGATGGTGAGCGGGGCGTCGCCGATCTTCTGCCAGCGACCGTGCAGGTGGGTGTTGGTCACCACACGGGCCATTCCGCGCTTGAAGGCAGCGGGCGACACCTCGAGGTCGGTGGTGCGACGCAACACCTCGACCGATTCGAGCACCGTGACAATATTCTTTTTCTGGTATTCGCCCGTGAGTTCGGTGGTGTAGCGGCCGATGTCGTCGACCTGGTAGTGGCTGTCGGCGAAGGTGATGGGGGCATGGCGCTGGGTGGCAACCTGCATAAACACCGGCGCCGTCTCGGGCTGGGTCTCCCCTATCACCACCGGCACGCCCTCCTTGATGATGCCGGCCTTCTCGCCGGCGATCTTCTCCAGCGTGTCGCCCAGGAACTGCGTGTGGTCGAGGCCGATATTGGTGATGACCGAGAGCAGCGGCGTGATGACGTTGGTGCTGTCCAACCGACCGCCCATGCCCACCTCGACGACGGCGATGTCGACCTTCTCCCTGGCGAAGTAGTCGAAGGCCATGCCCACCGTCATCTCGAAGAAGGAGAGGTGCAGCTCGGCGAAGAGCCCGCGATGCTCCTCCACGAAGGCGGTCACGGCCTCCTTCGGGATCATCTCGCCGCCAATCCGGATGCGCTCGCGGAAGTCGACCAGATGGGGCGAGGTGTAGAGGCCCACCCGGTAGCCCGCCTCCTGCAGGATGGAGGCGAGGAAGTGGCTGACGGAGCCCTTGCCGTTGGTGCCGGCCACATGGATGCTCTTGAACCGGCGCTCGGGGTTGCCGAGGGCGGCCATCATGTCGATGGTGGGCTGGATGTCAGCCTTATAAGCGGCAGCGCCGATGCGATGATACATCGGCAGCTGCGCAAACATATAGTCTAATGTCTCCTGATAGTTCATTTGTTGGGGATGGTGTAGGTGAGTCCGAGGGTGAAGAGGCCGCGCTGCGAGGGGTAGTTGGCCCAGAGCCAGTAGCGCTGGAAGGCCAGGTTGTCGCCCCGCAGGAAGAAGGAGAGCGCCCGGTTGTGGCGGTACTCCACCTGGGCGGCGATGCCGTAGCGCAGCGGCAGCTCGCCGCGGTCGGAGTCCATCTTGCCCAGCAGCTGCCCCTCGAGGTGGAGGAACCACTTGTAGTGGTAGTTGAGGTCGACGCTGAGCAGGGCGTCCCAGTCGGGCTTATAGTAGCGGCTCCACACCGGCTCGACGGCACCGAGGTCGGTGAAGGTGTAGTGGTAGTAGTGGCCGCCGGCGCGGAGGGTGATCATCTCGTCGTTGACAAAGGTGAGGTCGCCGCCCACCGTGAGGCGGTTGAGGTTGTTGAAGACCACCTCGTAGACGTTGTCCAGGCCGTAGCGCGGGCTGAGCATGAAGGTGGGGTCGTTGCTGCGCAGCGAGTAGCTCACCTCGGCATTGGCCTCCAGCTTGCGGTTGAACGACCAGCGGGCGTGGGCCACGAAGTCGTAGTGGCCCGTAGAGGTGGCCGCGAAGTCGGGCACCACATAGGGGTTCACCAGGCGGATGCTGTTGAGGCTGACGGCCTCGAAGCCGCCCGTAGCCGCCAGGCTGAGCACCACGTTGCCGTTCATCAGGCTCTTGCTGACGGTGACGTCGGGGAAGAGGCGGAAACGCGTGGAGGCAGCGGGGTCGCTGAGGCCGTCCCATCCGAGGGTGACACCGGCATGGATGTTCAGCCCGCGGAAGAGGAAGACAGCGTAGGGGTTGAGCTTGACGATGTTGCCCACCGAGAGGAGCGTGTCGGCCGACGGCGCCATCGCGTAGCCAAGCGGCACCGAGGCGTCGGGGTGGCTGTTGCGGTAGGCGTCCCACTCGGCGTGCAGGTAGGCTATACCTTTATATTGGTTCAATATATTAAAGCCATAGTGCACATCGCCGCTGAGGTTGAGATTCAGCTCGTTCTGATGCCAGAAGCCCCAGAGGTCGCTCAGGTGCACATCGGCAGCATAGCCCAGCTTGCGGGCATCGAGTTCCATATTCTTTACACCCACATTCCAGGTGGCCACATTGTAGGAGGCGCGGTAGTCGCCGAGGCCGATGTCGTCGCGCGATTGTCCGAGGACCGTCCGCAGGGTGCTGTCGGTGAAGCCGTAGTAGAGGTTGTGGTCGTGCTCGTAGCTGAGGTCTGTCGAGAGCTGCAGCACCTCGCCGACGATGTACTTGCCGAAGAGGGTCACGCCGGTCTGACCCTGCTGCACGGGGCCGTACTCGGGCAGCTTGGCCAGCTTGTCCCACGACGAGCGGTGGTTCACCCGGATGCCGTAGGTCTTCAGCCGGTCGCGGGTCGAACTCCAGTAGAGGTCGGCCAGCGGGCTCCAGTAGTTGCCCATGCCGAGGCGCAGGTAGTTGTTGTAGAGCTTGGTGGCGGGCTCGCCGATGATGCGGGCGGCGCGGATGCGCGTGGGGTCGTACATGGCACGCAGGCGCGTGGGCGCGATGCTGTAGTGGAAAGCATGCTCGATGCGCGACAGGGTGTCGGTCACCTGCGCCGGGAAGTTGAGCTTCTCGGCCTGCTCGATGACGGGGGTGTAGGAGCCTTTGACCACGACGCTCTCGTTGTAGGCGTCGTCGTTCTGGGCCTGGGCGCCGGCCAGCGGCAGCAGCGCCAGCGCGATTATGATCGATTTCTTCAACATATAGTCTGTTTTTTCGTTTCTTCTAACTTCTTTTTTCGCTCCTTTTCCGAAGCCTCCGGGAGGCATTTATGCCTAGATGATGCCTAGTTGATGCCTAGATGATGCCTAGTTGATGCCTGGATGATGCCTACAATTCGATGGTGATCTCTTCCTCTTCGTTGGGGGCGGGGGCGGGTTGCTCGGCGGCCACGATGGCGGCATACTTGTCGCGGGCCACCTGGGCCAGGTCGTCGTCGCCCTCGTAGTTCTCGTAGATGCTCTGCAAGGTCTGCTTGGCCTGGAGGCTGTTGCCACGGGCATAGTAGATGTCGGCCCAGAGGATGAACGAGTAGGCCAGCCAGTAGTCGGACGAGGCGTCGTTGACGATGCTCTCGATGATGCGCTCGGCCTGCTGGTACTGCTGGCGCTGCATGAAGATCTCGGCCTGGCGGCAGCGGGCCTCGCCGTTGTACTCGCCGTTGGCCGAGGCGGTCAGGGTGGCGTAGTGGCTGAAGGCCGAGTCGAGCTGGCGGCCGTCGAAGCAGACGCGGGCCATGGCCAGCTGGGCCTCGTCGCGCATCTCGGCGGTGGCCTTCTCCTCGGCGGCCAGGCGGCGACCGGCGGCCATGATGTCGTCGGCCCGCTGCAGCGCCACGGCACACCGCAGGGCACCCACCTCGCCCTGCAGCAGGCTGGCGTCGCTCTCGGCGCCGGCGCTGAGGCGCTGGTAGAGGGTGGCGGCCTTCGCATAGTCGCCCAGGGCATAGGCGATGCTGGCGGCCTGGGCCAGCGAACGCTCGGTGTACTGGTTGCGTCCGGCCGCGGCCACCGCCTCGTAGTGCGGCAGGGCCTGGCCGTTCTTCTCCTGGCGCAGGTAGCAGTCGGCCAGCAGGTAGTGGGCCTTGAGGGCGAAGAGGCCGGTGGGGAAGCGCTTGAGGTAGCCCTCGAGGGCGGTGGTGGCGGCGCCGAAGTCGCCCTCCTGGTAGCGCTCCTCGGCGGCGAGGTAGGTGGTGGAGTCCTGCGTGGCAGTCGAGATGGTGACCTTGGTGGTGCGTTGCACGTAGGCGAAGTACTCGTCGACGCGGTTCTGGGCGATGTAGATGTTCTTGACGGTGCTCAGGGCGTCGCGGGCCTCGTCGGTGCCGGGGTACTGGGTGAGCAGCCGGTCGAAGGTGCGAAGGGCCTCGTCGTTGCGGTCGGTGTTGTAGAAGATCAGGCCTTGGTTGAGCAGGGCGTTCTTCACATAGGCGCTCTGGGGGTACTGACGGACGAAGTTGTTGTAGTAGGTCATGGCCATCTCGTTGTTGCCGCACATCATGTAGGTGTTGGCGATCTCGAGCATGGCCTTCGACTTGAGGGGCGAATTGCTGTAGCGTTCGAAGATATAGTTGAGGTAGGTCAGCTTCTGGCTGTTCTTGCCCTGGGCGCCATAGGCGAGGGCCTTTTGATAGGTGGCGTAGTCGGCGTCGCGGCCGCCGGCGTTGATCACCTGGTCGTACATCGGGATGCAGTCGGCGAAGCGGCTCTGCACGTAGAGGCAGTCGCCCAGACGGTTGTAGACATCGTTGCGCATGGCGGTGGTCTTGCTGTCGGTGCCGGTCAGGCGTCGGCTGAGCTCGCTGAAGGTCTCCTGGGCGTCGGCGTAGTGTTTCTTCTTCATCTGGAGGTAGCCGTAGGTGTAGCGGGCCTCGTTGGCGTAGGGCGAGGTGGAGGCGTAGGAGGAGAGGAGGAGGCGGTTGATGTTGCGTTCGGCCTCGCGGTTCATGCCGTTGCGGTACTGCCACTCGCCGAGCAGGTAGTTGGCATCGGCCGTGATGCGGGGCACGGCGTTGACCTTGACGGCCTTCTCGTAGAGGGCCACGCCCTGCTCTTCCTTGCCGCTGTTGCAGAGCTCGATGCCGCGATTGAGCAGTGCACGCTGGTAGGCCTGCTCGAGGGCGGCGTTGCGGTCGGGCACCTGCTCCAGCAAGCGGATGGCTTCCTTGTAGTTGTTGGTCGAGCAGTAGAGCTCGGTGAGGATCTCCTCGGCCTCGGTGCGGTGCTTGCTCTTGGGGTATTTCTTCAGGTAGCTCTCGAAACTCTTGATGCTCTCGCCCATGGCGTTCTGGTTGAGCTCGCAGCTGAGCTTGGCGTAGTTGAAGAGGGCGTCTTCCTTGATGCTCTTGCTGAAGTCCATCTTCGAGGCCTGGAGGAACATGCTGCGGGCCTCCATCTTGCGGTCCAGCTTGACGTAGCAGTCGCCCAGGACGTAGAGGGCGTTCTGCGCAACGCTGTCGTTGCAGGTGGTCTTGCGCTCCAAGTGGCGGGCCGCGTCGGCATACTGGCCCAGCATGTAGTAGCTGTAGCCCACCTGGTAGTCGTTGTCCTGCGGGGTGCAACTCTCGGCCTTGGCCTGCTCTTGCTCCACAAGACGGTACTGCTCCAGGGCGCGTGCGTACTCGCCCCGGTTGAAATAGATCTCACCAATCATCTGGTGTATCTCGTTCATCTTGAAGGCATCCTGCTCGGCCATCAGCTGCGGGGCCATGGCAAGGAGCTCGTCGTCCTTGCCGAGGTAGTAGTAGATGCGGGCGATGTAGGAGGGAGCGATCTTGGCGAACTTGCGATCCTGCTGCAGCTCCTTGAAGTTCTTGAGGGCCAGGTCGTACTGACCGTTCATGTACTGGATGTGGGCGTAGTAGTAGAGGCTCGAGGCGCGGTACTTGGAGCGCCCCTCGATCTGCTGCGAGAAGAGCTTGGAGGCCCGCTGCAGGTCGCCCCGCTGGAAGTAGCAGTAGCCCATCTTGAAGTTGTATTCGCTGCGGTGGTTGTACTCCACCTCAGTGGGTTCGACGTCGCGGTAGTAGGTGAGGGCGCGCTCATAGTCGCCGCGCGAGTAGTGGAAGTTGCCCAGGTAGAAGCGGGCCATGTTGCAACGCGAGCTCTGGGGGTAGAGCCTGAGGAACTCCTCGAGGCGGTAGGAGGCGTCGTTGTTGTCGAGCATCTCGGAGCAGACGGCGGCGTAGTAGGCGGCGTCGCTGACGGTGAGCCAGTCGACCTCCTGGGGCCGCACCTGGTCGAAGATCTGTTGGGCGGCGGCGTACTTCTGTTTCTGGTAGAGGTCGGTGGCCTGGCGGTAGAGGTCGCGGAGGCGTTCGCCGGAGGTCTCACGCTGGGCCCAGCCGCCGAGGGTGGCGCCGAGCAGGAGGAGGCTTATGAGGGTCTTTTTCATATCGGGTGGATGATGAGGTTACTTTTAATCAACAAACTCGGGTTTTTCGGGGGGTGCGGGCGCCTTCTGCCACGGGGCGCGGAGCAGGAAGCCGCTCTCGGGCGTGGGGGTGACGCTGTAGGGCTGGCGCCCCTCGGGGTCGAAGAGGAGGAAGGTGGGGTAGCTCACGACGCCCATCTGCTCCAGCCAGCGGTAGTGGCCGTCGAAGTGCAGCCACGTCCAGCTGTAGCGCGGGCCCCGCTTGTTGTTGCGCAGGAAGTGGTACATCTTCTGGAACTCGCGGTCGCAGGCCACCGAGACGAAGACCACATCGGGGTTGTGCGCGTAGACCGAGTCCTTGAAGTGGGCCAGCGTCTCGATCTCGCGGAGCGAGTTGGGGTCGCCGACGCGCACAAAACTGAGATAGATCCACTTGCCCTGCAGGCTGTCGAGGCTCACCAGGCGGCGGTCGACGTCGGGCAGCGCGGGCGCGAAGCGGAAGGGAGCGCCGGCGACAGCGGAGTCGGTCGCGGGCCGTAAGCCTTCGGCCTGCAGCAGGCGCTCGGCCAGGCGGCGGTGGTCGCCCCACTTGGAGCGCGTGGCCAGCAGGGCCAGCATGCGGCGCACGCCGTCGGCGTCGTAGTCAGGATCGTAGAGGCTCTCCTTGAGGGCCACCAGGGCGGCCAGCTCGCGCAGCTGCTCGTCGTAGAGCAGCGGCTCGGTGCCCAGCGAGTCGAGGTAGCGGTCGAGGTCGGCGCTGTAGACCCACTCCACCAGGCGCTGCTTGCTCACCTTGCGCATGCCCTGGCTCACCATGCCGCCCAGCACGTCGAAGAGGGTGCGCATGTAGCACTCGTCGTGGTAGAGTATGGGCTGCGGCAGCACGCGGGTGAGCATCTGGCGGCGGCTGGCGAAGCGCATGCCGAAGCGCATCTGCGCCAGCGAGAAGTAGCGGTAGCGGTCGAAGAACGAGGTCGGCAGCGGCCTGACGCTGTCGGCAGCGGCGCTGTCGTCCGTCGCCCCACGGCGCTCCACGCGCCACTCGCCGGCCCCCACGGCCCGCTCGAGCGAGTCCATCCACCGGCGGTCGGGCCGGAAGCGGGGGTCGAAGTGGATGCGGTTGGCGGCGAGGAAGGTGTCGACCGCCTCGTCGAAGCGGAGCATGCGCACGTTCAGCTCGTCGGCCGGCAGGTCGAGAAACTCGAACGGCAGAGCCACGGGATCGAGGTGGACGTTGCGCTCCTCGTCCTGCTCCCAGCGGAACTCGGGCAGCCACAGGCGGTAGGTGCGGCCGGGTTCGGCGTAGAACGACTGGCTGTAGCACTCCACCTGCAGCACCACCAGGCGCGGATAGGTGAGATAGGTGCCGAGGCGGAAGGCCCCCGTGCTGTCGGCACGGGCACTGTCGAGAAGGAGCTCACGCATGGTGAGCATGTCCTCGTAGGCTAGCAGTTCCACACGGCGGCCGGCCAGGTTGGCGCCGGAACCCACAATTTCCACATTGACCTGGGCGCCCACGGGGGCGCAGGCCAGCAGCAAGGCAGCGATCAGCAGCAGTCGTCTCACGGAGTAGTCATTATACAATTAAACTGCGCATATAACGCCGACAGTCGACATATTATTGTACGCACGGGCAAGAAACATATCAACAGCGCGCTGTTGACAGCCAGGTCCCTGCCGCCGCCGGCCGCGGTGGCCGCCGGGCGGGGTGTCCGCTCCTGTCCGTCGGCGGACACGGTGTCCGCCCAAGTCGCCTCACAGCGGACACCCCTTTCGCCGCTCTCCCTCAGCCACTTACACCCCTTTCTCCCTACCTGCTCCCTGATGACTCCCTGATGACTCCCTGATGACTCTCTTAAAACCAGGGCAAAACCCTTGCCCTGTCAGCGTTTTGCGAGTTTTCCAGCATGGTTTGCACCCTTCCGAAGTGCTAGACGTCTCGTCCTGAATGTTTTAAAGGTGCAAATTAGATCGTGCACGATCTAATTTTTTGACATAATTTAACTTAAATTTATTGTTTTGGGCTGCGTCTTCGGATCGCAGCATCGGTGCTTTGCACCGACGACCCCGCGGAGGGGGTCGTTCTCCGCTTCGCTATCGGAAGCCTCCACTGGAGGCTCCCTTCACGTGCACGATCTAATTTTTTAACCTAATTTTACTTAAATTTAAAGTAACGGCGAATGACTCGAATTACTCGAAGCTACGCAGGTCAATTTTAAGCTAATTACTCGAATGCTTGCGCAGATGGCGCGTCGGCAGCGTGCCGCGATCCTGCTAGGAAGTGGACACCCGCTTGGGAGCACTCCAGCAAGGTTTCAGCCACCACTTTTAGGTATTTTGGATTATTCGGCCGACGGGTAGTTTTTTTTTTGTATATTTGCAGCCGCATTTCCGAGGGGAATACATACTAAAAGATTATAAATCAACAAATAAAAATAAAAATCAGAGTAATGGAAAAGACAAAATACCGCAGTGAGAGCGATTTGCTGGGTGCCCGCGAGGTGCCTGCCGAGGCATACTATGGCGTTCAGACCAGCCGTGCAATGGAAAACTTCCGCATCAGCGGCCACCTGCTGTGCAGCTACCCTAACTTCATCCGGGGCCTGGCCATCACCAAGAAGGCCGCTGCCATGGCCAACGTCGAGGTGGGCATGATCACCCCCGAGCAGGGCGAGGCCATCCAGTGGGCCTGCGACCAGCTGATCGAAGGCAAGTTCCACGACCAGTTCCCGATCGACATGATCCAGGGCGGCGCCGGCACCTCCACCAACATGGCCGCCAACGAGGTGATCGCCAACCTGGCCCTCGAGCGCATGGGCCACCAGAAGGGCGAGTACCAGTACTGCTCGCCGAACGACGTGGTCAACGCCAGCCAGAGCACCAACGACGCCTACCCCTGCGCCATCCACATGGCCCTGGCCCTCGAGCACCTGGGCTTCATGCCCCACCTGGAGCAGATGATCGCCGCGCTGGACTACAAGCGCAAGGAGTTCGCCCACGTGATCAAGATGGGCCGTACGCAGCTGCAGGACGCCGTGCCCATGACCCTGGGCCAGACCTTCGGCGCCTTCGCCGATTCGCTGCGCGGCGAGTACAAGAACCTGCGCGCCACGGCCGACGAGTTCCTCGTGGTCAACATGGGCGCCACCGCCATCGGCACCGGCATCTGCTCCAAGCCCGGCTACAGCGAGGCCTGCATCAAGGCCCTGCGCAAAATCACCGGCTGGAACATCACCCTGGCCGACAACCTCATCGAGGCCACCAGCGCCACCACCTGCATGCTCGCCTACAGCGCCGCCATGAAGCGCCTGGCCATCAAGACCAACAAGATCTGCAACGACCTGCGCCTGCTCTCGAGCGGTCCGCGCTGCGGCCTGAACGAGATCCACCTGCCCGAGCGCCAGCCCGGTTCGAGCATCATGCCCGGCAAAGTGAACCCCGTCATCCCCGAGGTGATGAACCAGGTGTGCTACCGCGTGATCGGCAACGACATGACCATCAGCCTGGCCAGCGACAACGGCCAGCTGGAGCTGAACGTCATGGAACCCGTCATCGCCTACACCCTCTTCGAGAGCATCCACCTGCTTGAGAACGGCTACGACACCCTGCGCACCCTCTGCATCGACGGCATCAAGGCCAACGAGGAGCGCTGCCGCCAGCTGGTGGAGCACTCGATCGGCATCGTCACCATGCTCAACCCCATCATCGGCTACAAGCAGAGCACCAAGATCGCCAAAGAGGCCTCGGAGACGGGCCGCGGCGTCTACGAGCTCGTGCTGGAGCACGGCCTGCTCACCAAAGAGCAACTCGACGAAATCCTCAAGCCTGAGAATATGCTGCAACCTGTGGATCTCACAATAAAGAAATGAATACCGAAACCATAAAGATCAAGAAAGGTCTTGACATACCTCTCGGCGGCTGCGCTGAGAGGTATGTCGTTGACGCACGCAGTATCGACCGCTACGCGGTGAAGCCGACCGACGTGGTGGGCTTTGTGCCGCGACTGCTTGTGGCCGAGGGCGATAGCGTGAGCGCCGGCCAGCCCTTGCTGGCCGACAAGAACGACCCGCGGCTGACCCTTCCCTCGCCCGTCGACGGCGTGGTGGAGGCCATCGTCCGTGGCGAGAAACGCCGACTGCTGGAGGTGGTGGTGAAAAGCGGAAAGCGGAAAGTGGAAAGCGAGGCTGCGCAGGCCGCGCCAGATACTCTTTCCTCTTCCCACCTTCCACTTTCCACTTCGGCGCCCGTCTGGTGGATGCTGCGCGAGCGCCCCTTCGGCACCATCGCCAACCCCGACCACCAGCCCAAGGGCATCTACGTCAGCCTGCGCGACACCAACCCGCTGGCACCCGACCTGCAGTACGCCCTGCGCGGCCGTGAACACGACTTCGAGGCCGGTGTAGCGGCGCTTCAGGCCCTGGCGCCCGTGCGCCTGGTGCGCGCCGAGGGGCCCCACCCCGCCGGCAACATCGGCACCATCGTGGCCGCACTGGACCCCATCAACAAGGGAGAGTGCATCTGGCATGTCGGCGCTCAGGACGTGGCTACCATCGGCCGCTGGGCGACGACGGGCGAGTACCGGCCCGAGCGGCTGGTCGCCGTCGGTGGCCCTGCCGCCAAGGCACCCCACTACTACCGCCTCACCGTCGGCGCCTGCCTGAAACGGATCACCGACGCCCAGCTGATGGACTCCAACTACCCCCATCTGGGCTCCGCCCCTGCCGCCACCCGTATCATCAGCGGCAGCGTGCTCAGCGGCACGCGCGTGGAGGCCGACGGCTTCCTGGGCATGTACGACCAGCAGCTGACCCTCGTCGAAGAGGGTGACCAGTACGACTTCATGGGCTGGCTGATGCCGGGCCTCCAGAAGTTCAGCTTCAGCAAGACCTTCCTCAGCGGTTTCGCACGTCTGCTCCCCACAACCCACTACCCGCTGCCCACTCAGTTCAACACCAACATGCACGGCTCGGTGCGTCCCTTCCTCTTCACGGGGCAGTTCGAGCGTGTTTTCCCCTTCGATATCTACCCGCTGCAACTCATCAAGGCCTGCATCGTTGGCGATGTGGAGCTGCAGGAGAAGCTCGGCATCTACGAGGTGGAGCCCGAGGACTTCGCACTCTGCGAGTTCATCGACCCCTCCAAGACCGACATCCAACCCATCATCCGCGAGGCTCTCGAGGTCCTCAGAAAGGAGGCTATAGCATGAACATGAAATGGTTATCAGACTGGTTCGAGAAGATAGAACCCAAGGGCAAGTGGGCCTGGTTGGGAAGCACCTACGAGGCTTTCCATACCTTCGCCTTCACCCCCAAGACCGTCACCCGTAGCGGCGCCCATATCCGCGACGCCGTGGACATGAAGCGCTCGATCATCATCGTCGTCATCGCCCTCATCCCCGCCCTGCTCTTCGGCATGTGGAACATCGGCTACCAGACCAACCTGGCCGCCGGCACCGACTGGGGCTTCTGGCATTGCTTCTGGTTCGGTCTGCTCCGCATGCTTCCCATGATTGTGGTGAGCTATGTGGTGGGCCTCTTCATCGAGTTCGCCTTCGCACAGGTGCGCCATCATGAGGTCAACGAGGGTTTTCTCGCCACAGGTCTGCTCATCCCCATGATTGTGCCGGTCACCACACCCTTGTGGCAACTGGCGCTGGCCGTGGCCTTTGCCGTCATCATCGGCAAGGAGGTCTTCGGCGGCAGCGGCATGAACTTCCTCAACCCCGCCCTTGTGGCACGCGCCTTCCTCTTCTTCAGCTACCCGACCCACATGAGCGGCGACAAGGTGTGGATTGCCAACGACCTGTGGGGCAGCGACGCCATCGCGGGCGCCACCCCGATGGGCGAGCTGGCCGCCGGCATGCATCCCACGGCTTCGGCCCTCGACATGCTGCTCGGCACCATCCCCGGCTCCACCTGCGAGACCTCGGTCATCGCCATCGCCCTGGGCGCCATCCTGCTGCTCTTCACGGGCATCGCCAGCTGGCGCATCATGCTCAGCGTCTTCCTCGGCGGCGGCCTGATGGGTCTGCTCTTCAACGCCATCGGCTACAACGAGTACATGCAGCTGCCGTTCTACTACCACTTCCTGATGGGAGGCTTCGCCTTCGGCGCCGTCTTCATGGCCACCGACCCCGTCACCGCCGCCCAGACCAACACCGGCAAGTGGATCTACGGCCTGCTGATCGGTGCCTTCGCCGTGCTGCTGCGCGTCTGCAACCCCGCCTACCCCGAGGGCATGATGCTCAGCATCCTCTTCATGAACTGCATGGCCCCGCTGATTGACCATTGCGTTGTGGCTAGAAACATCAAGATGAGAGAAAGGAGGTTGGCAAAATGAAAAAGAACTTCAGCAACAGCTACATCTTCATCTACTCGGCCGTGCTCGTGGTGGTGGCGGCCCTGATACTCACCGTGGTCAGCGTCAGCCTCAAGCCCGCGCAGGAGAAGAACCAGCGCGCCGAGACCAAGCAGATGATCCTCAAGACCATCGGTATCGAGGCCACGCGCGACAACGCCGACGAGCTCTATGCCCAGCACGTCACCGAAGCCGACGGCTACTACACCTTCTCCGGCGGTATCATCCTGCCCATGAAGGGCACAGGCCTCTGGGGACCCATCTGGGGCTACTTGGCACTGGATGAGACCAGCACCGTGGTGGGCGCCGTCTTCGACCACAAGGGCGAGACCCCCGGCCTCGGCGGCGAGATTGCCACCGACAAGTTCGCCTCCCGCTTCATCGGCAAGCGCATGGACTCCGAGCCCATCCACCTGAAGAAGAACGCCGACAAGAGCAACCCCTACGAGGTGGACGCCATCAGCGGCGGTACCATGACCAGCAACGGCGTCACCGCCATGCTGGCCAAAGCCTACGAGGACTACTCCACACTGAACACTAAACACTGAACACTATGAAGAACACCGATCTGATAAAACTGCCCTTCAGCAAGAACAACCCCATCCTGGTGCAGGTGCTGGGCGTCTGCTCCTGCCTGGCCGTGACGGCACAGCTCAAGCCCGCCGTGGTGATGGCCATCTCGGTGACCGTCGTCGTCGCCCTGACCAACCTCATCATCTCGCTCATGCGCAACACCATCCCGCCGCGCATCCGCATCATCGTCCAGCTCGTCGTCGTCTCCACCCTCGTGGTGCTGGTCGACCAGGTGCTGAAAGCCTACATGTACGACGTCAGCAAGCAGCTCTCCGTCTTCGTGGGCCTCATCATCACCAACTGCATCGTCATGGGCCGCCTCGAGGCCTTCGCCATGGTGCAGAAGCCGCTGCCCTCGTTGCTCGACGGCCTCGGCAACGGCCTCGGCTACAGCGTCATCCTCATCGTCCTCGGCTTCGTCCGCGAGCTCTTCGGCAGCGGCACCCTCTGGGGCTACCCCGTCATGGAGAAGCTCGGCCTCTACAGCATCGGCTACGAGAACAACGGCCTGATGATCATGCCCCCCATGGCCCTCATCCTTGTCGGCCTCATCATCTGGTGGCACCGCTCCCGCAACAAAGACCTTTGCGAGCAATGAAACCCTCTATGACATACCTCTGCCTTCTTCGATCCTTCTACGATCCTTCGGCGATCCTTCGGCAATGCTGCGGCGGGGTGGATTTGTAATCCTATAACATCATAAACAATATGAGTAACGTTAATCTACCAAAAAACGCCGTACTTGACGAAGCCACGCTACATGACCTATGCAACCGCGATGCCTACAAAATCTCGTTCGGTTCGGTCGCAGAGTGGGATGTTTCCATCCGCTATGTGCTTGATGAAAACTGTTTCGGCTACAAACCATACGGTCAGTTCCTCGTTAGTGAATTTTCTCCCGAGGAATACGATTTCTATGTTTTTGACACAAATGAGATGTGGGAAGAAGACCACAACGAAAGTATCTGCGATGATTTTTTCCACGGCCAGCCGCACCACATAGGTTATGCTCACCGAGTGCTGTTCGCAGGTATGAGAACTGTTTTTAAGGACGATTTCGGTGATGATATTTATACTGGTGACATCGTGTGGGCTGATAAGAATCCCGAATTGATATTCCCTGTCGACAAGATGTT
The DNA here is from genome assembly GCA_946183915.1 of uncultured Bacteroidales bacterium. Taxonomy (GTDB): domain Bacteria; phylum Bacteroidota; class Bacteroidia; order Bacteroidales; family P3; genus Colimorpha. Next base: position 20,609 of record CAMHDJ010000005.1, on the reverse strand, counting down.
GGATTCCGGCGAGCCGGCCTTGATGAAGAGTTATTGTGAGGCAATCCCCCTCAAAGAGTTCAAGAGCCTGATACGCGTGGGAACGGTGCTTTACGACCTTGACTGGAGCGACCCCATGTCGCTGTGTAAAAGAAACGTGAAGTTCTTGTATGAAGCCTACGGCGAGAAATCCAACCTCCCACGCCTAAAAAGAATGCTCACAAGGGCACAAATCACACCATCGTTTATGCAGAATTATGAGGCTTATGAACTGATGAGCCAGTTTGGAGAAAAATACGGTTGGCGTAACAAATGGTGGCAGCAGCGCAATAAAGAAGAATAGCCATGAACAATGCACAAATCGGACTAATCGGGGAAACAGCGGTGAAACTGAAACTGCTGGAAATGGGTTGGAATGCCATCAACCTCAATGATGCCATACGGAACTTTAAAGGTGCCGATTTAATTTGCATAAACGGGAAAGAGACCTGCTTGATACAAGTCAAGACCTGCCCGAACCCAGGTAAAAACCCAAACATACGGACAGGTCTCATATCTGACTGCAAAGGGCACATCAAAGACCTGAAAGAAAAGGTGGTCGGTCCGTGGGTATTTGTGCATATCAACGGAGAAGGGCCAAAAGCAGAATATGACTTTTACATACTCACACGCCAAGAGGTAATTGAGTTGATAACCACAAGCAATGATTGGTATGTAAAGCAAAAAAAAGATACGGGTAAAGACATACAGATTGGTTTGTATCTTTCGTGGATACGTGGTATCGGATACAACCGCGACGCCAAAGACTATCACGCATACGAAAGCGTCATAAAAGAAGACCCGAAAGACAAATGGGAGAAAATATGGTTAAATTGAGTCATTACAACATCAAGAAAAAAATGATAACGGCTGAAATGACACACTAACGCATTAACACATTCACACATTAACGCATTCGCAACATGGACTACATTAACATATTTATCAAGTCGATATTCGTCGACAACATGATCTTCGCTTTCTTCCTCGGCATGTGCTCCTACCTGGCCGTGAGCAAGACGGTGAAGACCTCGGCGGGCCTTGGCATCGCGGTCACCTTCGTGCTGCTCATCACCGTGCCCATCAACTACCTGCTTAACAAATTCTTCCTCGCCCCCGGCGCGCTGGCGTGGATCTCACCCTCGCTGGCCGAGGTGGACCTGAGCTTCCTGAGCCTCATCATGTTCATCGCCGTCATCGCGGCCATCGTGCAGATGGTGGAGATGATTGTGGAGAAGTTCAGCCCCGCCCTCTACAACTCGCTGGGCATCTTCCTCCCGCTCATCGCCGTGAACTGCGCCGTCATGTCGGGCTCGCTCTTCATGCAGGAGCGCGGCTACGCCAACATCGGCGAGGCCACGGTCTTCGCCCTCGGCAGCGGCATCGGCTGGTTCCTGGCCATCGTGGCCATCGCCGCCATCCGCGAGAAGCTGCGCTACAGCCACATCCCCCCGGCCCTGCGCGGCGTCGGCATCACCTTCATCATCACCGGCCTCATGGGCATGGCCTTCATGAGCTTCATGGGATTCAAATTGTAATATCTGGAAGTGAGAGGAAGTGAAAAGAAGTGAAAGGGAGTGAAAGACAATAGCTCCCGACGAAACATTTGTCCGCTCACTACTTCTCACTTCCACTCACTTCATTCACTTCAAAAGAAAACAATATGTCAACAACACTACTCACCGCAATCATCATCATCCTGGTCGTCATCCTGCTCCTGGTGGCGGCGCTGCTCATCCTGCGTGCCAAGCTCATACCGCAGGGCAACGTGAAGATAACCATCAACGACGACAAACAGCTCGATGTGCCGACCGGCGGCACCCTCATCTCCACCCTCGGCGAGCAGGGCATCCACCTCCCCTCGGCCTGCGGCGGCAAGGGCAGCTGCGGACAGTGCAAGTGCCGCGTCGTCAAAGGCGGCGGCAGCATCCTCCCCACCGAGGTGCCCCACTTCAGCCGCAAGCAGATACAGGAAGGCTGGCGCCTGGGCTGCCAGGTGAAGGTCAAGGAAGACCTCTCGCTGAAGCTCCCGCAGAGCATCCTCAGCATCAAGGAGTACGAGTGCACCGTGGTCAGCAACCGCAACGTGGCCACCTTCATTAAGGAGTTCAAGGTGCAGCTGCCCGCCGGCGAGCACATGGACTTCGTGCCCGGCAGCTATGCGCAGATTAAGATTCCCGCCTTCAAGCTGCGCTACGCCGACTTCGACCGCTCGCTCATCGGCGACGAGTACCTGCCCGCCTGGGAGCGCTTCAAGATGTTCGACCTCCAGTGCGTCAACCCCGAGCCTACGGTGCGAGCCTACTCTATGGCCAACTATCCGGCCGAGGGCGACATCTTCATGCTCACCGTCCGCATCGCCACGCCGCCCTTCACGGCCGACCGCAGCGGCTTCCAGAACGTCAACCCCGGCATTGCCTCCTCCTACATCTTCTCCCTCAAGCCCGGCGACAAGGTCACGATGAGCGGCCCCTACGGCGAGTTCCACGTGCGCGGCACCGAGAACGGCACCTGGACCGACGACCCGCAGGGCAACGAGATGATCTGGGTCGGCGGCGGCGCCGGCATGGCCCCCCTCCGCGCGCAGATCATGCACCTCACCCGCACCCTCCACTGCACGCAGCGCCCGATGCACTACTTCTACGGCGCCCGCGCCCTGAACGAGGTGTTCTACCTGCAGGACTTCCTGGAGCTGGAGAAGACGCACCCCAACTTCCACTTCCACCTGGCCCTCGACCGGCCCGACCCGGCCGCCGACGCCGCCGGCGTGAAGTACACCCCGGGCTTCGTCCACAACGTGATGTACGAGACTTACCTCAAGAGCCACCCCGCCCCCGAGGACATCGAGTACTACATGTGCGGCCCCGGCCCCATGAGCAAGGCCGTCACCACCATGCTCGACAACCTCGGCGTCGCCCCCGAGAGCATCGCCTACGACGACTTCGGCGGTTGACATCCCCTCTGCATCATCTCTGCATCCCCTCTGCATCAACTAGGCATCATCTAGGCATCAACTAGGCATCATCCAGGCATCATCTAGGCATCATCCAGGCATAAACATTGCTTCGGAGCCTGGATGATGCCTTTTGAATAAAAGAAGTGAGGGAGGTGAAAGAAGTGAAAAGACAATAGCCTGCGCTGCCCACTACCCACTACCCACTACTCACTGCACACTACTCACTGCACACTGCACACTGCTCACTGCACACTACCCACCACCCACTAAATTATTTTCCACTCCACACACAATAAAGCGGCCCGATGTGCGTTATATGCGCAAAAGATTAAGGTTAGAACTATGAAGATCAACAAAATACTCATCGCACTGATGCTCACCGCCCTCTGCGGCACGGCGGCGGCACAGAGCGGCCGCGACCTGCAGGACGACGAGCTGCACGGCACCGTGAAACGCATCGACTCGCGCATGTACGAGGCCCGCTACGACCTCAGCGACAACCTCGAACGGGGCGAACAGCTGGAGCACCTCATCACCGAGTACAAGCAGAACGGCCAGCGCCGTTCGCAGACCTACCTCTCGGTGGCCGAGGACATTATCTTCCGCACCCGCTACAAGCACGACGGCTTCGGCCTCACCACCCTGGAGCACATCGTCGACAACCAGGAGCACGTCGTGGGCCGCACCTACTACGTCTACGACGCCGAGCACACGCTGACCGAGATCTACGTCGAGGACGCCGAGCGCCAGGTGGAGAGCCGTCTGCAGCTGATCCACGATGCCGAGGGACGCATCAGCCAGCGCTCCTACAACGACCACCGCAACGACGTCTTCAAGCGCGAGGTGTACACCTACAACCCCGACGGCACGATCAACAAGGCCGTCGTCTACGACCGCTCGAAGCAGAAGGTGCAGGAGAAACGCTGGGAGTACGACGACAAAGGCTACCCCACCAGCTACACCCTCTACGACTACACGGAGGAGGAGCCCGAGATGTTCGTCACCCTCTACCAGCGCGAATACGACGCCCACGGCAACTGGATCCGCTGCACCGAGTACGACATGCTCGGCGACCGCATGATCCCCACCTACACCACCGTCCGCACCATCGAGTACTTCTAACGAAACAACAACACGGTTTTCACCCGACGACAACAATGACAACGACGACAACCGTGCTGTCGCGCCTAAGCAAACCTCATGTTGAGGTTTGCTTGTTGTCTCTGTTGTCTCCGTTGTCATAAAAACACCATCTAACATGAAAAGCGGTTTTGTCAATATCATCGGCAACCCCAACGTGGGCAAGTCCACGCTCATGAACGCCCTCGTCGGCGAGCGCCTCAGCATCATCACCTCCAAGGCACAGACCACCCGCAAGCGCGTCATGGGTATCGTTAATGGGGATGATTTCCAGATAATCTACACCGACACCCCCGGCATCGTCAACCCCGCCAACAAGCTGCACGAGCAGATGATGGGCTTCATCGGCACCGCCCTCCAGGACGCCGACCTCTTCCTGCTGGTCACCGAGGTGGGCGAAAGCTTCAAGAACCGCCACGTGCTGCAGCGGGTGGTGGATAGCACCGTCCCCGTCATCCTCGTCATCAACAAGATCGACCTCTCCGACCAGGCCACCATACAGGAGAAGATTGCCTACTGGCAGACCGAGATCCCGCGCGCCATCATCATCCCCTGTTCCGCCACCGAGGGCTTCAACGTCGGCAAGATATTCGACACCGTGCTCTCGCTGCTGCCCGAACACCCCGCCTACTTCCCCACCGACGAGCTCACCGACCGCACCATGCGCTTCTTCGTCAGCGAGATCGTGCGCGAGAAGATACTCCTCTACTACCAGAAGGAGATCCCCTACAGCTGCGAGGTGGCCGTCGAAAGCTACGAGGAGCGCGACGGCATCGACAACATCTCGTGCCTCATCTTCGTCGAGCGCGACAGCCAGAAGGCCATCCTCATCGGCCACCAGGGCAAGGCCATCAAGAAGCTCGGCACCGAGGCCCGCCGCGACATCGAGGAGTTCACCGGCAAGCGCTGCTTCCTCAGCCTCCACGTCAAGGTGCTCAAGGACTGGCGCAACAGCGACCGCGCCCTCAAGCAGTTCGGCTACGCGGTCGAGGATTAACGTATCTAATAACGTATCTAATGAAGAAATCAACATCAGAAATCAAATACCGCTGGGCCCTATGGGTGGGCCTGGCGCTCGCCGTGGGCGGACTGGCCGCCTCGTGGCTCTTCTTCGGCGACAACCAGAACATGGACGCCTCGTTCGACCGCTTGACGCCCCGCTGGATGAACGCGCTGCTCATCTGCCTTGTGGGGCCCCTGCTCGAGGAGTCGGCCTTCCGCCTCTGGGCCACCGGCAGACGCTGGTGCGGCATCGTGTCCCTGCTGTTGGCCACCGCATACGTATGGAGTGTCACCAACCTGTGGTGGGCCGCGCTGCCGGTAGCGGCCGCCATGGCGCTGTGCCTCTTCGTGCTCCGCAATCCCAAGGTGCGCGACATCATCCTGATGCTCCTCACCTCGGCCCTCTTCGCCGCCGCCCACCGCGGCAACTTCATCGACGTCGACCTCGACGCCGTGCTGGTCATGCTCAGCGACTTCGGCTTCGGCCTGCTGGCCTGCTACCTAGTCTTCAACCACGGCTTCCTCTGGGCCGTGCTGCTGCATGTGGCCAACAACACGGTGGCCATCGCTGCCCTGGCCATCGTGACCGCCACCTGGTCCGCCACCGTCAGCACCGACCGCTACGAGCTGACGCTGCGCTACGGCGACGAATTCGAGCACAGCCAACGGGGCGACACCCTGGTGCACTGCGAGCCGCTGACGGCTTTCGCCTACAACCTGGCGTGGAACCAGCAGCACGCCGACAGCATCGACAACCCTCTGCTGTTCCACTACTACGACATCGGCCGCAGCCACAAGTCGAATTACTACCGCATGACGGTGGTCGACCGCCGCTTCGGCACCAAGAGCGACTACAGCCCCCTGCTGGAGGCCATGCGCGACAGCAACCTCATACACATTGACACCCTCCGGCTGCCGGCCCTGCGGCTGGTGGTGGAGGACAGCGCCCTGCTGATGCAGCACGCCTTCACAGGCCCCTTCGAGGAGCACCCCGGCGTCAACCTGGCCGAAGTGGAGAACGCCTGCCGCGACCGGCTGCGCATCCCGCTGATCCGCCAGCAGCGCTGGGACGACACGCTCTACGTCAGCACCTTCGACGAGTTCGGCCCCATGGCCTATACCAACACGCCCGACAGCGCCGCCCTCATGCAGTGGCTCCCCACCCGCGGCCTCCGCCTCGTCCCCTCCCCGGGCGACACCATGACCATCGTCCAGTTCCGGTAGCATCTGGACGTCCCCCCCCCCCCCCAAGCTGCCGGCGCGCGGAAGTTCCTTCCGCGCGCCGGCAGCATTTTTATTTTGCCATATCGGGGAAATGCGCCAGCCACCTTAAACTTTAAACCTTAAACAGTAAACTTTATTTTGCCATATCGGGAAATGTTTGTATCTTTGCACCGACTTTCGAGAGCGAAAGTTGTAAGCAAGAAAAGCATTGCAATACTGTCCTTATCTATAAATTCGCCAAATTTAAAGCAGGAGGAAGAGCATTATATGCTTTCGCTTGAGTGTGTATGCTATATATCTCAGCATACCGTCAGGCGTGAGATATGTTCCCAAATAAAGTTCGTTCCTGCAAAGGTGTTTGGCGATACCTATAGATAAACGACATGAGCACATAACCTCATGCCTTTTCTTATTGGTAAAAGTTAATACTCCGTTGGAGGTGGCGGAGAATAGAAAAGATTGCTGTTATGATGACAGATGAAATGAAGTCACACTTCATGAACCTTTACAACATGGTATTAGCCGATGGAAACGTTAAGCCAGAAGAACTTGTTCAAGTGTATTCAATTGGCTTACGTCATGGTGTCTCTCCCGCAGAGTTCAACCAGTTATTATTGTCTCCTGTGAAATCAACATTGCCAGATACATTGGAAAAGAAAATTGGTTTTCTTTATGACCTTACAGAGATAATTCTTGCAGACGGCGATGTTGATGCGAATGAGGTTGAGGCTTTAAAACGATACTGTATATTGTTTGAATTTGAAGACTCGAATGTTGATGCAATTGCCGATTTTATGATTGACAAAGTGAAGCAAGGATATTCTCTTGACGAGATAATTAAAACAATTAAGGAGGGCTGAATATATGGCACTGAGTATATTTTCCAGCAAGAAAGAGAAGGCAGGTTTGCCACCAATCTTAGAATCTCAACAGACAACGGATATAGTTCAAGCATTCAACAACTTTGGCAAGCAGCGTGCTGAAGAGATGGGAGGAAGTCCACAAATAATCCACCCGATGCTGCATGAAGTATATATGAGAATCAAGCAACAGGTGGAAAAGGATGAGCAAAAACAGACCGAGAGAAAAGCCGAACTACAGAGCAAGATTGACCTTCAACAATCAGAATTGGACAATCATGAACAAAAGAAGTTTGACAAAAAGAAAGAACTTGACTTTGAAGAACACAAAATAGAAGAAAAGAAGTCGGAAATAGCAGCAATACGACAGGATCCATCGCGAATATTGAAAGAGAAAGGGAGTCCGATTGCCTCATTCGTAATAGGTCTAATAATAATTCTATTTTTGACGGTTTATCTTTTCGTATTTTACAGTTCTGCGGCCTATTCTGCATTTTTTAAGGAATTTACAAATGGCAAAATGGGAATTGCCGCAGCTATCTTTGATGCACAAGCCATTGGCAAAGCTATGGGTGATGGCATTATGGAGGTTATACTTATTTGTACCATTCCTGCTGTCTTTCTAGGACTAGGCTATCTTATCCATCGTTTTAGCAACGATAGCTCGTCAAAACCTGTTGCTAACTTCGCAAAAATAGGGGCACTCATAGTAGTAACTTTTTTATTTGACACAATTCTTGCATACGAAATTGTAGAGAAAATATATGAATTACAGCGAGCCGGTAGTTTTACAGATATGCCGCCGTATAACCTCTCTATGGCATTTGTTGATGTACGGTTTTGGACCATTATCTTCTCAGGATTTGTAGTATATATCATTTGGGGGTTGGTGTTCAACTTTGTTATGAAGGAGTATTATAAACTTGATAGAGTCAAGACGACTATTGACGAGTTGGAGAAAAAGATTGCTGATTACAAGGTGCGCTGTAAGGAACTGAAGACAGATATTGCAAAAGAAGAAGAGTCTATCACAACTATTAATGGCAAGATAAAGGAGTTGAAAAACACCATGGCATCTACAGTTGTTTTGAAATCAGATGTTCGTCTCGGTATAAATGAAGCTGTAAACGGGTGGATTGCTTATATGACATTCCACAACTTCTCTGATGCCGATAAAAAGTTAGTCATTGAAACCAAGGATGCTTTCCTTGCAAGTATCGCAAGTCAATTTGAAACAATTTAATTCCTAATCAATATGAAAAAAACAATCTTTTACGCAGCAATACTGCTTGCATTATTATTTGCTGGTTGCAAACCGACTAGTGTCAATGAAAATACAGAAGAACCCAAACAGTTGAATATATCTATTTTACTCGACCTGTCAGATCGTATTTCACCCAGTGTACATCCTGCCTCGCCTACACACCAAGAACGTGATTTGGCTATTATAAACGGTATTGTTGAATTCTTTAAAAAGGATATGGAAGATAGAGGAGCATTTGATGCCAATGGACGCATACAGGTGTTTATGGAACCAGCACCAGCAATTCCTAATATAGACCAATTGCAAAGGCATTTAATTGTTGATTGCTCAAAAATGGACGTAAAGCAGAAGAAAGAAATATATGATAATATCACTGCTGACTTTTCAGAGACATTGCAGGAGATCTATATGCAAACAATTGCAGGAAACAAATTCCCAGGAAGTGATATTTGGCGATTCTTCCAAAACAAGGCTAAAGATTATTGTATAGCTCGGGATACCATCTATCGCAATGTTCTTGTCATTCTAACTGATGGGTATATTTATGATCCCACAACGGCCCAAAAAGCAGGAAATCGTGTTCAATCATTAATTGGAAAAACAATAGGGAAATATCGCCAATCTGCCGACCCTATCGCAGCAATGCAGAGTGATGACTTTGGCCTTATTGTACCCCAAGGAATCTGTTTAGATAATTTAGAGGTGCTTGTTTTGGAAGTAGCACCAGAAAAAAATAGTCAAAAAGACGAGCAGATACTAGGGTACTGTCTTGATAAATGGTTAAAAGAAATGGGGGTTTCACACCATGCCGTTTATATGACAGATTTACCGGCAAACACTTCACGCAGGATTGAACAGTTCTTTGACATTTGATAAGGTCTTATGCGTAAAATTGCAATTGTAGCCTTAAGCATGGTGGCTCTTTCGGCCTGTGGCACATCGCACAAAACCACAGAGGATAACCCCAATGTCCGGTGGCCAGATTTCTTGCGGGAGTGGGCGGCAGATTATGAAATCAATGAACCGCAGCGGCAGGCTATCCTCGATCAGATAGACACCCTGTATCGGTTGGTGGATGACAGCACAGAGAACTCTGGGCTCTTGTGCGAAAAGCTGTGCCAAGTGCAGACCACTATCAGCGATGCTATCGTGCACGACTCCTCGCTGGTGTTCCCCTTGATGATGCGGGCCACGACACGCAACATCTACGGGAAGATATATAATAATCCCTGGCTGTTTAATCTCGATTGCGAATGCAATATCTTGGGCTACCTGGTGGCGGATGCGGCATGGTACACCTCCAGCCGAGAGCATTTTGATCTGATGTACACCTCATTCATTGGTCTTTCGTGGCAGGCACCAGAACGTTTCGCGAATCTGATGCTCAGCAAGGAGGATGGCAACGAGCTTTCGACAGCGCTTTTGATTGTGTACAACTACACAGACACCGTTGTCGACAACCTTCAGGTGTCGTTCACCGACAGCGCAGGGAACGTGTTTCAACGGCTGACGGAGAGCGATGTGTTTGTCGACACGCCCGATGCAGGTGTCAAGCGGATGATGTTGCCGCCATACGTGGTGATGAACGCGCTGGCGTCTGGCGGGACAATGACCATATCTTTCGACACTCCGCAGGGGACGCTGGAGATGGTAGGCGTCCCGCATGTCCATTTCGTGGAGCAGATAGAGGACTGTCCGCGACTGAAATCGGTGCTGCGGGAGGCTCAAGTAGAGCAATAGCTACACCACACAAACATCATCACATCCTTAGACTTACCATAGACCGAGGCAAAGTTTGATTAAACTTTGAGTAAAGGGGGAGTAAAACCTAAAGGCTCTCCGAAGGGCATCAGTCGTTCAGGGCCAGGCCGCCGAGGGAGGTCTCTTTGTAGAGGCTGGGGAGGTCGTGGCCGGTGAGCTTCATGGTGCGGACCACCTTGTCGAAGCTGATGATGTGGCGGCCGTCGCTCATCATGGCGTAGATGTTGATGTCGAGGGCGCGGAGGGCGGCCATGGCGTTGCGCTCGATGCAGGGTATCTGCACGAGGCCGCACAGCGGATCGCACGTGAGGCCCAGGTTGTGCTCCATGGCCATCTCGGCGGCGTACTCGATCTGCTTGGGGCTGCCGCCGAAGAGCTGGTTGCTGGCCACGGCGGCCATGACGCAGGCGCTGCCCACCTCGGCCTGGCAGCCCGCTTCGGCGCCGCTGATGGTGGCGTTGGTCTTGATGACGTTGGCGAAAAGGCCCGCCGTGGCCATGGCCCGCAGGATCTCGCGGTCGCTGAATCCGTGGTTCTTCTTCAGATGATACAATACCGCCGGCAGCACGCCGCTGGAGCCGCAGGTGGGGGCGGTGACGATGCGTCCGCCGCAGGCGTTCTGCTCGCTGGTGGCCAAGGCGTAGGCGATGACCAGGGCGCGACTCTGCAGCGAGGGCTTGAAGCCGCTGGCGCGGACAAAGTACTGGTGGGCCTTGGAGCGCAGGTGCAGGCCGCCGGCAATGACACGGTCATCTTGCAGCCCCTCCTCGATGGTCTGCTGCATCTGCTGCCACATCTCCTCGAGGTACATCCACAACGTCCCGTCCTCGCACTGCTCCACATACTCCCAGTAGCTCAGCCCCTCCCGGTCGATATACTCCATGATGTCCCGCATGGTGTTGTGCGGATAGACCTCGCCCTCGGGGGTGATGCCGAGCGGCACCTCGCCCTCCTCGGTGGCCAGATAGCCGCCGCCGATACTGTAGACCAGCCAGTGGTCGACGACACCGCCGTCGGCATCCAGCGCCTCGAAGAGCATGCCGTTGGTGTGGAACGGTTTGACCACATCGGGGCGCCAGACGATCTCCACCTCCTTGGGCGCCAGGCCGCGGACGATGGCCTGGTCGGTGTGGTGGCCGCGGCCGGTGGCGGCCAGCGAGCCGTAGAGGGTGACGCGGTAGCGCGAGGCGGTGTTCTTGGTGCGGGCGGCAAACATGGTGGCCGCACGGTGGGGCCCCATGGTGTGGCTGCTGCTGGGGCCGAAACCTATCTTGTATATCTTCTTGATCGTTTCCATTTCGTCAATGTTTTACCTCCCAGTAACGCTCGCCCGTCGAAATTATTGCCTCCCTTTTTCGGCTTTCTCAGAAGACTTCCGACAGGCAAACATGCCTAGTTGATGCCTGGATGATGCCTAGTTGATGCCTGGATGATGCAGAGGGGATGCAGAGGGGATGCAGAGGGGATGGGTGTTTTTTCGACTTTTTTCGGGTCGAAGAGATATAATATTAAAATATTTTGTATCTTTGTAGTTTGCAACGCCCCTCGACAAGGGACTACAACACATTGATAGATACATTAATAGTAAGAAAAAGCATTTGAGAAAATGGCCAACATACTGACAAAATTGTTCGGCAACAAGAGCCAGCGCGACCTGAAGGAGGTGAAACCCCTGCTCGACGCCACCTTGGCCGTCTACCCCACCATCCAGACCCTCAGCAACGACCAGCTGCGCGGCAAGACCATCGAATTCCGCCAGAAGATTGCCTCGGCCATCGAGACCGAGGAGAACGAACTGAAGCAGCTGCGCGACCGCATCGAGGCCGAGTACGACATGCCCATCGACGAGAAGGAGAACCTCTACAAGCGCATCGACGAACTGGAGAAACAGAGCTACGAGAAGACCCAGCGGGTGCTGGACGAGATACTGCCCGAGGCCTTCGCCGTGGTGAAAGACACGGCCCGCCGCTTCGCGCAGAACGCCACCGTCGAGGTGACCGCCACCGACCACGACCGCGACCTGGCGGCCACCCACGCCTCCATCACCATCGAGGGCGACAAGGCCATCTACCAGAACCACTGGATGGCCGGCGGCAACGAGGTCACCTGGGACATGGTGCACTACGACGTGCAGCTCATCGGCGGCGCCGTGCTGCACAGCGGCAAGATCGCCGAGATGGCCACCGGCGAGGGTAAGACCCTCGTGGCCACCCTGCCCGTCTACCTCAACGCACTGCCCGGCAAGGGCGTCCACGTGGTCACGGTGAACGACTACCTGGCCAAGCGCGACTCCGAGTGGATGGGCATGCTCTTCGAGTTCCACGGCCTCACGGTCGACTGCATCGACAAGTGGGAACCCCACAGCGAAGAGCGCAAACGCGCCTACAACTGCGACATCACCTACGGCACCAACAACGAGTTCGGCTTCGACTACCTGCGCGACAACATGAGCCGCAACCCCGAGGAGCTGGTGCAGCGCGGCCACAACTACGCCATAGTGGACGAGGTGGACTCGGTGCTCATCGACGACGCCCGCACGCCGCTCATCATCAGCGGCCCCACGGGCAAGGACGACGACGAGCAGGAGTTCTACCGCTTCAAGCCCACCATCGAGAAGCTCTACAACGCCCAGCGCCAGCTGGTGACGAACATACTGGCCGAGGCCAAGAAGGGCATCAGCGCCAACCCCGACCCCAAGCCCGAGGACGAGTGCGCCAAGCAGCTGCTGCGCGCCTACCGCGGCCTGCCCAAGAGCAACGCCCTCATCAAGTACCTCTCCGAGAGCGGCATCAAGAGCATCCTGCTGAAGACCGAGAACTTCTACATGCAGGAGCAGAACAAGTACATGCACATCATCGACGACGAGCTCTACTTCGTCATCGACGAGAAGAACCGCCAGGTGGAACTCACCGACAAAGGCATGGAATACCTCACCTCGCTGGGCGAGGATCCCAACTTCTACCAGTTGCCCGACATCGGCAGCGCCATCGCCGAAGTGGAGCAGAACGCCGACCTCACCCCCGAGCAGAAGGCCGAAGCCAAGGACAAGATCTACAGCGACTTCGCCGTGCAGAGCGAACGCGTCCACACCGTCGACCAGCTGCTGAAGGCCTACACCCTCTTCGTGCGCGACGTCGACTACATCCTCACCGAGGACAACCAGGTGAAGATCGTCGACGAGCAGACGGGCCGCATCATGGAAGGCCGCCGCTGGAGCGACGGACTGCACCAGGCCGTCGAAGCCAAGGAGAACGCCAAGGTGGAGGCCGCCACCCAGACCTATGCCACCATCACCCTGCAGAACTACTTCCGCATGTACAAGAAGCTGGCCGGCATGACCGGTACGGCCTCGACCGAAGCGGGCGAGTTCTGGAACATCTACAAGCTCGACGTGGTCGAGATCCCCACCAACAAGCCCATCGCGCGCGTCGACATGGACGACATGATCTACAAGACCAAGCGCGAGAAGTTCAAGGCGGTCATCGACGAGGTGGAACGCCTCGTCGGCGAGGGCCGTCCCGTCCTGGTGGGCACCACAAGCGTCGAGACCTCCGAGCTGCTGTCGAAGATGCTCAAGATGAAGCACATTCCCCACAACGTCCTCAACGCCAAGCTGCACCAGAAGGAGGCCGAGATCGTGGCACAGGCCGGCGAACCCGGCCGCGTCACCATCGCTACCAACATGGCTGGCCGCGGTACCGACATCAAGCTCAAGGGCGACGTGCGCGAGCGCGGCGGTCTGGCCATCATCGGCACCGAGCGTCACGAGAGTCGCCGCGTCGACCGCCAGCTGCGTGGCCGCGCCGGCCGTCAGGGCGACCCCGGATCCTCCCTCTTCTTCGTCAGCCTCGAAGACGACCTCATGCGACTCTTCGGCTCCGAGCGCATCGCCCAGGTGATGGACCGCATGGGCCTCCAGGAGGGCGAAGTCATCCAGCACTCCATGATCACCAAGCAGATCGAACGCGCCCAGAAGAAGGTGGAAGAGAACAACTTCGGCATGCGTAAGCGCCTGCTCGAGTACGACGACGTGATGAACAACCAACGCACCGTCATCTACAACAAGCGCCGCAACGCCCTCTACGGCGACCGCCTCTCGATCGACATCAGCAACATGTTCTACGACACCTGCGAGCTGCTCTACACCGAAGGCTCCGACTGGGACGACTTCAAACTCGAGGTCATCAAGGTCTTCGCCCATGAGGTGCCGATGAGCGAGCGCGAGTTCCTGTCGCTGCACCGCAAGGACGCCATCCAGCTGCTCTACGACCAGTGCTTCCAGGCCTACCGCGACCGCATGCAGCGCCTCTGCGAGGCCGCCTGGCCCTTCATCAAGAACATCGCCGAGAACACTCGCTACGTCAACGTCGCCTTCCCCATCACCGACGGCAAGAAGACGCTGAACTGCGTCGTCCCCGTCAAGAAGGCCTACGACACCCACGGCCGCGAGCTGCAGCTCTGCATCGAAAAGGGCATCACCCTCGCCATCATCGACGACCAGTGGAAAGAGCACCTCCGCCAGCTCGACGACCTGCGCCAGAGCGTCCAGAACGCCGCCTACGAGCAGAAGGATCCCCTGCTGATCTACAAGTTCGAGTCGTTCAAGCTCTTCGAGCAGATGCTGCTCAACATCAACCGCGAGATCACCAGCTTCCTCTCCCGCGCCACCCTGCCCCTGCCCGACGAGAGCCAGGTGCGCGAGGCGCGTCAGCCTCAGGCTCCCCAGCGCGGACTGCGCGCCGGTCGCCAGAACGACTTTGACCGTGCCGCCGCCCAGCAGCGTCAGGCCATCGACCAGAGCGCCCAGCAACCGCAGCACGTCATGCCCGTCCACGTCGAGAAGAAGGTCGGCCGCAACGACCCCTGCCCCTGCGGTAGCGGCAAGAAGTACAAGAACTGCCACGGCCGCGACGCAGAATAGCCTGACGTCGGCACAACCAATAAAATGAGGGGAGCGGCCCGATGGGCCGCTCCCCTCATTTATCACATCGTTGGATCCATCGGTCTTGTTCCATATTGTACACCGTGAAGCGGCGGCTTTTGTGCTCGTGTCCATCTTGACAGCGGTATCGACCCAAACACCTTTTGAGGAAACGGGGTCGTATGTGACGCGGTTGTTCCGTTTCCCTCCCCAATATAATCGAGCGAAACACTCCATACAGTTGCGCACCTTTAACGTCCAGCGCCCCGCCCCTCACGGCAAGATACCGAACGGACACCCGCCTCACAACACACCACAAAGCACTAATAATCAACAATAAACACAATACAACGAAACAGATTCGAGAACATACACAAAAGATTTTTCTGTTAAAAATTTGTAAAATCGAAAAACATGTCATACCTTTGCACTTGGATTTGAAACCCTAAAATAAAAACCCAATAACTTAAAAACCAACAATCATGAAAAAGACAGTACGATTCTTCGCCATGGCGGCAATCGCCCTTGGCATGACCCTGGCGGTCGGGTGCGACAAAGACAACACCGATGACGGCAACGGCGGCGGCAACAACGGCGGCAACACCGAGAACCTGCCCACCACCATCGACGAGAACTTCAACAACGGCTTCCCGGCCGGCTGGACCGCCATCGACGCCGACGGCGACGGCCAGAACTGGATCCTCGCCTCCCAGTCGTGGTTCGCCACCAACGGCAACGGCGGCTCCGACCTCGGCATCGACGGTAGCGACTGCATCTGCTCCGCCTCCTTCATCAACGGCATCGGTGCCCTCACCACCGACCAGTACCTCGTCCTGCCCAAGCTCTTCATCCCCAACGAGGGCCGCACGCTCACCTACCAGGTGACCAACTTCCAAGCCCAGTACCCCGACCAGTACTCGGTCGTGGTCGGCACGCTGGCCGATGGCACCTTCACCATCACCGGCACCCTGCAGGAACCCGAGCGCGTGAGCACCGGCATCAACGAGCAGTCCGGCTACACCGCCCGCTCCATCAGCCTCGACGCCTACAAGGGCCAGAGCATCTACATCGCTTTCCGCCACAACGACACCGACGCCTACTGGCTATTCCTCGACGACGTCAAAGTGCAGTAACCTCGCCCTTCAGGGGCATCACCCACTGAGGCCTCCCGCGGGAGGCCTCTTTTTTTGTGCCCACATCTAGAGCGGTTGGCGAAAAATCTTCGTCCCGCCGATCTCCATGTCGATTTTTTTTCGTATCTTTGCAACCGCATTTCTCCCCCACCGCCGGCCCGTACCGGCGGCCGCGCCGCCCCCGGCAAGGCGCTCCATCCCCCCACCAAGCCTACACCAAGACCGTACCAAGTCTATACCAACTCTATACCAAGTCTATGGTGACACCCTGATTCTACCCTGATTCTGCCTTGATTCTACCCTGTTGCCGGACTGATGGAAGCCTTCTGGCGAGAGCATAAAGAAGTGGGTAGCAGCGCCTTGACAGGGAGTCAAGGCATCCGCTACCCACGGCAGAGAGTCGGAAAAGTTACTCGGCGTTGATATATTTGCCGTCGACTTCCCAGTTGAGGGTCTTGCAGTCCTTCAGTTTCCTCCACCAGAGGAAGCCGCTCTTCTTGGCGATGGCGGCCTGGTAGGTCATCTTGCCGCGCATCTTGCGCACCCAGACCTCCTGGATGGTGTGCTTCGGGAAGAGGTGCGAGACGGTGTCCTTGATGGCCGAGGGGTAGTACTGCTTCTCGATGATGTAGTGCGTCTCAGACCCCTTGTTGCTGAAGACCATGGCCTGACGACTGTTCTCGTTGTCGAGGAAGGTCACCTTGTAGGTGAGCGAGTCGACCTGCCACCAGGCAATGTCGGTGGCATCCTTCACCTGCCGCTGAAAGTCTTTCACGTAGTTCACACGGACGTCCTTTTCGGGAACCGACTTCAGATTCTGGGCAATCACCGTGCCCTGAAGCAGCGTTGCTGCGGCTGCCAAAAGCAATATCTTTTTCATATCTAACACTTTAGGTTGTTATTACTATTTCCTTGTTCCGGGTGCAAATATACAACTATTTTTTTATTTCGGCGAGTAAATGTTCCATTACCCGCTCGCCGTCGCGGATGGCCTGCATGGCCCAGTGGAGCTTGAGGTCGAGCAGGGCGTCGGCCGGGAGGCGCCAGTCGATGCCCTCCGCCGAGCGCATGCGCTCGGTGAGCGAGAAGAGGCTGAGGGCGGCGCAGACCGAGATGTTGAAGCTCTCGGTGAAGCCGTACATGGGGATCTTCACGTAGGCATCGGCGCCCTCGATGGCCTCGGGGGTGAGCCCCGTGAGCTCGGTGCCGAACACGAGGGCGGTCTTCTGGCTGATGTCCAGATCGCCGATCATGCAGTCGCGCTCGTGCGGCAGGGTGGCCACGATGCGGTAGCCCTGGGCGCGCAGACGGGCGTAGACGTCGCCGATGGAGCGGTAGCGGTAGTAGTCGACCCACTTGGCACTGCCCACGGCCACGTCGCCGGCGGGGTTGAAGGGGTTGTTGGCCTCCACGACGTGGACGTCCTGCACCCCGAAGCAGTCGCACGAGCGAAGCACGGCGGCGGCATTGTGGCTCTGGTAGACGTCCTCGAGCACCACGCTGATGTGCCGCGTGCGAAGCGGCGCCAGGCGGTCGAAGAGGGCCCTCTTGTTGTCGCTGAACAGCTCGGCGGCACGCTCGTAGAGGTCGGCCTTCTGCTCGGTGGTCAGGTGTGCAAACGGGCTTTCCTGCCCGGGAATTCTCTCTGGCATGGCGGGCTATCGGCTGGGGATGATGAGTTTGCGGACCACGCGGGCGCGGTCGTTGCTGAACACGACGGTGTACATACCCGGCGTCAGGCGCTGTGCGTCGATGCTGAAGAGCACCGTCCCCTCGGCCTGCAGGTCGGAGGTGTGCACCGTGCGGCCGGCGGCATCGACGATTGCCACCCGGTAGCTGTCGCCGCGACCCAGGTCAATCTGCATCCATGCCGTCTCGCTGGCGGGGTTGGGGTAGAATTGTCCGAAGGCCTCGTCGGCCTCCACCTCCCGCACACCCACCGCCGGGTTCTCGCCCAGGTAGAAGGTGTGGTAGCCCCCTTCGAGGGCCGTCATGGGCTTGGTGATGGTCTTGCCGGCACCGCTGGTGGCGCTGATGTAGTAGTCGATCCGCACATAGTCCGTCAGCGTGATGCTGCCGGTGGGGATCAGCGCGGCGTACTGTCCGACTGCGTCGGGCACCATCGCCACCTGACGCCACTCGCCTTCCTCGACGCGATAGTGGAGCACCACGGTGTCGATGCCGTCGGCCGAGGTCACCTTGGCCAGCACAGGCACGCCGGAAGACATGTAGGTCGTGCCGGTGTTGCCGTAGATGGCCTGGTGCAGTATGCGGATGGGCTTCTCGGCGGGGATCTGCTTGGTGATGCAATGGATGGCGCCGCCCGAACCGTCGAACGAGCGAACGTCGACGCAGTAGATCGTATAGCCCGGGTAGGCCTTCTTCACCTCCTCGATGTTGGCGCGGTCCCAGTCGGCGGTGGGCATGAGGTCGCTGCCGACGGGCGAGAAGCAAGGCTGGATGATCAGCTTGTTGACGAACGTGTGGTTCGAATAGGTGCGGGTGTAGAAGTTGTCGTACTGGTTCTGACTCGTGAAGTTGCCACCGCTGTTGGTCGACGGGAAGGGGATCGTGCGGCAGCGGTAGTTGGCTCCAAAGATGCTCTGATAGCTGCAGATCGAGTCGCGATTCCGGGCCCCGGTGCGATAGTCGAGCCAGGTGCTGTAGGCCTCAGGCATGATGGAGAAGACGAAGAGGTTCTCGTCAAGCATGTCGGCGTAGAGGTCCACATGGCCTGTGCCGCCGTCGTAGCGGAAGGCAGGCAGGATGTGAGTGGCGCGGTGACCGATGAGCGCCTGCAGGCTGTCGCGCACCTGGGCGCGCGTCAGGGAGGCCTTGCGGCTGTATCTGATGGTGCCTGTGTTCACCCCATCCCAGACCAGCTGGCCCACCGTGTCGCGGTTGGTGCTATAGATGGCGTCGCTCGAGAGCACCATGCCGGCACCATCGACCACACAGTTGCCCCCCTCCCACTCGATCTGGGTGGTGAAATTGGACAGACCGAACTGGCGTTCGACGTAGACAGGCAGCGAGTCGTCGAGGGCGCGACCAGGGTAGTACTCGAAGTCAAGCATGCCGACCGTGTCGCCCTCGCCGTAGTAGAAGCAGATGGGGCCGCAGTCGCGGAACCAGAAGCTGTTGCCCGGCGCCACGAGGAAGCGCAGGTTGGAGCTGCGGAGCCCCATGCGCTGCAGCTTGCGCAGCACGAGGGCCGTGTCGGCCTCCTGCTCGATGCGCACCCAGGCCTGGGCGCCGCCCATCTGGATGGCGTCCATGAGGTAGAACGGCACGTCGCCGGTCCCGCTCAGGTTGGCGGTGTCCATCATCGAGGCATAGGGGCCTATGCCCGACGGCTGCCGCGAGTTGTAGGACTGGTAGTAGTAGGCATAGCCCGGCACGATGGGATCGGCCACCACAGCCGAGCCCTCGGTGGGGTAGTAGATGTAGAAGGGTGTGACCATGATGGCCTGCACCTCCTCCCACTCGCCGGGGAACCACACGGGCCCTTGCGGCATCCCCTTCGTCCGGCTGGCGGGGGCGCCCTTGACGGCCGGGGCCAGCGGGAGGGTGGACTGACGGTAGGCCTGTGAGGCGTCGCGCTTCTGGTGCGACAGGCGCCACTGGCGCAAGCCCTCTGCGTCGATCTGCGGCTGGGCCGCCGCGCCGAGGGCCACGGCGCAGGCTGCCAGCATAACTAATAGTCTCTTCATTGCTGTCATGATACCTATGCAAAAAGGTGATGGATCCAAGGGCCGAAAGACTGCGCTCCCCTACTCCCTTCGTTCCATCACCGTTTACACGTCAGTGGAAACTTATCTTTTCTTCAAGCTGAGGATTTCGCGGGCCTCGTCGCTCGTGGCGATGGGGCGACCCAGCAGCTTGGCCATGCGGACCACCTTGTCGACCAGCTCGCCGTTGCTCTTGGCCAGCACGCCGCGCTCCAGGTAGAGGTTGTCCTCGAAGCCCACACGCACGTTGCCCCCCATGACGATGGCGGGGGCGGCCAGCGTGAAGGCATTGCGGCCGATGCCGGTGGCCGTCCAGGTGCTGCCGGCGGGAATGTTCTTCACCATCCACACCAGGTTGTCGACCGTGGCCGAGGCGCAGCCGAGCACGCCGAGCACGAAGTTGAACTGCATGGGCACCAGGGGCAGGGGCTTGCCGTCGGGGCCCGCCACACCGAAGGCACTCGGCACCTGGCCTTTGCGGGCCATGTGCACGATGGTCTCCAGATGGCCCATCTCGAAGCACTCATACTCGGGCTTGATACCCTTCTCGATCATGCGCTTGCCGAAGGCACGCATGGTGGGCATGGTGTTGTCGAAGATGT
>CAMHDJ010000004.1 GCA_946183915.1 uncultured Bacteroidales bacterium | reverse complement strand
TGTACGACTTCGTGTTCGACGCTTGGGACATCGCCTTCAAGTATCGCAACCCCGTCCTGATCCTCTCCGATGGTGCCATCGGCCAGTGCATGGAGAAGCTCTACACCCGCGACAACGTGGCCCGTTGGACCGAGGAGGAGCGCCGCAAGAACGCCCCCTGGGGCACCTGGGGCAAGCCTGCCACCCGCGACCACAACATCATCACCAGCCTTGAGCTCGACAGCGCCCGCCAGGAAGTCTTCAACCTGAAGCTCCAGAAGAAGTATGCCGAGATGAAGGAGAAAGAGGTGCGCTACGAGACCCTGAACTGCGAGGACGCCGACTACATCATCGTGGCCTACGGTTCGAGCAGCCGTATCGCTATGAAGGCCATGCAGATGGCCCGCGAGAAGGGCATCAAGGTGGGTCTGTTCCGCCTGATCACCCTCTTCCCGTTCCCGACCAAACAGCTGGCCGAGATCGCCAAGCACGTGAAGGGTATCCTTTGCGTCGAGATGAGCGCCGGCCAGATGATCGAGGATGTGAAGCTCGCCACCCAGTGCGGTGTGAAGACCGAGCACTTCGGCCGCTTCGGCGGTATCATCCCCACTCCCGGCGAGGTCCTGGAAGCCCTGGAAAACAAGATTATCAAATAAGAAAAGATTACAGCAATGAATAAAGATAATGAAGCTCGCAGACAACAACTGCTGAACGAGGGTTACGAAGAGGTGTACACCCGCACCAAAGTGCTCACCGACGCTGTGATGCACTACTGCCCCGGCTGCGGCCACGGCACCACGCACCGCCTGATCGCCGAGGTGATCGACGAGATGGGCATTCAGGACAAGGTCGTCGGCGTTTCGCCCGTCGGCTGCTCGGTTCTGGCCTACAACTATTTCGACGTCGACTTCCAGGAGGCCGCCCACGGTCGCGCCCCCGCACTGGCTACCGCCATCAAGCGCCTCAACCCCGACACCTTCGTGTTCACCTACCAGGGTGACGGTGACCTGGCCGCTATCGGTACCGCCGAGACCATCCACGCCGCCAACCGCGGTGAGAACATCACCATGATCTTCGTCAACAACGGTATCTACGGCATGACCGGTGGCCAGATGGCCCCCACCACGCTGGTCGGCATGAGCAGCGCCACCACCCCCTACGGCCGCCGCGTCGACCTCAACGGCTACCCCCTCCGCATGACGGAGCTCCTCTCCACCCTGCCCGGCACCTACTATGTGACCCGCCAGAGCGTGCAGAACCCCGCCGCCGTGCGCAAGGCCAAGGCTGCCATCCGCAAGGCTTTCGAGAACCAGAAGCTCAAGAAAGGCCTCACCTTCGTCGAGATCCTCTCCAACTGCAACTCCGGCTGGAAGATGACCCCCGTGGCCGCCAACAAGTGGATGGAAGACAACATGATGCCCAACTACCCCATCGGCGACATCAAAGTCGACGGCAAGATTGTCGAGGGTATCGATGCCAACCGTCTGGTTCTGGATCACCCGCTGACCGTTATGCAATAATTAACAATTAAAAACAAGCAAAGAAATGACTGAAGAAATCATCATAGCCGGTTTCGGTGGACAGGGTGTCCTCTCGATGGGTAAGATTCTTGCCTACTCCGGCGTCATGCAGGACAAAGAGGTCAGCTGGATGCCCAGCTACGGCCCCGAGATGCGCGGCGGCACGGCCAACGTCTCCGTCATCATCAGCGACGAGCGCATCAGCTCGCCCATCATCAACCAGTTCGACACGGCCATCATCCTCAACCAGCAGTCGCTGGACAAGTTTGAGCCCAGCGTGAAGCCCGGCGGCCTGCTCATCTACGACCCCAACGGCATCACCCACGAGCCCACCCGCAAGGACATCAACATCTACAAGATCGCCGCCACGGCCAAGGCCCAGGAGCTCGGCATCAGCAAGGTGTTCAACATGGTGGTCCTCGGTGGCTTCCTGAAGCTCAAACCCATCGTGGAGCCCAAGTACATCCACGAAGGTCTCGAGCACTCGCTGCCTCAGCGCCACTGGAACCTCATCCCCCAGAACGAAGAGGCTATCGAGATCGGCAAGGGCATCATCGAATGCGTCCAGAAGCTCTAAGCATCTGGTCCCGATACAACAAGAGAGGGCGTCCCATCGGGACGCCCTCTTCTATTCTGCCTTGAGGATATTTTTACTTCTCCTCCTTCTCGGGAGCTTTCATCTTTTCCTTAAGCTTGGGCCAGTAGCCCTTGGCAATCACGATGCCACAACCCAGCACGATGCCCAGGAATGTCCATACGATGAGGGTCTTGGCACGGCTGTTGGCGGGCTTCATCGGTACGGTGACCGGCTGGATGATAGTGAAGGCGGGGGTATCTTTCTTCACCTGCATCTTGGCCTGTTCCAACTGCTTGGCCATCTCCATAAAGACAGCATTGGACACATTGTACTTCGACTGGATACGGTCGGTACCCACACGGGCCGCTGTAGTGGCCACGTTCTGCGAGCGGTCGCGAGCCGAAGCCAGCATCACTTGGTAGCGCTCATTCTCCGCCTTGATCTCATCATAGCGGGCTTGAATATAGGCCAACTCACTTTCCGACTTCTCCACGCGGAATCGCGTCACCTCGTCCTGCAGCAGCTGCTGGGCCTTCAGGGCCAGTTCGGCGGTCTGTACGGGCTCCGAACCATTGACAACGAGGGTGACATAGCCCTCCTTCTTGTCGACGTTGAGCGACACAATCTGGCCGAAGGCCTGCTGCATCCTGTACTCCTTGGCGCTCATCACCACCGGACGGGGACCACTCGGGCCCTCACCGCCACCGACAGTGTAGGTGGGCTCCTCCTGCTTGCCGCGCAGGGCACCTATGATGACGCCCGGCAGACCGATGGTGTAGCGTTTCACATAGTCGACCACCGTCGGCTTGTTGTAGTCGGACTGCACATAGTCGAACATACTGATGGCAGTGTCGCATTTCTCGTAGTGCAGGGGTGTGTGCATCAAGGCCAGGCGGAAAGGCACGCTACTGACAATCTGGGGATAGATCAGCGGCGAGAGTTCAGCGCCAGTATTGGCCATCCCCATGTCGAATCCGGCCAGCGAGGCCAGACTGCTGAGGCTGGAGTTCTTCGAGGAGCCCAGTTGGGGCACCATGACCGAGGTAACGGAGTAGGTGCGCTTCATGGTGAGGGCTGCCAGCAGACCCAGCACCAGGAAGATGGCGGTGCAGATGATGATGGTCTTGCGGCCGTCCCAAAGGCCACGGAGCATAGCCATGATATCTATGCTTTCCTCCTCTTCTTCGGGAGCGGCGGTATTGATTCTGTTTTCGTCCATAGATTAGATGTAATAGGGTTTACTGCAAGCGGTCGACAAGAAGGATGATGGACACCACCGAGGTAAGAGCCGCAAGGGTGCTGCGGAGTTCGGCACCCCAGTCGATCTTCTCTTTCGGTTTCTCGGCTTTTTCACGCTTCTCCTGATTCATACGCATGGTGATCACGCTACCGGGCTCCACCGTGGGGGTGTGGCGGAAACAGAGGAACCACTTGGTGCCCTCCGACTGGCCGTTGGGCATGGTGACGGTGACGCTGTTGCGGTCGGCATACTTGGCAAAGCCACCGGCAAAGTGCTTCACATACCAAGCTGCGGTGTGGGGACCCTGGTAGACGATGGTCTTCTGCGTGGCCGAGAAGTCGGCCGGCACATACTGCGCCATGCGGGTACCCGTCTCACGGATGACGACGGTGTTCTCCTCGCGGACAATGTTGATCACATCGCCCTCGACAAGGATGGGGTCATGTTTGAGACTGCCTTTGTAGCGCTTCACCTTGCGCAGATCAAGGCCAATGGTGCCCAGATTGCGGCCATTGGTACGGGTGAGGCGGGCATAGGGGTCGGCGTCGTCGAGCAGGCCGCCGGCCATCTTAATGATCTCAGCCAACTGGGTGCGGTTGTCCTCGAGGACATAGACACCGGGGTAGCGCACACGGCCGTTGACCTCGACGGTGCGTCCGGTGCTGAAGTTGGGCGTCATGCGGACCACAATGTGGTCGTAGGGCTGCAGCTGGAAGGTGGCATCGCTGGGGTTGTAGTTCTCGTCCACCTGCAGGGTGATGAGTTCCAGGTTGACCTCGTCTTTCTTCGAGATGTTGAGGCGGAAGACCTCGACGCGGTCGAAGGCAGCACCCACGGTGAAGCCACCGGCCATGCTGAGGAGGTCTTTGACAGTCAGCGACGGGTCGAAGGCCGTGCCAAAGGGGTTCTTCACAGCACCGCTGACGCGCACCTCGCCGATGTTGGTGTAGGTGGCGTTGTCGTAGACCTGTAGGCGGTCGCCCGGTTGCAGTTGCGTATCGCCGTCGGTGTCGAGGTTGACGCGGATGTACTCCATCTTGTCGGAGTTGGAGAGGTCGCGGCGGAAGATGTAGGCCACCGGGAAGACGCTGGGCTTCAGACCGTCGGCATACTCGATGGCCTGGGCCACCGTCATGCGGTCGTTCAGGCCGAAGGTGCGGGTGAAGGGGGCACGCACCTGACCGGATACCGAGATCTGCTCCACGTCGCGGAACGAGGCCTGGTTGAGCACCCGCACAGCGTCGCGCTCCTGAAGGGTGAAGTCGGGGTTACCATTCTCGCCGGGGAAAGGCACGGTGAGCACCTCGACCGTCTCGTCCGGACGGCGACGCTCCACGTAGACATACTCCGTGCGGGCCGTGTAGCGCGGCTTGGCGTTGTCGAGCAGGGTCTTCAGGCTGCGGTTCTTCGACAGGTCGTAGTTGCCACCGTAGTAGACGTCGCCGCTGATCGACACGTACTGGTCCATCGGCTCGTTGCCGCTGCGGATGCGCACCACGTCGCCAGCCTCCAGCTTCACCTTGGTCTTGCCCGACATGACGTCCTTGAGGTTGAACTCGAGGTACTTCTTCGAGCCGTTCTCGAAGCGCTCCACCTGCACGAAGTCGGGGTTCACGTTGGCCTCCAGGCCACCGGCAAAGTTGACGAGATCAAGCAGCGTCTCGCCGTCGAGCATCTCATAGCGCATCGGACGGCGCACGGCACCTTCGATGCTGACCACCTTCTGGGCGATGGGCACGAAGAAGACGTCGTTGTTCTGCAGGTCATACTGCACACCCTCGGTGGGGTTGGTCATGTACTTGTAGAGGTCGAGGGTAACGGTCTTGCCGGCACGCGAGCGCTGGATGTTGCGCACCGAACCCAGGGCCGTGGGACCGCCGGCGGCGGCCAGGGCGTTGAAGGCCGTGTTGAGGGCGCTCAGCGTGAAGCCACCCTGCACACCCACCTCGCCGTAGATGTTCACCGTCACGGTGCGGGCCGTGGTGATGGTGACAGCGATCTGATCCTCGCGGAAGGAGAAGTGCTGGGCCAGCTTGCTGCGGATAGCAGTACGAGCCTGGGCCAGGGTCATACCCTTGAGGAAGATCTTGGAAGCGCCGGCGGGCTGGATGCTGCCGTCGGCACCGACGCGCTGGTGCATCTCGGTCTGCGACGAGCCGAAGATCGAGATGTGCACCTCGTCGCCCTCGCCGAGCACGTAGGTCTCGGGGGCCTGGGCACCGTCGGTGGTGCGGAACACCTCGAGGCCCTTGCCCTTGAAGAGCGAATGGCCGTAGATGTCCGATCCCTCGGTGGGCGACACGTTGTTCTGCTCGAGGGTCTCTTCGAGGGCCACCTCGGCGGCAGCCTCACCCACGGTGGTCTGCGGCATGTCGCTGGCCGTCACCGTGGCCTCGTTGGCCGACGCGGCAGCCGTGGGGGCCGCGTTATTCTGCGAAGCCTTCTCGGCCTGCATCTGGTTCAATATGGCGGTGACGCGTCCCTGATAGTTGGCATACTCGGTCGGGGGGATGTTGTCCACATCGATACCCTCCTGAAGCAGGCGGGCGCGCACCTCGGTCTCCTCGAGACCGCGTTTCTGTAGTTCACCGCGGGCCATGGCCATCATATCAGGCGTCTGTGCCATCAGGGCAACGGGCAGGCTGGCGAAGAGCAGTAGGGTCAGTAAAAACTTCTTCATGATATTGGTTGATTTCTTATTTTTATTTACAGACAATTTGGGTGCAAAGATACGATTTTTTTTCCAATCGGCCGGCAAAAAAAGTGTTTTGCCCCCAGAAAGAACACACAACAGAATGATATACACACAATTAATCACCGTATTTTTATCTATCCACCGCCACCCCAACGGCCCGTTTGGGGCAGCGAGGCAGTCCAGATGGCCCCACATTGGTCTCCTCCGCCACCCCTCCTCACCCCCACCCCAACCCCCTCAAAACCCTGTCTGCTCCCTGATGGCTCCGTGATGACTCCCTGATGACTCTCTTAAAACCAGGGTGAAATCCTTGCCCTGTAAGCGTTTTGCGAGTTTTCCAGCATGGTTAACACACTCCCGAACCCTTAGATGTCTCGTTCTGAATGTTTTAAATGTGCAAATTAGATCGTGCACGATCTAATTTTTTAACCAAATTTTACTTAAACAACATCCCGGCACACAGACACCCACCATCCACCCGAGCCCTTCCCATGCTGCCTTGCGTTCGAAACTTTTTTTTGCCAGTACTAAAAATGTTTGTATCTTTGCATCCTAAAATCATCAATAACCAAACTGACTAATTATGTGCGGAATTGTAGGATATATCGGTGAGCAGCAGGCTTACCCCATCTTGATCAAAGGCCTCCACAGGCTCGAATATCGCGGCTATGACTCGGCCGGCGTGAGCATGATCAACCCGAAGGGCGACCTTCACGTGTACAAAGCCACCGGTAAAGTGGCGGCCCTCGAGGACAAGTGCGCCTCGGAGGACGTCAGCGGCACCATCGGCATCGCCCACACCCGCTGGGCCACCCACGGCGAACCCAACACCGTCAATGCCCACCCGCACCTCTCGCAGAGCGGCAACCTGAGCCTGGTCCACAACGGCATCATCGAGAACTACAAGACCCTCCGCGCCATGCTGGAGAAGGAGGGCTACACCTTCTGCTCCGACACCGACACCGAGGTGCTGGTGCAGCTGATCGAATTCACGCAGAAGAAGGGCAAGACCGACCTCTTCACCGCCGTGCAGCGTGCGCTGAAGAACGTCATCGGCGCCTACGCCATCGCCATCCTCGAGAAGTCGCACCCCGACCAGCTGGTCTGCGCCCGCAAGGGCTCGCCGCTGGTGATCGGCGTGGGCACCGACGCCCGCGGCCAAAAGGAGTTCTACCTCGGCTCCGACGCCACCCCCATCGTGGAGTACACCAAGCAGGTGGTCTACCTCAAGGACGAGGAGATCGCCTACATGGACCGCAGCGGCAAGCTGGACATCGTCAACCTCAGCGCCGTGCACCAGACGCCTGAGATGCACACCCTCAGCCTCTCGCTCGACGAGCTGGAGAAGGGCGGCTTCCCGCACTTCATGCTCAAGGAGATCTGGGAGCAGCCCAACGCCCTGCGCACCTGCATCAAGGGGCGCCTGCATCCGCGCCTGCACGACGTGGTACTCAGCGGCATCATCGACCATAAAGAGAAGTTCATCAACGCCCGCCGCATCATCATCTGCGCCTGCGGCACCTCGTGGCACTCGGCCCTCATCGGCAAATACTTCATCGAGGAGGCGGCCCAGGTACCCGTCGAGGTGGAGTACGCCTCGGAGTTCCGCTACCGCAACCCGGTGATCTATCCCGACGATGTGGTCATCGCCGTCAGCCAGAGCGGCGAGACGGCCGACACGCTGGCCGCCATCCAGCTGGCCGAGCAGAAAGGGGCCTTCCTCTACGGCATCTGCAATGTGATCGGCTCCTCGATCGCCCGCGCCACCAACAGCGGAACCTACCTCCACGTGGGTCCCGAGATCGGCGTGGCCTCCACCAAGGCCTTCACCGGTCAGGTGATCACCCTCTGCCTGCTGGGCCTGGCCATCGCCAAGGAGAAGCACACCCTGAGCGACGAGATGTTCCACTTGCTGGTCGACGAGCTGTACAAGATTCCGGACAAGATGCAGTGGACGCTGGAGAACAACAAGAACATCGACCAGTTCGCCCAGATGTTCACCTACTGCCGCAACTTCATCTTCCTCGGCCGCGGCTACAACTATCCCGTGGCTCTGGAGGGCGCCTTGAAGCTGAAGGAGATCAGCTATATCCACGCCGAGGGCTACCCGGCGGCCGAGATGAAGCACGGCCCCATCGCCCTGGTCGACGAGGAGATGCCGGTGGTCTTCATCGCCCCCAAGCGCGGCATGTACGACAAGATCGTCAGCAACATCCAGGAGATCAAGAGCCGCAAGGGCAAGATCATCAGCGTGGTCACCGAGGGCGACACCACGGTGAAGGGCATGAGCGACTACTGCTTCACCATTCCCGACACGCGCGACTGCTTCGTGCCGCTGCTGGCAGCCATCCCGCTGCAGCTGCTGGCCTACTACGTGGCCACCGCCAAGGGCCGCAACGTCGACCAGCCCCGCAACCTGGCCAAGAGCGTCACGGTGGAGTAGAGTTATAGTGGGTAGTGAATAGTGGGTAGTGGGTAGCACTTGACCGAAGGTGCTATCCACTACCCACTTCTCTACTGCCCACTAAATTCCCTACCTTCGAAACTGCAACGGCCCTCCGACGGTGACGCTCTCGTCGCCGAAATGGATCCTGCCGTTGATCACACAAGCGATGACGTCGGTGGCGGCATCGTAGGTGAAGGGGACGGTGTGGCCGGAAAGGGTGAGAGTGCCTCGGGCGGTGGCGGGGGTATACTGCCAGCCGATGTAGGTCGAGACGCTGTGGTCGAGCAGACGGATGGTGAGCGAGCCGCCGGCGCCGTAGTCCCAGAAGGCGAGGGCGAAGGTGACGGTGTCGCCGCTGTCGAGCACCTGCTGGGCGCTCCAGTCGGTGTTGGCCGGGAAGGAGTCGACCACTGGCGGCGCAGGCTGTTCACCTCGCGGGTAGAGGGTCACCTCGCCGCCCAGGGTGTCGCCATATTGGTCGTCGATCATGTAAATGTAGGTTGTGATGGTTGGCCCCTCGGCGTGGTAGGCGAAGTCGGCATTCCAGTCGTCGCCCTCCAGCAGGCCGCTGTCGCCGTCGAAGGTGTAGTGGAACGTGAGGTCGACAGGATTGGTGATGCCGTTGACCAACAGCTCCACGTAGAGGCTGCCAGTGCTGTCGTCGGCGAAGTCTAGGTTGTAGGTGATGGTCATGGGGTAGCCCTGGTAGGTGTCGGCCAGCGTGCCCACCCAGGCGGTGCCGGCCAGCGAGGGCACGGCGGGTTGGGGTGCAGGTTGAGGGTTGGTCGTAGGCTCCTCCGGTTGGCAGGCGGCGAGGAGCAGAGCCGCCATCAGTAAGGTTACGATGCGTTTCATTGGTGTGTGTGTATATTGGTGACGTGATTGATTATCTGCGCCATCTCCTCCATTGTGCTGTAGAAGAAGAGGCAGAGCGTGAGGCGCCGGCTGTCGCTGGCGACGAGGTAGCCGCTGTCGCCGTGCTGCAGGGCGGTCTGCATCAGGGGATCGGTGGTGGGCGGTCGGACACCGTGGGAGCGGAATGTGGTGTCAATTATGGAGTCGATCAGCGCACCGTGGTCGTAGTGTACGCTGCCGGTGACGAGGGTGTCTAACCGGATGACGGTGTCCACGCAGAGCATCGTGTCGATGGGCCGGCCATCCAGCTTCTGCGCCATCAGCTCTTGCAGCACCTGGGTGAACGCTTCGCCCATGCTGGGCACGCTGTCGAGGGTGTAGGAGCGGGTGATGGTGGCCTTGAGGTTGGAGACGCTGACCGAGTCGAGGGCACCGGCATCCTCGCGGTGGTGTACACCTAAGTCGTCGCAGAGCTGCAGCCAGGCCTCATGGTCGGGGGCCTCGAACATGACGGCGTTGAAGCCGCGGTAGCCACCCACGAGGGCCACGGTGAGATCCGTGCGGTCGGCGTACTTCAGGTAGATGGCCTTGGCAGCCGTGGTGGCCTCGGGCAACGGCTCCTCGCGCTGGCAGGCTGTCAGCAGGAGCAGCAGGAGCGTCAGGGGTAACAACAATCTTTTCATCGCAGGTAGGTTTTAAAGGTTTCTATCGCTCCGTCGGGCGAGCAGCCAGTGTTGCAGGCGAAGAGCATCTGCTCGCCGTCGACCTTGACGGTGCGGATGCCGTCGTCGTCGGCAGCGCCGTGCAGGGCCAGGGGCAGCACCACCGCCGCCACACATGCCGCCGCCGCAACCCACGCCTTCCAGTTCCCACTTCCCACTTTTCGCTCTCCACTTTCCACTCTCCGCTCTCCACTCCAAAGCACCTGCCGCACCTCGCGGTCCAGCTCGGTGTCGGTCATCGGGCAACGGCCCGACTGCAGGTCGTCGCTCAGCGCCTGCCACTGCTGTTCAAAGTCGTTATATTTCATCTTCATAAAGCTTTCTGAGTTTACGTTTGATACGGGTGAGGAGCACACTGACGTGGGCCGCCGTGAGGCCGGTCATGCGGGCGATCTCAATGTTGCTGAAGCCGTGCAGGTGCGCCATCACAATGCTGTGGTCGCGCTCGTCGAGGGTGTCGATGAGCTGGCGCAGGTAGTGCCTCCGCTCGTCGCCGTCGGGGTCGGTGGAGGGGTCGGGCGTCGCAGGGGCGTCCGCAGTGGGCTGGTTGCCGATGCGGCGCCTGAGGGAGATCAGGGTGTTGACCGCCACGCGGTAGACCCAGGTGCGCTCCGAGCTGCGGCCGCCGAAGGAGCCGTAGTCGCGCCAGAGGGCCATAAGCACCTCGTGGAAGGCGTCCTGCGGCTCCCAGGCGGCACTGAGGCGGAACGAGCGACAGACCTGCCAGATGAGGTCGCGTTGTCGTCGCACCAGCTCGCGGAAGGCCCGCTCGTCTTCGTTATGTCCATTAACAGTCATGTCGGTGTGCCTTTTCGTTCTGATGGATTAGGCGCACCGACATGACGGAATGCAACAACGGGGTGCAAATATTCTCTACCGGCGGGTGGCTTTGAGCACCTGCTCCACCACGCCGATCTTGTAGCCCGTGCTGTGGTAGAGGATGTGGCCATCGCCGTCGATGAGGGCCACCAGCGGGTACTCCACGTTGGTCAGCTTGGCAGCCTCACAGATGCGCTGCTCCAACTGGCCCTTCCGGTAGGCGAAGTCGGTGTTGACCAGATTCCACTCGGCCATGCCGATATTGGAGGGCCCCACCATGAGGGTCATGCCGCCCCACTGCTTCATCTCCTTCTGCAGCTGGCGCAGCTCGACGATGAGGTGCTTCGAGGGCTCGCTGTATTCGCCCAGGTTGACGTAGAGCATTCCCTCCTTGCCGGCATAGTCCCACAGCTCGATGCCGTCGAAGAGCTCCAGGTTCTTGTCCACGATGCCCAGCTCGTCGGTGCGGGCCAGCAGAGGCAGGATGACGATCTCTTTACTCAGCTTCTCGCCAGCCTTCACCTCGAAGAACTCCATCCTTGACCGAACCGCCCCGTCGGGGTAGCGGTTGCCGGTGCTGAGACAGTAGGTGCCGGGCTCCAACTCGAGGGTGGCGGGGAAGGAGGCCATGCGCGGGTCGTTCTCGAAGTCGAAGGTACGCAGGTCGCCGTTCTCCAGCTTGGCCAGCGTGAAGTGGGGCCAGTAGACAGGCTTGGCGGGATCCTTGCCGCGGTAGGTGAGGGTGAGAAATGCATTGTCGGACTTGTCAGACTTGTCAGACTCGTCGGACCAGTCGGATTTCTTCCAATCCGTACCATCCCAGCAGTAGATGATATTGGTGGCATTGTCCAGATAGGCAGGCACCCCGGCGGCACGGCAGGCGGCCACGAAGAAGATGTCGCGGCTGTGGCTGTCGGCGCGGCGAAGCTTGTACACGCCCACAGGCGAGATGGGACAGTTGTAATAGTTGCTGCTGTCGTCGATGGCGATGCTGTCCAGCGTCCATTGTCGTATCTCCTCGGCCGTCATGCCCTTGAAGCAGGCGAGCTCCTCGCGGTAAGGGCACACCATCTCGTTGCTGATGCGGGCGGGGAGGATGCCTTTCTTGTAAACCTCGTAGGAAACATTTTTGTCGGTGAACAAGTCGTAGTTGGCGGCCAGCACGTCGGCTGTGATGTCGCGCAGGTCCTTGTCACTGAAGGTGCAGAGGTAATCATAATCAAAATCCTCCCAGATAAACTCTGCAATCTCGGCATAGTTGCCCTCACTCCTGCGGATGATGTCCCAAGCATTGTCATCCGTGTAGGGTAGCAACTTTGTGTAGTTCTCTTTCGTCGGGAACGTGGCAGTATAGGCGTTACGCAGCGAATCCTCGTAGGCCAAGCGCTTGGCGTTGGCGGCAGTCTCTTCTTCGGTGGCTACCACCTTGGGGTTGCCCGCCATTGGCGGCAGCATCTCAAACTCTTTCACCGATGGGTCATATTTCAAATCATAAGCATAATCGGTGCGCAGGGTCAGCGTGGAGTCCTTGCGGACATCAATCTTATCGAAGGCGAAAAGCGTCTCGCCGTCTGCCGTTTGCCCCATAGTCGCCCAGATCAGGAGGTCGCCGAGGCCAGTGGTGAGGCTGGCGTGGCCTTCCTTGTCGGTGGTCTGTGTGCTGAGTGTGTAATATTCAGCGTAGTTATAGAGCTTGAACTTTACCTGTGCGCCTTCGACAGGGTCGGCATTGCCGTCAATCACGGTGACGGTGACACGCCGTGTGGGTGCATAATGAGAAAGCAGATTCAGCTCGCTGTAGAGGCCCGTGCGCTTCACCACCTCCTCGTCGCCCTTGTACTTGCCGAAGGCCTTCGAGTGTACCATCATGCAGCGCGTGCTCGGCACGGAGAACCAGCCCATGTTTAGACGTGGGTCGGGCTCGCAGGCGCCGAGGAACTTCCACTCGCCAGAGGCTCCGGATTTGCCTGAGACCCATACTTCTACCCAGGCGTGATTGTCGTCGCAGTGCGCCCAGCGGGGCGTGTAGCACTGGCGGGCGGGAATGCCCACGGCGCGCAGGGCGGTGACGGCGAAGGTGCTCTCCTCGCCGCAGCGGCCCAGGCTGGTGCGCATGGTGGCCAGCGGCGCCGAGGTGCGGCTGTCGCTGGCGCGGTAGGCCACATGCTCGTGGCACCAGTGGTTCACCTCCAGCGCCGCCTCCTCGATGGTCAAGCCTTGCACGCGCTCCTTCAGTTCGCGGAAGAAGACCATACGGGCCGTGTCGAGGTTCTCGTTGTTGACGCGGTACACCAGCACGAAGTGGCGGAAGACATCCTCCGGAATGTCTTTGCCCCACGGCATCTCCTCGCGGGCGCGGAAAGCGTAGCGCACCTGGTCGAGGTAGAACTGTGGCTCATAGTCAGCCAGGTCGCTCAGCGGCATATAGGCATAAAGGAACTCCATGGCCTCGCGCTCCGCGCGCGAGAGGGTGTCGAGCCTTAATTGAGAATTGAGAATTGAGAATTGAGAAATCCTTGTTTCAAAATCCTCATGCACCGTGTTCCGGTAGTCGCGATCGGTGATGAAATGCGGGTCGCGGCCGCAGGCGGCCAACAGCACAACGGCTGCCGCCGCAAGGATGATCTTCTTCATATCTGGGATGTAATATCAATCAGTTGTCTCACCTGCACGGCGTCGGTCTGCACCGTGCCGTCGGGGAGGGTGGTCTTGCACGAGCCGTGCACCTCACCCACCCCCGTCTGTTCGATCAGCCGGCGCACGTTCTGCGGCGTCACGCCGCTGCCGGCCAGTATCTTGACCGGCCCGCCGGCCTCCACCAGCCGGCGGATGACCGCGGCGCCCTCCATGGCCGTGGGGGCCTGGCCGCTGGTGAGCAGCCGGTGGCAACCGCAGTCGGCGATGGCTTGCAAAGCTTCCAGCGGATCCTGCCGGGCCTCGTCGAAGGCGCGGTGGAAGGTCACCTCCATGCCCTCGGCCCGCTGCACGGCCCGCCGCGTCAGCGCCACGTCGACGCGTCCCGCGCGGTCCAGGAAGCCTACCACCACGGCGGCGGCCCCAAGCTGGCGGCAGCGGTCGATGGTGGCCATCACCTCCGCCACCTCGGCCTCCGAATAGCAGAAGTCGCCCGGGCGCGGACGCACCAGCACATGGGTACGCAGACCCAGCACGCGAACGCAATAATCAATGTCCTCGTCGCTCGGCGTCAAGCCGCCGCACGCGAGGTCGCGGCAGAGCTCAACGCGCTGAGCCCCACCAGCCTTGGCCGCCTCGGCCGAGCCCCTCGAGGGGGTACATATCTCCACTTGTATCATGGTGCAAAAATACACAATTTTCCAGACGTGGACACCATCCGATGAAAAAAATCCCATCGAGCCGACAGGGGGCTAGCCCTCTGCAGTGTGTTTTAAGTAAATTTAGGTTAAAAAATTAGATCGTGCACGATCTAATTTGCACATTCAAAACATTCAGTACGAGATGTTTGACCTTCCGAAAGTGTGTCAACCATGCTGGAAAACTCGCAAAACGCTGACAGGGCAAGGATTTTGCCCTGGTTTTAAGAGAGTCATCAGGGAGTCATCACGGAGCCATCAGGGAGCAGACAGGGTTTCAGGGGGGTCGAGAGGCAAAAAAAATGGGTAGCGAATGTCCGATGGCAGGGGACCCTCGGGGAGAGGGTCCACCCGCCATCGGCGCCGTTCGCTACCCGCGGCCGCTTGCGTTACTTCAGGCGGCGGAGGATCTCGAGGGTCTGGTTCCAGAACATCTCGACGGTCTTGATCTCGATGCGCTCGTCGGGGCTGTGGACGCCACGCAGTGTGGGGCCGTAGGAGATCATGTCCATCTGGGGGTACTTCTCGCCGATGAGGCCGCACTCGAGGCCGGCATGGATGGCACGCACCACGGGCTCGCGGCCGTACATCTTGCGGTACACGTCGACGCCCACCTTCAGCACGCGGCTGTCGGGGTTGGGCGTCCAGCCGGGATAGCCGTCGCTGTGGCTCACGCGGGCCCCGATGAGGCGGAAGGTGGCCTCGATCTTCTGGGCGGCGGCCAGCTTGGCGCTCTCCACGCTGCTGCGCTGCGAGGTGGCGATGTGGATCACACCGTCGCGCATCTTGACGCTGGCCAGGTTGGTGGAGGTCTCGACGAAGTTGTCGATCTCGCGGCTCATGGCCAGCACGCCGTGGGCGCAGGCGTAGAGCACGTTGACGAGCTTGGTCTGGGTGTCGGCGTCGATCACCTGGCGGGGCATATCGACGGTGTGGAGCGACACCTTCATGTCGGGCTCGGTGGTGCGGAACTCGAACTGCATGGCCTTGCCCATGCGGGTCACCATGGTCTTGAAGGCGCGCACCTCGGCCTCGGGCACAGCCACGACAGCCTCGGCCTCGCGGGCGATGGCGTTGCGCAGGTTGCCGCCGTCGATGGAGGCCATGCGCATGGAGTGGTGGTAGGTGCCGTTCCAGAGGAGGCGGTTGAGGAGCTTGTTGGCGCAGCCACGGCCGCGGTTGATGTCGTCGCCGCTATGGCCGCCCTTGAGGCCGAAAACGCGCAGGCGGAAAGCCTGGTAGCCGCGCGGGGCGGTCACTATCTTGTAGTCGAGCTCGACGGTGGTGTCGATGCCGCCGGCACAGCCGATGCAGTACTCGCCCTCGTCCTCGTCGTCGAAGTTGAGGAGGATCTCGCTCTGCAGCCACTTCTTGCTGAGGCCGTTGGCGCCGGTGAGGCCGGTCTCCTCGTCGACGGTGAAGAGGGCCTCGAGGGCCGGATGCTTGAGGGTCTTGTCCTCGAGGATGGCCAGGATGGTGGCCACGCCGATGCCGTCGTCGGCACCCAGGGTGGTGCCGTCGGCCGTGAGCCACTCGCCGTCGAGCACCGGCTGGATGGCGTCGGTCATGAAGTCGAACTTCTTGTCGCTGTTCTTCTCGCACACCATGTCCATGTGGGCCTGCAAGGCCACCATGGGGCTCTTCTCGTAGCCCTTGGCGGCGGGCTTGCGGATGAGGACGTTGCCGAGCTTGTCGCTCTTGGTCTCGAAGCCGTGGTCTTTGCCCCACTGCACGAGCCAGGCGCTGATGCGCTCCTCGTGCTTCGACGGGCGCGGAATCTGCATGATCTCCCCGAACCAGTGCCACACACGCGCCGGCCGGAGCCCTTTCAGGATGTCGTTCTGTTGTTTCATATATCGTTTTATTGGTTTGTTTTTTTCAAAATCAGATTGGCCAGGCAAACGGCCACCTCCTGTGGCTCTTCGCGAGGGCGCCATGCCAGGACATAGGACACCTCGGCCATGGCGACCTCATAGCCTCTCTCTTGAAGGTTATCGATCTGCTGGCGTTTGGATTTCGAAAGCGATGCTATGTATTCTCCCTGTGCGGAGATCAGATAGCCGTTCGAGTAACGCAGCGAGTCGCCGCTGCGGAGGCGGAGGACAGAATCCTTGCGGTCGCGGAAATAGTCGAGCCACACGTCGCGCAGGCCGAGACTGACAGCAATATCGGATTGAGGCAGTATGGGACGGATGTGGTTGTAGAGGTGGTGCCGGGCACGGGTAATACCGACGTATGTTGTGCGGAGGTCTTCCGGGTCGGTGACATCGGGATTGTCGACGAAGAGATGTACGGTATCAAACTCGCGGCCTTTGGCTTTATGTATGGTACTGACAAAAACACTGCCCTCGGCAGAGAGGAAGTCCTCGATATCACTCTCCAACAGAAACTGACGCAGATCGCTGCGGTAGTAGTGACGGTTGGCGTGCTCGTATTGCTTCCAAAATCTGTGCATAAGCGACAACTGGCGGCTAGTGGCATATCGTTCGCATGTACGCTCCTTGGCGGAGAGCCATTGCTCCTTGGAAATTGAACTTCCGTCGCCCGTCTGTTTCATAAAATAGCGCACCTCTGCAAGATTGATGAAGCGGAAGCCAACGCCCGACTGCGCAAGTGTGGTATGGACACCCTGCTGCTCTAACAGGTAGGCGATTTGCAGCGCTTGCTCGTTGGTGCGAGTGAGGATGGCTGTGGAACCTTGTATCTGGAAATCATCAAATGTAAACTGTCGGTTGTCGAAGGTTTCGACCACACCATCATCCCTGCTAGCAGCCTCGATTGGAGTGTATTTCATGCGTGCGGGGATACTTTGCACAAAGCGGTTTGCAAAGGCCACAATAGAACGATCGGAGCGGTAGTTAGTCGTCATTTCGTAGAAGGTGGCGCCATGGTCAGCGACAAGCGCCTTCAGATATTTCGAGTTGCTTCCCCGAAAAGCATAAATATTTTGGTCATCGTCGCCGACCGCAATAACGCGGATATCCTCGTTGCGCTGCATCAACGCCGAGACAAGACGGTAGTCGTCGGCGCCCATGTCCTGCGCCTCATCGATAACGAGCACACTCTTGGCTATCTTGGTCTCTTCCACCTCGCCCGTTTCTATCATCTCGGCTGCCCGGCCGACAACGGTGTCAGCCTCCTCGAGGGACCCCTGCTTGCCCAGCAGATCGAAGGCAAAAGAGTGGAAGGTTTTGATGTCGACAAAAAGAGCTGCATTTCCTACAAGTTCCATCAGGCGGATTTTGAACTCGGTGGCGGCGGCACGAGAAAATGTGAGCATAAGCAATTGCTCATGCTTCACGTCTTCGAGCAACAAAAGCGACGCCAGTTTGTGAACCAGCACACGGGTTTTGCCACTGCCCGGACCGGCGGCGACCACAATGCGGCGAGACTCTTTGTCGCTGATTATCTCCATCTGTCGGTCGGAGAGGGAGCCGAAAATCTTGTTGTACTTAGCGGGAGTAATATTCTTGCCGATCTGCGTCCGTCGATCTCCCTTGAAGTATTTTGAGATGAATGCCTTGTAGTCGAGCATGAAGTAGTCGCTGACGTATTGCAGGGCGGCGTCGTAGTCGCGAACCATCATATTGGCATATTCGCCGACGATGTGAATCTGCTGTATACGCTGACGATAGAACTCGTCGAGCAGACGGTAATGTTCTTTTGTATATTCGAAACGCCGTTTCACCATACGTTTGAGTTGCATGGTGTTGTAGATGACAAGAAAACCACCCTCAAGTTTCAGCAGATCGGTCTTGCTGAGGTAGAGCAGGGCTTCCTCCATGTCAGTGGTAGAGGGAGGGTCGGCGAGGGTGAGCTGCGCGCAGTACTGCTTGAGCAGTTCGACGAGCGAGAAGGACACGAGTGTCGTTTCGCCGTCGTTCTTCTGCGCATAGAGCCTGTCCACCACAAAACGGCACAGGCCGACACGCTGTTCGAATCGCTTGAGCGAGTTCTCCAACGACACCTGGAGTCGCAGGCTGACACTATCACTGTAGGTGTGTTCCTCCTTGCGCACATAGCCTTTCAAGGAAAGAAAATAGAGGAGCGTCTTGATACGGCGAACGGTGCTAAAGGCCATGCCAGACTTATGGGCCTCTTCATTTAGCTGCTTATAGTAAAAATCCCGGCTTTCCTCACCGAGATGCATCAGCAGGAACTGCTCCAGCCGCAGGATATTGTCCAGCTCGCGGCGGGTGGTGCTTTTAACAGTCCAAGCCTGCATGTCGCGACTATCGGTAAGGATACCTTCCTGCCGCATGAGGTTGACGTTGTGGATAACGGTTTCTTTCGACATGCCAAGGACATCAGCCAAATAGTCGATACGGCTCTCGGCCTCGTCATTGTTATCGCTCGTGGCTCGACGGCTAATAAGCGAGCCGATGATACGGGCAGCCTCTTCACGTGTGGTTTCGTCGAAAAGCGGCGACAGAGTTAGACGACGGCGGGCCTCGTCCATATTAGCCACGGTGATGCCGGTGGCGAATATGTGCGGAGTGTTGCTGCCTCGGGTCACCAGTCCGGCGTTCTCCAGCGCCGCGATGGCAGACTTGACACGGGTTTCTATATCTTCGACTTCTTCATTCCAACCGGCCTGACGAGCTATCTCAAGCGGCGAACAACTGACGGTGGGTTGCTTGGGTGTGAGGTCTTTTATAACCTTCCAGACCTGCTGGATTTCGCTGATGGAGAGTTTGGTCTGATTGAGAAGTATGAAATGTTTGTCGAGGTCGTTGTCAGAATAGAGCACATAGCACTCGGCTTCCATGTGCGGGTCGCGCCCAGCCCGTCCGGCCTCCTGAACGTAGGCTTCCAGCGAATCGCTGATGTCGTAGTGGATCACCAAGCCCACGTCCTTCTTGTCCACTCCCATGCCAAAGGCCGAGGTGGCGACAATCACTTGTGCATCGCCATTCATGAACGCTTCCTGGTTGCGGATTTTGTCGGCTGCGTCCATCCCACCATTGAAAGGTAGGGCTCGAATGCCGTCGGCGCACAGGTGAGCGGAGATTTCTCGTGTGCGTTTTTTACGACTGACATAAACGATGGTCGGGCATTGCCTGCCGAGAATAAGAGAGCGGAGGTGGTTGTACTTCTCTTCGTCAGTGTCGACATGTATGACAGAGTAGCGAAGATTCTTGCGTTCGGCATTGGCAGCAAAGACTTTCAGATCCAAACCGAGCTTCGTGCGGAAATAGTCACAGATGTCGCTAATGACCTTCTGCTTGGCAGTGGCTGTGAAGCAACTGACGGCGATTGATTGCTGCTGCTGTTTTTGCTCCTGAAGGTTACGGATGAAGTCGCCGATATAGAGATAGTCGGGGCGGAAATCCTGGCCCCATGCTGAGAAACAGTGGGCCTCATCAATAACAAAACGCACCACGTTGCGGCCCATCAAAAGGCGCTCGATGGTCTTGCTGCGCAGCATCTCCGGCGCGATGTATAGCAGGTCGGCACTGCCATCGACCACCTGCTGCACAGCAGCAGCCCGCTCGATGGGGTCGAGCATGCCGTTGATAGTAACCGCACCGCTGATGCCACGTTCAGCGAGGTTATCCACTTGGTCTTTCATCAAGCTTTGCAGGGGAGAGATAACAACAGTGAGGCCGTGGGTGTTGCGGCCAGCCATCAACGCGGGCAGCTGAAAGGTCAGGCTCTTGCCCCCACCGGTTGGGAATATGCAGAGCAGGGATTCGCCACGAACTGCAGTCTCCACCGCCTGTTGCTGCATGTTCTTTCCATCGAAAAGACGGAAGTCGTCGTAGCCGAAGAATTCGCGCAGACCATGGTGAGCATCTTGCCGTTTCTTGCAGTATGTGCATTCTCCACAAGGTGTGTTTCGCAGGAAGTTCATCACATTGGCCACCTTCGGGAAGTTGCGCATGACCCATGCGGGGGTGATGCTCATCATATCGTCGGCACCAATGACAGCAAGCGCATAGGCCAGTTCGACAGGGTAGTGCTTCACAACTGCCGCGAGGTTTGCATGGGTACATATACGACCCTCGTATTCCTGACATATGGCATAAACCAAAGGCTGTCCTGTGACGAGAGGTTCATTTTCATCGATGTAAGTAAAGAAGCCCTTAAATTCACAGACTATCGATAGCAAGCCCTTGTATATCACCCTGCGACTTTGGGGCAGTCTTTTCCATGCCTCCACTTCGTCGAAGAAGAGGTCTCGCGCCTTCATGGCATCGTTCACCGGATTGTTGAACTCGTCCACCTGGAGTTTATCGTCTTTCACCAGCCGATGATACGGTCTGTTGGGGAATAATAGCGGAGAAAGATAAAGGGTGTCGATGAAAATGTGATTGCCATTTATCGGAGTATGCTTCAGGTCAAAACCTATGATGTT
The DNA here is from genome assembly GCA_946183915.1 of uncultured Bacteroidales bacterium. Taxonomy (GTDB): domain Bacteria; phylum Bacteroidota; class Bacteroidia; order Bacteroidales; family P3; genus Colimorpha. Next base: position 61,454 of record CAMHDJ010000004.1, on the reverse strand, counting down.
ATGTCCGCAGATGGCACTGCACGGCTCAACAAAGGCCAAGAACTCATCCTTGTTATGCGTATGCAGAGCCGCAGCGTCATCACGCACAGCACCATAGTCCTGAGCCTTCTTGCTTTGTGGGTTTACTTCAGTGTCGATAAAGGCTATCATCTATTTCTCATTTCGAGACTGCAAAAGTACACAAAAATAGCGAGATGGCCAAATATTATTTTGCCGCGCGGGGTTTACGGCACCGGATCGTAGCCGGAGCCGCCCCAGGGGTGGCAGCGCAAGATGCGCTTGAGGGCCAGCCAACCGCCGCGGAAGGGGCCGTACTTGCGGATGGCCTCCTGCGCATACTGCGAGCAGGTGGGCGTGTAGCGGCAAGCCGGCGGCGTCAGCGGGGAGATGCAACTCCGGTAGAAGGCGATGAGGGCCAGCATGGCCTTACTCAGGACGCTCTTCAGCAGGCGGTAGAGAGTCCTCATGGCTCAGGATTTGGGCCGCCAGTTGGGGCAGCAGTTTTTGGAACTTGTGTTGCAGCTGGTCGTAGGACAGCGGCTCGTTGTGGACATAGACGAGCGACAACGTGACGCGCAGTCCCTGCTCGGCCAGCTGCGGGATCAGCAGGTGCTTGTTCTGTCGGTAGCACTCGCGCGTGAGGCGCTTGACGCGGTTGCGGTCGACGGCATGGCGCAACTTCCGCTTGGGGGCCACGATGAGCACCTGGCACGGCACCGGAAGGTCGGCCTCCTGGCGCCAGTGTATGCTGTAGGGGAAGACCATCAGACGGTGGCCTTCGGTGTGGAGCCGCTCGATGAGGCGTTGGCTGCAGAGGTGTTCGGCTTTGGGGAAGCGGGCGTTCATTTGGCTTTCTCGGCGGCACGCTGGGCGCGACGGGCGGCTGCCTGGGCCTTCTTCTCCTCCATGCGCTGCTTGTAGACTTCCTTGTTGGCGATGACGGGCTTGGTGCGTTTGCCGACCCCTACCACAGATGCGCTGCCGCGGGCACGCTTACTCTCGCCCTTGAGCGAGATGACAGAGCCCTGCTGCTTGCCCAGGATGTAGTTCTCGAGCGCCATAGCCATGGACGGTGCCACCTGCGTTGGGGCGGCGATGGTGAGTTTGATGCCGTTCTCCTTCAGGGCCGCGTGGGTCGAGGCGCCGAAGGCTGCAATGGTGATATTGCGGTCTTTGACGTCGGGGAAGTTCTTGACAAGGCTGCGTACTCCAACGGGCGAGAAGAGGCAGATGGCGTCATAGTCCTCGAGTTTGAAACGGCTCAGGTCGCGTGGCACCGACGTGTACATCGGAGCCTTGGTGTACTTGATCTTGGCCTTGTCGAGCGCCTTGGTGTACTCGGTCTGCTTCTCGTCCGAACACGGGAAGAGGTACTTCTCGTCGCGGTGCTTGCCGATGATCTCAACGAGGTCGGAGAAGTACTGGGCGCCGAAGAAGACTTTGCGTTTACGGTATTGGATGTAGTTCTGGAGGTAAAGGGCTATGGCCTCAGTGGAGCAAAAGTACTTCATCTCTTCCCCCACCGTCTCGCGCAATTCCTTGAGCATACGGAAGAAGTGATCGATCGACTGTTTGCTGTTGAAGATGATGGCTGAGTATTCACCTATATGGATACGCGTCTTTCTGAAGTCGCTTGCAGAGATGCCTACCACCTCGAAAAATTTGTAGAAGGTGATGTCGATGCCGTGTTTGCTGATCAAATTTCGGTAGGGAGACTTCTCCAAATCGGCCGGTGCCGGCTGCGAAATGAGGATTTTTTTGATTTTCATGCTCTACTTTGATTTTTCACAATTATCTATCAATTACACGATTAACCACTTTGCCATGAGCAAAATCGGTGCAATTTCGACGATGCAAAGATAGTAAAAAAGATAGAAATAGGAGCCGCTTGATTGTGTTAAAAATAGTTTCATGCCCCGGATGAGGCGCATCACAAACGCGATAACAACCAGGATTGCCAGCATGTAAGTGAACGTTTCGCGCCCGAAGGGCATGTATAGTAGCGGCAGAAGCAGAGGTAGCATAACCGTGGCCAGAACCAGATGGTAGAGGTAGTTGCTGGCAATGTAGGAGCCCGTGGCGGCGGTGTCGTCGAAGATGGCCGCCAGCAGGCGTATGATGCCGTTGCGGAGGTAGTAGGCCAAGACCAGGCCAACGGCCAGCAGAAGGTAGCCCACAAAGCCCGTCCGGGCCAGCGCCAGCTGGTGCACCGGAAGGGCCGCGGTGACCGCCAGCAGCAGTCCCATCGGGGCCAGCTGCGACGAGCGCGTCAGGTTGTTGTTGCGCATCATGCGATCCATCGCCCGACTGTCGAAGAGCGAGCGCAGCATCTCGCCGAAGCGGATCTTGCTCTGGCGGTAGTAGAGGGTGGTGACCGCCATCAGCGCCACGAGCACCACGAAGACCCAGGCCTGGGGCGCCGTGGCAGCGCGCTCGGCCAACGGCTGGTTGACCGGCAGTTCGTGGCCGGCGAAGAGCGAGGGGCGCTCGACGCTTTCGCGCACCGCCGTGGTGTCGCAGAGCATGTACACGCCGAATGTCGAATCGGTCGCCACGCCCACCTCCGGGGCTTCCACCTCCAGGTCGTAGGGGATGCTGTCCCACTGGTAGAACGGCACTTGCGTGAGGTCGGGGGTATCTTCGGCAGTATTCATGGCTGTTTAATGGCGTATTATCAGTTTGACGTGGTAGGTATCATGATCGGTGGCCACCTGAAGCAGGTAGAGTCCGTCGGGCAGCGAGCTCAGGTCGACCGTCGTCGGCAGGGGTTGTTCGAGCGTGAGAACCTCGCGTCCATAGAGGTCGCGGAGGGTCATGCGCCGCACCTCCTCGCCGCTCCACCCGAAGCGGCCGGTGGTCGGATTGGGATAGACCCGGAATCGGGACGACTCGTCCTCTGGCGACTCGACGGCCAGCGCCGGCAGCGAACCGAACCATCCGTAGGGTGCATCCCACACGGCCATCGGCAGCTGCACGTCGTCGAGCCAGGCGCAGTCGCTTCCCTGCTCGACGCTGTCGTCCTTCACATAGCGCCACCGCAGCGTGTGCCGCCCGGCGCCGAGCGTCACCACCTGCTGTTTCCAGTCGCCGCTGCCCCAGCGGGCGTTGGCACGCGACTGGCCGTCGACCGTGAAGAGCAACTTGTCGGCATTGGGTTCGCTCGAGATGCGCGACCAGTAGCGGAGGGTGTCGTCGACCGGCAGCCACACCTCGAGCACCAGATCGGAGGTCTGGCGGTGGCCGATGGCGCCGCTGCGCAGGCTGTAGCGCCCGCTGCGAGCCACGGTGCTGTCCACCTGCCACCCCGCGGTGCCGGCCGCCAGCCAGGGGTAGGACCCCATGCCGGCCTCGAAGCTGTCGTCGCGCCGGCCGGCGGTCAGGTAGTGCTCGCTCTGGCTGCGGTGGTTGCCCAGCCGGAGCGTGGCCTGCAGGCGCAGGTGTGTCAGGCTGTCGGGAGTGGTGAGCGGGGAGTGAAGAGCGGGGAGTGGAGAGTGGAGAGTCGTATCTATCAGCACGTCCTCCGACGGCAGGGCGGTGACTCGGAGGGCGAGGCTGTCGGCCGTGCCCGCGAGAAGGGTCTCAAGAAGGTAGCCCCGCTGCGGCTGCAGCGAGTGGCTTTCGCTGCCGTCGGCCTCGAGCAGCCGGAACTCCGCCGACGGATAGGCCACCGACAGCCGCCCCTGCAGCACGAGGTGGCAGAGCATCCCTTCGACGCTGTCCCACACTGTGAGGTCGGCCTCCCAGCCGGGCGTCTGCCCCACGGCCGAGACGTGCAGCGGCAGGGTCAGCCACGGGCTGGAGTGTTGCGGCATGAGGGTGTCGACCGTCGCCGCCCGTTCCTCCACCAGGGCGTCGGTCAGGCTGTCGGCCTCCAGCTGGCTCAGCACCACCCGCAGGCCGTAGAGCGGCAGGGTGCCCACGTTCTCCAGCCGGCAGCCGACGGTGCTGTCGCCCACCGTCACCTCACGCAGCGCCACGGCCATGCCCTCGGCGGGCAGCGCCACGACGGTGTCGATGCGCGGAATGTAGCCGCTGCGGGTGGCGGTGAGCACGAGTGCTGTGGTGTCGATCGACACGCTGAGCGGCAGCGCCAGCAGCCCGTCGGCGCCGATGGTGCCGCAGCCCAGCACACTGTCGTGCTGCATGGCGGTGACCGTGGCGCCCGGGGTGCCCCCCAGGTGCAGGGTGCCCGCGCCGTTGCGCGGCAGGCCGTCGGCCAGATGCAGGTCGACCGCCGGCGGCACACCCACCCAGGGCTCCAGCGAGGGGTCGCCCAGCAGGCAGTAGATCTCCCAGTAGAACTTGTCGTAGGGCGAGCCGACGGCCGTCACGGCCAGGTTGCCCGCGGCCAGCAGCCGGCCCTGCGAGCGGATGTCGGCCGCGCGGCCCAGCCAGCGGTCGAAGGCGCCCGGGCGCAGACTGTCGTAGAGCGGCTCGAGGGCGAGCGGCAGCTTCGGGCCCACGGCCCAGTAGTAGTCCTCGTCCCAGAGGGTCGAGTTGGTGGCCCCGACAACGCCGATGGCGCCCCCCGCGGGGGCACGCAGCAGCTGCTCGCCGAAGCAGGTGCCGCCGAACTCGTTGCTCAGGCAGCAGTTGTTGACGTAGAGCATCGGCTGTGCGAGGCCCAGCGTGTCGATGCTGGTGAACGACACCGCCGGCGACGACCAGCCGGCGGCGGTGCAGTGGGCCGTATAGTTGACCGCCGCTACGCCCTGGCGCAGGTCGGTCAGGATGGCCTCGCGCTGCGAGCCCGAGGCGGGATTGCGATAGCAGAGGGTGTCCCAGGCGGGGTGCGCCAGCTTGATCTCGCGCCCCAGGTAGTTCACCTGCCCGTTGGTGGTGGTCGGGGCGGGCGCGGTGCTCTCGGCGCCGGCCACGAGCAGCAGGCGGCGCAGGGCGGCGCTGTCGGCCAGCCGGCCCTGCTCGTAGGCCATGCTCTTGCGCACCACGGCGCCCAGTTCGGCGCTGTCGTTCACAGGCCAGCGGCCCACCAGCGCATCGGGCAGGTAGTCGCCCGTGTGCTCGGCGTAGTAGAGGTCGGTGATATGCTGCCCCATGTCGGAGGGGCGGGTGGTGCCGAGGAAGGCCTGCAGCTGCGCCACATCGCCCACCAGCAGCAGGTGTCCGGGCCAGCGGTCGGGCTCGGCAAACTCGGCATCGATCAGGCCCTTGACCACCGCGCGGCTGTTGGTGACGGCATAGCGCTCCACCACCTCGTAGCCCTGCTGGCGTTTCCAGCGCACGAAAGGCTGCAAGCCCTCGCGAAACTGCGGCCGCGACACGATGAGATAGCGCCTCGACGGGGCCGTGCCGGCGCCGCTGGCCGCGCCTTCGAGCCGGGCCTCGAGGCGTTCGTAGAGGCGCAGGGCGCCGCTTGCGGGCTGGTAGGCCACCGGGCGCACCGTGAGGCGGAACACCTCGCTGCCCCCCATGGTGCCTACATGCTCCAGCTCCAGCGGCTCGCCGCCGCGGTACCACTGGGCCGAGCCGTAGATCTTGGCGTCGGGATCGAAGGCCGCCGGCGGGGCATCCTTGGGCCGCGCCGCGGCGACGGGATGCAGCGGCCGGCCGGCGTCGACGGCCCCGTCGAGGGTCACCTCGCGCCCCTCGACCGCAGCAAGCGCCAGGCGGCTGCCCCGCGGCAGCACCACCAGCCGGCTCTCCGTCGGCAGCGACGGACAGCCCACCGCGCCGTGGGCACCGGTCAGGCCGGCGGCCACGAGGCGGCTATAGCCACCCGCCACCGTGTCCACCCCCCAGCGCCCCAGGCGGAACTCCACCCGCCAGGCGCCTTCGGGCCCTTCGCGGAGCGAAAACGAGGCCTCTCCGCCCACCTGCGCGCGCACAGCGCAAGGGAGCAACAAACACAGGGTCAATGCTATATATTGCAGAAGACTCTTCATTGCGGCTACATTTGACCACGGCAAAAGTACAAAAAAAATCTAACATCGGCGCTCTTCACCCTCCGAAGCCCGCAAAAAGCGCCCCGCCGTCAGCCGAACTGCGGCCCGGGCGGTGCCGCAGCCGCCGCCTCTCTCCCACCCTCCATCGCCGCCGCCACGGCGGTCGCGGACGGCCATTCATTCATGGCCTCCGTCGGCAGGTCGCCGGCCTCGGCCGCCATGGCCTCGGGGCGCCACTCGGCGTGCGCCGTCGGCGAGCCGCAGCCGTGCTCATCCTCGGCCGAGGCGTAGACCTGCAGCGTGCGACCCACGAAAGCGTCTGGCAACAAGAGGCTTACCCGCTTGTCGCGCCTGTAGACCGGCGCCGCCGGGCATCCCTGCCCGAGGTCGGGGCAATAGACGTAGAGCCGCACCAGGTCGTTGCCCCGCGCCCGCCGCAGGCCGCGGCAGGGGTCGAAGTCGACGGTCAACACCCCGTCGGCATCCACTGCGGGCACCCCGAGGCGCACCGGCGCCACGTCGCCCACGCTCAGCTGCAGCCCCGTCCAGTCGACCACCAACTGGCTCTCCGCCAGCGCGAAGCACGGCTGGTTGATGGACACGAAAAGGTTGTAGGCCGTCATGCCCTGCTGCCGCGCCGCGGGCGTCAGCCCGTGCAGGACGGTGTCGCGCATCGACGCCGCCAGCTGCACCTGCTGTCGGAAGGCGTCGCGCGTGGCCATCTGCCTCGGCGTGCGAGGGTTGCGCACCTGCGAGGGAAGGCTCCGCAGGCACCACTTGCCGTTCCACATGTACCCCACGGCCGGCCCCAGCTTCCCGCTGAAGCCTCCCATGTAACTGCCCCATTGTTTTGCCATATTGCTAAAGGTTGATTAGGAGTTTACCATCTATTTTCCACTGATCATAACGTACTCTTCGCCTACTTATTGCCTACTCGAGTAAATTTTCTTAAGGCGAAGACAAGGAGGATAGTAGGCGATGAGTAGGAGATGGTGGCGCATCATGCTGGCCGAAAGAGGGTTGCAAGGGGACGAAAATGGCAGCGGCGGGGATTTTTTTAACGGCGAGGTGGGTGTTTTTTAACGGCGAATTACTCGAAGGACTCGAAGCTACGCAGGTTGGGTAGGGCTAATTACTCGAAGCTGCGCAGGTTGAAATGGGCTGATTACTCGAAGCTACGCAGGTTGGGAAGGGCTGATTACTCGAAGCGGCGCAGGGCGGTTGTTCGTCAAATTCGAGCGATTCGGCGGTTAAAATTTGCTTGTTATGGAAAAAAGATGTATCTTTGCAGACTAAAATAATGTGCTATGGCCAACGTTAAGTGTTCAATACCAAAGGGTACGCGCGATTTCCTGCCTGTCGAGATGGCGCGCCGCAACTATATTTTCGACACCATCCGCTCCGTGTTCAAGGCCTTCGCCTTCGAACCCATCGAGACGCCGTCGCTCGAGAACCTCTCCACGCTGATGGGCAAATACGGCGAGGAGGGCGACAAGCTGCTCTTCAAAGTGCTCAACAGCGGCAACTTCATGGAGGGGGTCGACTTCGGGCAGGACTACCACAAGGTGGCGCCGCAGATCTGCGAGCGCGGCCTGCGCTACGACCTGACGGTGCCCTTCGCCCGCTTCGTGGTGCAGCACCGCGAGCAGGTGCAGCTCCCCTTCCGCCGCTATCAGCTGCAGCCCGTCTGGCGCGCCGACCGGCCGCAGAAGGGCCGCTACCGCGAGTTCTACCAGTGCGACGCCGACATGATCGGCTCCGACTCGATGCTCAACGAGCTGGAGCTGGTGCAGATGATCGACGAGGTGTTCCGCCGCCTGAACATCAACGTGGTGGTGAAGATCAACAACCGCAAGATCCTGGCCGGCATCGCCGAGCTCATCGGGGCGCCGGACAAGCTGGTGGACATCACCGTGGCCATCGACAAACTGGACAAGATCGGCCTCGACAACGTGCGCGCCGAGCTGCGCGAACGCGGCCTCGGCGAGGAGCAGATCGAGGCGCTCAACCCCGTCTTCGACCTGCAGGGCGACGCACGCCAGAAGCTGGCCCGCCTGCGCGAGCTCTTCGCCGGCATCGAGGTGGGCCTCAAAGGCGTCGAGGAGACCTCCGAACTGTTCGACCTCATCGGCCTCTTCAGCCTCGGCTGCGAGGTGGAGCTGGACCTCACCCTGGCCCGCGGCCTGAACTACTACACCGGCGCCATCTTCGAAGTCAAGGCCAAGAACGTCAGCATCGGCAGCATCTGCGGCGGCGGCCGCTACGACAACCTGACGGGCATCTTCGGCATGCCGGGCGTCAGCGGCGTGGGCATCTCGTTCGGCGCCGACCGCATCTACGACGTGCTCACCGAGCTCGAGCTCTTCCCGGCCGACCTTGGCCAGTCGGCCCGCGTGATGTTCGTCAACTTCGGCCCCGAAGAACTCAAGCACTGCATCCGCTGCGCCTACCGGCTGCGCGAGGCCGGCATCGCCACGCTGGTCTATCCCGACGCCGCCAAGATGAAGAAACAGATGGACTACGCCAACCGCAAGGGGTTCCCGTTCGTGGCCTTCGTGGGCGAGAGCGAGATGAAGGACGGCACCGTCACCCTCAAAAACATGGTCGACGGCACGCAGGAGACCCTGACCGTGGACCAAATGATCGAACGCCTGAGATGAAACGCCTGCTGCTCATAGCGTGGCTGCTGCTGTCGTGTGTGGCCCTTCGCGCGCAGGACACCCTGCGGGTGGGCATCGCCGTGGCCGACAGCCTGACCGAGACCGGGGTCGGCGAGTGGCACGACCTGTCGGCACCGCCGGCGCCCATCCACGACACGGTCTACATCACCCGCACCGACACCCTGACCCTCCTGCGCGTCGACACCACCTACATCCTCCGCACCGATACCGTCATACGCCGCATCGCCGACACGGCGGCCCTCAAGGCCCTGCAGGAGAAGGAGGTCTTCTACCGCGAGATCCTCACCGCCAACGGTGTCGACAAGGAGAAACTCGAGGCCGAGCGCAACTACTACATCCGGGTGGTGGACTCGCTGCGGAGCATCGTGCGGGTGGCGGAGATCGAGGCTGTGCGCAAGGAGGAGGCCAACAAGTACCTGGCTGAACGGGCCAAAGCCGCCGAGGAGAAGGTGGCCGCCGCCACCAACCGCAAGAAGAAGGTGCGCCCCATCCAGGGCATCGCCATGCGCTTCTACCGCACTCCCGCCTGGGAGATACGCCTCGACGCCAACGGCAACCGCCGCATCTCCAACCGCAACGCCGGCAACATCGAGTTCGACTACGTCACCGGCGCCTCGGTGATGCTGTGGGACATGACCAAATACTTCAACAAACCCCACGAGCTGAAGACCGGCGAGATACCGCGCTTCGACCAGGACTTCGCCTACGACCTGGGCCTCTATGTGGGCTTCGGCGGCAGCAACCTGTTCAAGAACTTCTACGTCGGCGCCAGCTTCCGCTTCGTCGACTTCTTCTACCTGACGGCGGGCTTCAACGTGGCCGAGTACCAAGTGCTGGCCGAGGGCCGCAGCGCCTCCGACGTGCTCATCTACGGTGAGAGCATCGACGACGTCACCGCCAAGGCCTGGCTCCTCAAACCCTTCATCTCCCTCAGCATCGACCTCGACTTCCTCTCCTACATCAAGAAATGATCTTCACGCAGGGCGAGGGGCTGTAGAGGACACGTGTGCGGTGAGAATCAAACAGGAGTGGATCGCCCTCAGCTCCAGATGCTGAGCTTGCTAAGGAAAGAGATGTTTTCGCGGACTGAGGCTTCGACGAGTTGGTCGAAGTCGAGGTCGCCGTCCTTGTGGAAGGCCACGCGGACGGGCAGCACGTAGACAGGCAGCCGGTCGGCGAGGCCGCGCAGGCGCACGGCGTCCTTCTCGGTGGTGACGATGGCCTTGCGCTGGCCCGGCAGGGCATCAAAAGCGTCCGCGATGCGCGCCACGTCGCGCCGGGTGTAGTCGTGGTGGTCGGGGAAGGCCAGATGCTGTGCCTTGCAGTGACGCCGCACCTCGTCGAGCATCGGCTCGGGGTGCGCGATGCCGGTGACGACGAGCACCTGCTCCATCCGCCGCAGGTCGACGTCGGACGCCTGCCCGTCGAGGGTGCGCAGGGCGCCATACTGGAAGTAGGAGAAGAAGACCTTTTGATAGTTCTGCAGCCGCAAGTCGTGGATGATATTGTGCTTGTCGACGGGGTTGAGCCGCGCGGGGCACTTGGTGACGATCACGATGCCGGCATAGCGCCGAGCCGAGCGGAACTCGCGCAGGTTGCCGTAGGGCAGGATGCGGTCGCGGAAGTAGGGGTGCTGGTACTCGGTGAGGAGGATGTTGATGTTGGGCTTGATCTGCCGATGCTGGAAGACATCGTCGAGGATGACCAGCTGGATGGGCTCGGCGGCGGGCTGGTCGGCGGCGTCAGACACGTCCGACGAGTCAGACGGGACAGACTCGTCCGACGGCAGCGGCGGCTCCGACAGGGCCATCAGCCGGCGGACTCCCTCGACGCGCTTCTCGCACACGGCCACCTGCACCTGCGGGTACTTGCGGGCCATCATGGCGGGCTCGTCGCCCAGCAAGGCGGCGTCGTGGCGCCCGTCGTCGAGCACGAAGCCCTTGCTGCGCCGGCGGTAGCCCCGGCTGAGCATGGCCGTCCGGTAGCGGTCGCCGAAGAGTTCGAGCAGGTACTCCACGTGCGGCGTCTTGCCGGTGCCGCCGGTGGCCAGATTGCCCACACCGATGGTGGTGATGTGCGGCGCCTGCTGCCGCTTGATGCCCAGGGAGAAAAGAAGGTTCCGCACCGCCACGCCGACAGCGTACCACATGGAGAGTGGCCACAGGATGTACGATATGGTGGTGCGGAACGACATCGTGTTCAGTGTTCAGTGTTTAGTGTTTAGTGTTCAGTGTTTAGTGTTCAGTGTTTAGTGTTTAGTTGCCGCCATTATTCTGCGTAGCACACTAAACACTAAACACTTACCACTGCTCACTTATTGAAGTAGCGGTTAAGCAGGCCTTCGAGAGCTTTGCCGTGGCGGGCCTCGTCGCGTGCCATCTCGTGGACCGTGTCGTGGATGGCGTCGAGGTTGAGGGCCTTGGCACGCTTGGCCAGGTCGGTCTTGCCGGCGGTGGCGCCGTACTCAGCGTCGACACGCATCTTCAGATTCTCTTTGGTGCTGTCGGTCAACACCTCGCCCAGCAGTTCGGCAAACTTGGCGGCGTGCTCAGCCTCCTCGTAGGCAGCCTTCTCCCAATAGAGGCCAATTTCGGGGTAGCCCTCGCGATGGGCCACTCGGGCCATGGCCAGGTACATACCGACTTCCTTGCACTCGCCCTCAAAGTTGGCGCGGAGGTCCATCTTGATATCTTCGGGGGCATCTTTGGCCACGCCGACGATGTGCTCGGCGGCCCAGGTCTTGATGTCCTCTTTCACTTCCTGCATCGGTTTGCCGCAGATGGGGCACTTCTCAGGCATCTCGTCGCCCTCGTAGACGTAACCGCACACGGGGCAGATAAACTTTTTGCTCATATTGTTCTCTTTTCTGTTTTAGGGTTAATAACTATTTTCAATCCAATCGAAATGCAAAAGTACTAACTTTTTATGACATGGAGAAATATTTTTTTGCCGAGGGCCGAAAACACCCCTCCCCCACCCCCGTCCGGCCCCCACGGCAGGACCGCGGACGCACCCCGGGACGAGGGGTGGGATGACAAGATAGATCGTGCGCGACATATTTTTACCCTCCCCAAATCTTCGCCTACTCTTCTCCTACTCGAGTAGGTGTTGACTAGGAGTTGAGTAGGCGAAGAGTAGGAGTTGAGTAAGACATGGTGGGTCTTCATAGGTGATTATCAGCTATTTAAGCCACTTGACACCACATAACGACCAGATTGACAAATAGTTATCTCCTAAAAAGAGGCCATTTTTATCGACAGGCTTCCGGAGCCGACAGGGCGGAGGGACGATGCGAGCGGCCGGCGGGGCGAGGTGCGGAAAATCAAATTAGATCGTGCACGATCTATTTTTGGGGCAACAAAAAAGGCCCCGCCGTGCGGCGGGGCCTTCGGGGTTGAGGGCCTCGAGCGGGGGCTCAGTCGAGCACCAGACTCGGGGCGCTGTAGGTGCGGCCGGCGAGCTCCTGGTTGAGCATGTAGAGGCTGCGGGCGTCGCTGCCGAAGAGTTCCATCTTCGAGATCATGTCGCGCGCGTTGGTCTCCTCCTCGCCCTGCTCCTTGACGAACCAGTCGAGGAACTGCATGGTGCGGAAGTCCTTCACCTTGTAAGCGGCATCATAGATGGTGTGGATGCTGGCGGTGACGTACTCCTCGTGCTCCAGTCCGGCCTTCAACACGTCCATGTCTTTCTTGTATTTCTTGTCGGGCTTGGCGATGGCGTTGAGGGTGATGGGGCAGTCGTTGTTCTGCATGTACTTGTAGATGAGCATGGCGTGGTCACGCTCCTCCTGGGCCTGGATCATGTACCAGTTGGCGAAGCCGTTGAGGCCGCGCTTGTCGAAGTAGTTGTTCATGTCCAGATAGAGATAGGCGCTGTAGAGCTCCTTGTTGATCTGCTCGTTGAGCAGGTCGGAAACTTTCTTATTCAACATAATAATAGGTATTAATTGATTTATTGTTTTTCAAAATGAGTCTTGTCGACCGAGCATAGCGGGCACACCCAGTCGGCGGGCAGGTCTTCGAACTTGGTGCCGGGAGCGATGCCGTTGTCGGGGTCACCCACTGCGGGGTCATACACATACCCGCAAACGTTGCAAACATACTTTTCCATATTGTTTTCGATTTTAAGGGTTAATAATTCGGCTGCAAAGATACGACTATTTTCGCAATCGGTAAAAAATATTTTGCAAAAGAATTTGCCGTTGAGCAGCGAACGGCCGACAGGTTCCTTTCTTCACTCCTTCTTCATGGCTTCTATGTGCCTTCTTTGCGGCCTTGTCAAATATACCGGAAATCATTTATATCCAAATATGCATAAGTATCTATTATAAAAAAACATGCTCATGATCATGTACGAATCACGAGCATGGTTTCTATATGTGCTTTGACGTGATTGCTATTTTATCACCACCTTTTTCTTTGCCGCGTGATTACCAATCTTAATCATATATGTGCCGCTAACGGGAGCGTCAAAACGCAACGTACCATTATTCCACCAGCTTGAAGTCGCTGGCGGGGTGCTTGCGTCTGGGGCAGATGAAGTCGGAAGAAGTTGATGATCAAGATTCCTCTTCTCGGCCTGTGTCAATCTGGTCTGGCTCTTGCGCTGGCGGGAGGTAGTCGGCGGCCTTGGATGGGGAGATGACGGAATGGCCTACGCGTTGTTCCAACTGCCTTCGGGCATCGCCGGCTATCTTGCCTCCCTGCTGCGCAACTTTGGCACTCTGTTTGAAACCTTTCGGGTTCTGCGCCTTGCTGATTTCCGCGGCAGAAGCTTCGGCCAGGGTGTTCAGCGCCAGCTCGATGTTGGTCATGTTGTCGCGCAGTTTCTCCTTCTTCAGTCCTTTATATTGTTTGTATTGTTTTGTTGACTTCCCGCTCCATCCGCGTGTGATGATGTCGGTCAGCGAGGCATACTGCGTCTGCTCGGTGACACCGGCGCGGTTCCACTCGTCTGTTAGTTCCTTGCGCACCTCGATACCACGCAAGCGCTGGTTGATCCACTTGTCGGAATAGCCCAACCTTCGATAGTCGGCGTAGGCTTGGTCAAAGTTAAGCTCTGGGTCCTGCATCTGTTCCAGCCGTTGGGCAGCCACCTCGGCCATCCACTGCTTGAATGGTTCCGCCTTGGGCGACGGGATGGACTGGATGAGGCGGAAGAGTTGCTCTGTGTCAGCCACATCGGTCAGACGCATCTTGCCGTCGGCGGCGGGCATCTTAAAAGCGTTACAATTTGTAACGGTTTCATTTCCTTCTTTGGCCAACCGGTTCTTAAGAACACGCCAATAAGTCTGAGGATTAGTGCTTTCCGAGAGAATGGCCACGACGTCGACAATGGAGAAATACCATTTCTCCTCCTGGTCGTCCCATACGGTGCGTACCTTCTTCTCTTCGAACAGCTGTAATGCTTGTCTCTGTGTCACAGTAAGTACTATATTATTGTTCCATCAAGCGGAAGTCGCTGGCAGGGTGCTTGCACCAGGGGCAGATGAAGTCGGGTGGCAGAGAGTCGCCTTCGTAGACGTAGCCGCAGACGTCGCAGACCCACTTCTTTTGAGTGGGTAGTGTGGAGTGGGTAGTGGGTGGCACCTGACCACTATTGCTATCCACTTTCAACTGCCCACCACCCACTTGTTTGATGTGCTGCTGGTAGTAGGCGTAGGTGATGGACGGGCTGTCGCTGAGGATACGGGCCTCCAGCGGCATGGCGATGAACATGGTGTGGCTGCCGAGGTCGATGCTCTTGGTGACGACGCAGCTGATGACGGCATTGATGAACTTCGGCAGGTACAGCAGGCCGTTCTCCGTACGCAGCTCCTGCTCGCAGCCGGCGAACTTGTCTACATCGCGGCCGCTCTGGAAGCCGAAGTGCTGGAAGGGCTTCATGGTGGCCTCCTCGCTGAGGGGACAGAGGTTGAACTTCAGCGTGCGCAGCACCATGTCGTGCGTGAGGTTCGCCTTATTGACGCAGATCATCAGCTGCAGCGGGTCGCTGCTGACCTGCTGGGCCACGTTGATGATACAGGCGTTGTCCTTGTCGCCCTGCCGGGCGACAAGGACATATAGGCCGTAACCAATGGTGAAAAGGGCTTTGTTGTCAATCATGATTATTGGTTTATGGTTTAAAGTTTAAGGTTTAAAGAGTGGCGACAATCGCGTCGGCCAGGGCGGCGAGCTGCTCCTCCTGGGCGGGGGTGGCGGCGCTCTTGAGCGATACCGTATCGCCGACGATGGCGATGTCCTTCATCTGCTCCAGCTCGGCGCGCATCAGTTTGCCGCTCTGCGCGGCCCAGCTGCCGTTTTCGATGAGAGCAACGGTGCGCTTCTGCCAGGCATGGGCCTTGAGGTCGGCCAGGAGGCTCTCCATGGGGGTAAAGATGCCATTGTTGTAGGTGCTGGAAGCCAGGACCACATGGCTGGCGCGGAAGCACTCGGCCACCAGCTTGCTGGCGTGCGTGTGGCTGGCGTCGTAGGCCTTGATGCCACGCACACCACGCTCCGAGAGCAGCGTGCCCAGACGCAGGGCGGCGGCTTCGGTGTGGCCGTAGATGCTGCTATAGATGATGACCACTCCCCTATCCTCGGGCTCGTACTTACTCCAAGTGTCGTGCTTGCCAATGAACCAACCGAGGTTCTCGCGCCACACCGGACCGTGCAGCGGACAGATCATCTGGATGTCGAGCGTGGCGGCCTTCTTCAGAACGTTCTGCACCTGCAGACCGTACTTGCCCACGATATTGATGTAGTAGCGGCGGGCGTCGTTGAGCCACTCGTGCTCGAAGTTCACCTCGTCGGCGAAGAGGTTGCCGCTGAGGGCGCCAAAGGTGCCGAAGGCGTCGGCGGAGAAGAGGGTCTTGCTGGTGCTGTCGTAGGTCATCATCACCTCGGGCCAGTGCACCATGGGGGCCATGGTGAAGACAAGCGTGTGGGTGCCGGTGGCGAGGGTATCGCCCTCTTTGACAGCCTGCACATTGGCAGGCTTGGCACCGAAGAACTGCTCGATCATCTGGGCGGCCTTGGCGGTGGTGACCACCGTGGCCTCAGGATGACGCAGCAGGAGATCCATCAGCGTGGCGGCGTGGTCGGGCTCCATGTGGTGCACCACCACGTAGTCCAGTTTGCGGCAGGCGAGGGCGGCCTCGACGTTCTCGTAGAACTGCTGGGCCACCGAGGCGTCGACGGTGTCGAAGAGCACCGTCTTCTCGTCCAGCAACACATAGCTGTTATAGCTCACCCCACGCGGAATGGGGTACACATTCTCAAACAGGGCCAGGCGACGGTCGCTGGCACCGACATAGATCAGGTTTTCGTGTATTTTCTGTATGTTTTGCATTTTCTTTAAGAATTGAAAGAAGGGAGAGAAGTGACAGAAGTGAAAGACAATACCTCGCCTTCCTTAGTCTTATGCATTCTTTCCTTCTTTATATTGTTTTTTTAATTCACTTTAAATCATCGTTCCTCATCGCCACATCTCTTACAATACTTTCACAATAGGCGTTAATCAACCGGCTGGCATCCTCCAACGCGTCACATAATTGGTCAAACAATCTTTCGTCTATATAGTTTAGATCGTATGAAAGGATAACATAATTCCTGCATTCTTCAAGACTGCCTTGCGATATATTATAGAAGCGCAACTTGTCGGCCTTGCTAATCTTCTTGTAACCCTCAGCAATATTTGCTTCTATCGAAACCGCTGCTCGTCTGAACTGAGATGTCAGTCCAAATCGTTCGTCGTCAGGGAATGTTCGAGTGACTTTGTAGACAAGCACTACAAAAGCATGCGCTTTTTGCCACGCCACTACCCGTTGAAAACCATATCTGGCATCCATATTTTTCTTAGTATATGTGAGAGAAACCGCTATCGTCTTTCACTTCTTTCACTTCTTTCACTTCTTTCACTTCCCTCACTTCTCTCACTACTAATCAATAACATCAAATCCAAGATAGGGTCTCAGGCACTCGGGCATGACGATTCCGTCGGGCGTCTGGTTGTTCTCCAGCAGGGCGGCGACGATGCGCGGTAGGGCCAGGGCCGAGCCGTTCAGCGTGTGGCAGAGCTGCATCTTGCCGTTCTCGTCCTTGAAGCGGAGCTTCATGCGGTTGGCCTGGAAGGTCTCGAAGTTGGATACCGAGCTCACCTCGAGCCAGCGTTTCTGTGCGGCGCTCCACACCTCGAAGTCGAAGGTCATGGCCGAGGTGAAGCTGATGTCGCCTCCGCAGAGCTTGAGGATGTGGTAGGGCAAACCCAGCTTGTCGAGCAGGCCGCCCACGTGGCGCTTCATCTCCTCCAGCATGTCGTAGGAGCGGTCGGGGTGCTCGATGACAACAATCTCAACCTTCGAGAACTCGTGCAGACGGTTCAGGCCGCGGACGTCCTTGCCGTAGCTGCCGGCCTCGCGGCGGAAGCACTCGCTGTAGCCCACTCGCTTGATGGGGAACTGCTTGGCGTCGACCACCTCGCCACGGAAGATGTTGGTGATAGGCACTTCGGCCGTGGGGATCATGTAGAAGCCGTCGAGCGGGATGGCGTACATCTGACCCTCCTTGTCGGGCAGCTGGCCGGTGCCGAGACCCGAGGCTTCGTTGACCATCAGCGGGGGCTGAACCTCCACGAAGCCCGCGTCGGCGGCCTCGTTGAGGAAGAAGTTGATCAGGGCACGCTGCAGACGGGCACCCTTGCCCTTGTAGAAGGGGAAGCCGGCGCCGGTCACCTTGTTGCCCAACTCGAAGTCGATGATGTCGTACTTGGCGCAGAGGTCCCAGTGGGGCAAGGCATCGGCGGGCAGGTCGGGCTTCGTGCCGAACTCGCCCACCACCACATTGTCGGCCTCGCTGGTGCCGCACGGCACCGAGGGATGCGGCGCGTTGGGCAGCGAGATGAGCTTCTCGTTGAGGGTCTTCTCGGTGGCGGCCTGCTCCTCGCTGAGGGCTTTCTCCTCGCCCTTCAGCTCGGCGGTGCGGGCCTTGGCGGCCTCGGCCTCCTCCTTCTTGCCCTGTTTCATCAGCATGCCGATCTCCTTGGCCATGCGGTTCTGCTCGGCCTTGACGGCGTCGGCCTTCACCTGCAGGGCGCGGCGCTGGGCGTCGAGTTCCAGGATCTCGGCCAGGCGGGCCTCGACATCCTTCACATTCTTGATTTTCAAGCGGGAGATACACTCCTCACGATGGTCTTTTATGTATTGCAGTTGTAACATCTTGATATAAATTTTAGCATATATAACGCCACCGCCATGGGTTTATTGTGCGTGGGCGACGAATAAAATAAAAACCTGGGCGGCGCTCAGCGAGCGCCGCCCAGGCCATTGTTTTCCAGTCAGCGTCGAATCACATCTTCTTGAGCTTGTATTCCACCGAATAGGTATAATTCGAGCCCTCCGTCTCGGTCCACACCATCACCAACTCCTTCTTGTCGAGATTCTTAATGGTAGCGGTTTTGGTATCGACCGTGCTGTGCCACTCGCCCTCGTCGTCCTGCCAGTCGGAGTTGACAGCAATGGTAAGCTGGTCGTCGCTGAGCGAATAGGTACCCTGATAGGTATCGCTACCGCCCCCTCCAGTCCGTTTGCCGACAAAAGTGTTATCCTTGTTGAACGTACAAGTCTCACTGTACCCAACCGGAAGAGCCTCCGTTCTTGTACTGCTTTGACCGTCAACAGTCTCGGTAATGGTACAGCCCACGACCTGCCACGAGCCGATGATGAGGTCCTCGTTGTCGGGCTGGCAGCCCACCAGGCCCAGCGTCAAGGCGGTGCAGAGGGCCACCGCCACCGTTTTCAATAAATTCTTTATAACGTTTTTAATTTAAGGGGTTTTTACTTGGCTTTCTTGAAGTGGATCTCCGTACCCAAAGTCATCGACCCCTCGCCTTGCGCCATGCTGACGGTGTAGGAGAGGACGAGATCTTTCTTGCTGATCTCGACAATGGTCATCTCCTGCGGCTCGCCTTCCATGGTGATGGTGAGCGTCTTGTCGTTGATAGTGTAGGTGGCTTGGCTGTCCGTTGCCGTACCACTTTCCTCGTCCACGGAGTGGATCGTCATGGTGTTGTCCTTGTTGAAGGTGTAGACGTAATCGCCCTCTGCCATGGTGATGGTGTCGGCCGTCGTGCCGTCGATCTCCTCACCGAAGCCGGTGATGGTGAAAGTAGAATAGGCCGTGGTGCCGTTCCAGGTGCCGATAATCAGGTCTTCGGGGTCTTTCTGGCAGCCAGTGACAGCCAGCGTCATGGCGGCCACAAAAGCCACCGTCAGAAATTTCATTGCTTTTTTCATGTGTTTGTAGTTTAATTGGTTAGTACTTTTTGGCGGAGAGAGAGGGATTCGAACCCCCGGACCCTCGCAGGTCAACGGTTTTCAAGACCGCCGCAATCGACCGCTCTGCCATCTCTCCTGAATTGATGTGCAAAGATACGCCCATTTTTCGACATAGCCAAATATTATTTTCAACCCTCTGTCGGTCAGCGTCGTAGTACACCGCTTCCAGCCTTTGCGCCGGAGGTCGGCCTCCCCTGCCGGAGGGCAAAAGCAACGGGGGCGCCGTGCGGCGCCCCCGTTGGCTGGAAGGCGGGTCAGAAGTCGAGGTCGACCAGGCGCCATCCCTTGTCCTGGAAGTAGGCGAACGACACCTCGTCCATCAGTTCGCGCTGGCCGTCGTAGACCTTGCTGAGGATGCGACCGAAGGGGGTCACGTTGCTAGCCTCGAGGAGCACCTCGGCCGTGGCCGTGGGCACACCGCTGTTGTTCTGGCGTATGTTGCGCACCTTGACCACCTTGAGGTCGAAGGTCTTGACGCGCACCGTCTCGATCTTCTCCTTGCTCTTGGCCGCGGCGTAGGCATCGTAGCCGTCGACCTCGCCGTCCACCATGGGCTCGTCGGGCTGGAACTCGTCCTCGAAGTTGTGATCCTCCTCGCCCTCGTCGATGTCCACCTCGTCGCTCAGCACGGCATCCTCGGCCGCAGGCGCGGCGCCGGAGGAGAACTCGTCGTAGTCGACCGCCGCTTCGGGATACTGGCTCAGGTCGGGCTCGAAGTCCTCGCGCAGCTCCTTCTCCTCGGGCGTAGGCACCGCGTCGAGCTGCTCGAACAACAGTTTCTTGCCCTTCTCGGTGAGTGCCACGTTGACGAAGTAGGTGGTCACCTCCTCGGTGTCGTAGTAGTACTGCGTGTCATAGTAGGAGTAGCCGTAGATGACCTTCTGCACGCGGCGCGACTTGCGGACGTTCTGGGTGCGCTGCACGCGGTCGCAGCTGTAGGTGACCAGCTCGTTGGCGGCCAGCTGGCGCAGCTTGTAGCGCGCGTCGTCATCGTTGCACTCGTAGTAGCCCACGGCCAGGGTGGTGGACTGCTCGTTCTCGAAGGTGCGAGCCATCTCTTTCTTGACCAGGCGCTTGGCGCGGTCGCCCTTGAGCGGATGGTCGCGGTAGCAGCCGCTGAGGCCCATCATCGCGACGGCACAGACGGCGAGCATCAAAACAGTAGTGGTTTTCTTCATTGTAGATCAGAGTTTTTAGTTTATAATTCCGTTAATTGAGACTGCAAATATACGAAAAATTCCCCTACCGACCGGCAGCGGACTCTCATTTAAATATTTTTAACAAAAAACATCCTCCACCGGCCCGACTCGCCGCCAAGTTGCGGCCTGCCCTACCGAAAACAGGGTGAAACAAAGCATTTTGCAGGGAAACATGCAGAGATGATGCAGAGGGGATGCTTGGAGGATGCCTAGTTGATGCCTAGTTGATGCCTAGTTGATGCCTAGTTGATGCCTAGTTGATGCCTAGATGATGCCTGGATGATGCCTGGATGACAGGGGTCGTCGGGGGCCGGAGGGCGCTTTGGAGGAGCGGTTGAAAAGTATTTTTTTTGGTATTAAATATTATTCGTATCTTTGCAGTTCGATTTATGAAGCGAATCTGGATTGCAATAGTGAAACTGCTGGGCTGGAAGTTCAACCTGCCGGCCGAGGGCGAACGGCCTGAGTTGCAGCGCTGTGTGTTCGTCGTGGCGCCGCACACGGCGGTGTCCGATTTCCTGATCGGGGCCGCCTATCTGTGGGCATTGAACGTCGACGGGCACGTGTTTATCAAAAAAGAATTCTTCCGCTGGCCGGTCGGCGGGCTGCTGCGTCGGCTGGGCTGCGTGGCCATCGACCGCGGCAACCGGCACAACGACATGATGGGTGCCGCCGTGCGCCGCTTTGCCACCGGCGAGCCCTTCGCCGTGGTGATCACCCCCGAGGGCACCCGCAAGCCCGTACGCCGCTGGAAGCGCGGCTTCTGGGAGATCGCCCACCAGGCCCAGGTGCCGCTGGTGCCGGCCTACATCGACTTCGGACGCAAGGAGATCGGCCTCTTCGACTCCGTGATGCCCACCGACGACTACGAGGCCGACCGCGCCGCCATCCACCGCCTCTACCGCGCCGACATGGCCAAGCGGCCCGACCAGTTCGTCGAACTGAACGACCTCACGAAATAAAACAACACACAATATGGTAAGAAGAATCTACGTAGAAAAGAAGGCTCCCTACGCCGTGCGCGCCAAGGAGCTGAAGGAAGAAATGAGCCAATACCTCGGCATCGAGGCCGAAGGGGTGCGTGTGCTGGTGCGCTACGACGTGGAGAACGTCGGCGACGCCACCTTCCAGACGGCCCTGACCACCGTCTTCAGCGAGCCGCCGGTCGACGACGTCTACCTCGAGGAGTTCCCGCACCAGGCCGGAGACTTCTGCTTCACGGTGGAGTACCTGCCCGGCCAGTTCGACCAGCGGGCCGACAGCGCCGAGCAGTGCGTCTGCCTGCTCAACGACGCCGAGCATCCAATCATCAAGAGCGCCACGACGTATGTCATCTCGGGCGTGAAGAGTGGCAAGTGGAAAGCGGCGAGCGAGTGGCAGGAAGCGGTGGTGAAGCACTGCGTGAACCCCGTGGACAGCCGCCTGACCGACGAGGAGAAGCCCGCCACCCTGGAGGACCACTTCGACGAGCCGGCCGACGTCATCGTCTTCGACGGCTTCAAAGACATGGCCGAACCGCAGCTGAAGGAGCTCTACGGCTCGCTGGGCCTGGCCATGACCCTGGCCGACTTCAAGCACATACAGCGCTACTTCCACGACGAAGAAAAGCGCAACCCCACCATGACCGAGATCCGCGTGCTGGACACCTACTGGAGCGACCACTGCCGCCACACCACCTTCGCCACCGAGCTGAAGGATGTGACGTTCGACGACGGCTACTACCGTCCGCTGATCGAGGGTGCTTTCAATCAATATCTGGCCGACCACCAGGAGCAGTACGCCGGCCGCACCGACAAGTACGTCTGTCTGATGGACATCGGCACCCTGGCCGGCAAACGGCTGAAGAAAGCCGGCTACCTGGACGACCAGGAGCCGAGCGACGAGATCAATGCCTGCTCGATCGTGGTGCCCGTCACGATCGACGGCAACCGCGAGGAGTGGCTCATCAACTTCAAGAACGAGACCCACAACCATCCGACCGAGATCGAGCCCTTCGGCGGCGCGGCCACCTGCCTGGGCGGCTGCATCCGCGACCCGCTGAGCGGCCGCACCTACGTGTACCAGGCCATGCGCGTCACCGGCGCCGCCGATCCCACCAAGCCCCTCAGCGAGACCCTGCCCGGCAAGCTGCCGCAGCGCAAGATCGTCACCACCGCCGCCCGCGGCTACAGCAGCTACGGCAATCAGATCGGCCTGGCCACCGGCCTGGTCAACGAGATCTACCATCCGGGCTATGTGGCCAAGCGCATGGAGATCGGCGCCGTCATTGCCGCTGCGCCGCGCCGCGCCGTGAAGCGCCTCACCTCCGACCCGGGCGACGTCATCATCCTTCTGGGTGGCCGCACGGGCCGCGACGGCATCGGTGGTGCCACGGGCGCCTCGAAGAGCCACACCACCAAGAGCCTCACCACCTGCGGTGCCGAGGTGCAGAAGGGCAATGCCCCCACCGAACGCAAGATACAGCGCCTCTTCCGCCGCGAAGAGGTGTCGTCGCTCATCAAGAAGTGCAACGACTTCGGCGCCGGCGGCGTCAGTGTGGCCATCGGCGAGTTGGCCGACGGCCTGCAGATCAACCTGGATCGCGTGCCCAAGAAGTACGCCGGCCTCGACGGCACCGAGCTGGCCATCAGCGAGAGCCAAGAGCGCATGGCCGTGGTGGTCGACCCGAAGGACG
Source organism: uncultured Bacteroidales bacterium (assembly GCA_946183915.1). Lineage (GTDB taxonomy): Bacteria > Bacteroidota > Bacteroidia > Bacteroidales > P3 > Colimorpha. The sequence goes on along the minus strand of CAMHDJ010000004.1, from coordinate 38,682 downwards.
TGGACCAGATGCTGCGCTATGCCGATGAGGAGAACCTCGAGGCCACGGTGGTAGCCACCGTCACTGAGGAGCCCCGCATGGTGATCAGCTGGCGTGGCAAGGAGATCGTCAACCTCAGCCGCCGCTTCATCGACACCAACGGCGCCCACCAGGAGACCACCGTCTCGGTGACCATGCCGGAGAAGAGTGGTCAGTGGTCAGTGGTCAGTGGTCAGTTGGCTGACGCAAACGGCCCCACCTCACTGAACGCTGAACACTGCCCACTGAACACTAAAGAACTTTGGCTTAAAGTTCTTTCTGACCTCAACGTCTGCTCGCAGAAAGGACTGGTCGAGATGTTCGACAGCTCGATCGGCGCCGGCAGCGTGGTGATGCCCTTCGGCGGCAAATATCAGCTGACGCCCACGCAGAGCATGATCGGCAAGCTGCCCCTGCTGGACGGCAAGTGCGACACGGTGACCATCATGTCCTATGGTCTCGACCCCTACAAGCTCAGCTGGAGCCCGTTCCACGGCGCCGTCTATGCCGTGCTCGACTCGGTGGCCAAGATCGCCGCCGCCGGTGGCGATGCCAGCCGGGTGCGCCTCACCTTCCAGGAATACTTCAAGAAACTGGGCAACGACCCCTACCGCTGGGGCGAGCCCTTCAGCGCCCTGCTGGGTGCCTACAACGCCCAGATGGGCCTCCACCTGCCCGCCATCGGCGGCAAGGACTCCATGTCCGGCACCTTCAACGATATCGACGTGCCGCCCACCTTCTGCTCCTTCGCCGTCGGCATCAGCGACCTGCAGCATGTCGTCACCCCCGAACTGAAGAAAGCCGGCAGCCGTCTGGTGCTGCTCGACGTGAAGCAGAAGGACTACGACATGCCCGACTACGAGGACGCCCTCAGCCAGTACGCCGCCCTGCGTCGCAGCATCGAGCAGGGGCAGGTGCTGTCGACCTATTGCATCGGTCGCGGCGCACTGGTCGAAGCCATCAGCAAGATGGCCTTCGGCAACAAGCTGGGCGTGACCCTCAGCGACGGTATCGCCCTCGACGACCTGAGCAAGATCAACTACGGCCACATCATCGTCGAGACCGCCGCCGAAGTGGGCGAGCTGCCCTTCCGCTGCCGCGAGATCGGCGTGGTCACCGACAAGCCCTTCTTCGAGTACAAGGGCGAGCGCATCAGCATCGAGGATGCCCTCGCCGCCTGGCAAAAGCCCCTCGAAGGGGTCTTCCCCACCCGCACCAACCAAGTGGAAAGCGGAAAGATGAAAGTGGAAAGCCCGCTCTTCAAGGCCTCCACTCCACTAACGCATTCACACATTAACACATTAACGCATTCTGCCAAGCCGCACGTCTTCATTCCCGCCTTCCCGGGCACCAACTGCGAGTACGACTCGGCCCGCGCCTTCAACCGCGCCGGCGCCGAGAGCGAGATCATCGTCTTCCGCAACCAGAACGGCCAGCAGATCCGCGAAAGCGTGGACGCCTACGTCGACGCCATCCGTCGCAGCCAGATCATCATGATCCCCGGCGGCTTCTCGGCCGGCGACGAGCCGGAGGGCAGCGCCAAGTTCATCACCAGCGTCTTCCGCAACCCGCGGATCGCCGATGCCGTGATGGAGCTCCTGGGCAAGCGCGACGGCCTGATGCTGGGCATCTGCAACGGCTTCCAGGCCTTGGTGAAGCTGGGCCTGGTGCCCTACGGCGAGATACGTCCGCAGGCCGCCGATGCCCCCACGCTGACCTTCAACACCATCGGACGCCACCAGAGCAAGATGGCCTACACGCGCGTCAGCTCGAACCTCAGCCCGTGGCTGCAGCGCGCCGAGCTGGGCAAGACCTACGTCATCCCCATCTCGCACGGCGAAGGCCGCTTCGTGGCACCGCAGGAGTGGATCGACCGCCTCTTCAAGAACGGCCAGGTGGCCACCCAGTATGTCGACCTGCAGGGCAACCCCACCATGGACGAGGAGTACAACATGAACGGTTCCTACATGGCCATCGAGGGCATCACCAGCCCCGACGGGCGCGTCTTCGGCAAGATGGGCCACAGCGAGCGCCGCAGCAAGGGCTCCGCCCTGAACATCTACGGCGACGACGACCAGCAGATCTTCGAGTCCGGCGTGCAGTACTTCAAATAAATGGGCCTCGGCAAAAACACAGAAATGGAAACACGCCTCCACCGCGCAAAAGAGACTTTGGCGTCGGTGGAGGCTCCCATTAACACCTAGAGTCCATGGCCAGCAACCCTGACTTTGTACAATATATTGTCGACCAGTGCAGCGGTGCGGGCGAGGTAACGGCCCGCAAGATGTTCGGCGACTACTGTGCCTACTGCAACGGCAAGCTCTTCGGCCTCATCAGCGACAATGGCTTTTACATCAAACCCACCGAAGCGGGACGAGCCTTGCTGCAAAGCGTAGCCATGCGGCCACCCTATCCCGGTGCCAAGCCATACTTCTACATCGAAGAGGTGGACGACCGCCACTACCTCACGGCTCTGGTCAAAGCCACCTGCTCAGCACTATGACGGAAGCTTCGGTCCTCTACACCTCGCCCCTGGGCAACCTATCGCTGACCTTCTACGGCACCCGACTGACAGCCCTGCAACTTGCAGGCGGCCCGTCGTGCCAGACCCGTCGGGGCATTCAGGCGCCACAGATCGACACCCTCCGCTGGCTCGACCTCTACTTCGCCAGCCGCGACCCGGGCTTCATCCCGCCCCTCGCCCCCCAGGGCACCCCCTTCCAACTGCGAGTATGGCAAGAGCTGCTGAAGATACCCTACGGCCACACCGCCACCTACGGCGACCTTGCGCGCCGCCTCGGCTGCCGCTCGCCGCAGGCTGTGGGCCAGGCCGCGGGCCGCAACCCCATCGCCCTCATCATCCCCTGCCACCGTCTCATAGCCGCCAACGGACTCGGCGGCTACGCCTACGGCCCCGACATCAAACAGCGTCTGCTGGACCTCGAACAGCGAAAGCACATCGAGGTGGTGGCCGCCATCATCCACGACGCCGAGGGCCGCATCTTCGCCACCCAGCGAGGCTACGGCGAGTGGAAGGACTGGTGGGAGTTTCCCGGCGGCAAGATGGAAGCCGGCGAGACGCCCGAGGAGGCCCTGCGGCGCGAGATATGGGAGGAGTTGGCGACATATATCGCCGTGGAGCGACTGGTAGAGACGGTGGAATGGGACTATCCTGCCTTCCACCTGACGATGCACTGCTACCGCTGCCACGTGGAGAGCGGCCGGCTGGAGCTGAAGGAGCACGAGGCGGCCCGATGGCTGACGCCAAGCGAACTGGAGAGCGTCGACTGGCTACCGGCCGACCGAGACCTGATAAAAAAACTGAAACAATAGATGAACACCAATAGAATCAGCCAGATGGAGCAACGGCTCGAGCGCACGACGGCGGCCGTCGAGGCGCTGGAAGCAGCCCTTGAACAATACCAAGCCGTACGCGACGATCTGGCATCCCTCGACACCTACCTCGGCAGCGCCGAATGGCACGCCGACCGCGCCGACGACGAGGCCGGGCGTCTGCCCGACGGTCTCAAGCGGGGCGTGCTCAGCGAGGACGCCGTGTGGAACCTCCTCGAGCGCCACCGCGAGCTGGAGAAGCACGCCTGCCTGGCCGAGGCCGACACCACGTTCCGCCCCATGCGGCGCTTCAAGCAGCAGATGAGCCCCGAGGAGTGCGCCAGCCTCCTCCAGCGGGCCCCGCGCGGCATCCTGGCCGTGCTGGGCGACGGCGGCTACCCCTACACCGTTCCGCTCGACTTCCTCTACGCCGACGGCCGCCTCTACTTCCACTGCGCCCGCGAGGGGCACAAGCTCGACGCCATCCGCCGCTGCGACAAAGCCTCGTTCTGCGTGCTCGGCGAGGGCGTGAAGGAACCCGACAGCTGGTGGTATCACTTCGAGAGCGTCGTCTGCTTCGGCCGCATCGGCATCGTCGACGACACCCGCGCCGACGCACTCCTGCGCCAGCTGGGGGCCAAATACTTCCCGCAGGGCTACGACCTCGAGGACGACATGCGGCGGAACGCCCCCCGGGCCTACGTGCTCGAAATGCAGATTGAACACCTCAGCGGCAAACATGTCCGCGAGAAATAACCCAAACAGACTCCCCATGATGGACCGATACAAACACCGCTACACCGTCACAGCCGCCGATATGGCTGCCAACTACACACTGACCCCCAACGCCATACTGATGTATGCCCAGGACTGTTTTGCCCGAATGATGACCCTCTGCCGCGTGGCGGCGTTCGACGTGGAGAAGGATCACCGCATGTGGGTCATCAGCGAATACACGGCCGACATGGGGTCGGCGGTGGCTTTCTGGTCGGAGGAGGTCGACGTGGAGCTGTGGGTCAGCGAGTTGTCCTTGCTCCGAATCTTCGCCGACTTCCGCATTGCGAGGGCCGACAACGGGACGACCGTGGCCACAGGCTCCTTCCAGATGAACATACTCAACACCGAGAGCCACCGGCTGGAGCCGACCGACTTCCTGCAAGGCCGCTTCGCCGTGGTGCCCGAGCTGATGACGCCGAGCCACAAGAAGCAGCGCTTCCCCAAGGGCGAAACCGCCATGGCGGAGATGGAACACACGGTGACGCGGCTCGACGTCGACTTCAACGGCCACATGGGCAACCGCAGCTACGTCGACCTCGCCCTGCTGACGCTGCCCGAGCAGCAGCTGCGCACCAAGCGTCTGGCGCAGATGACGGTCCACTGGCTGCGCGAGTCGCACTTGGGCGACCGGCTGCGCTGCCGCACCTGCCCCGTCGCAGGCGACGAGGAGCAATGCCTGCACACCATCACCGGCCCCGACGGCGCCCCCGTATGCGAGCTCCTGACCCGCTGGCAGACGGCCACCGTCATTCCCGACATTGCCGAGACACTTGCCCGGAAACTATAGTTGACGCGACACCACGAGTACACGAGATATGAACACCCAACACCTGATCGTCACCCCCATGCGGCGGCACGACGTCGACGAGTGCGCCGAACTGTCGGTGCAGGCCTTCGCCGACTACGAGTATTTCACCCACTTCTACCCCGACCGCGACGAGTGCCTGCAGTTCATGCGGGCCATGATCCGCAGCGAATACCGCACCACCCGCCGCCGGGCGCACTTCCTCGTCGGCCGGCACGAAGGGCAACCCGTGGCGGTGGCCGACCTCTTCGCGCCGGAGTGGCGCAAGCCGTCCGACCTGCAATACCTGCTCCACGGCTGGGGACGCGTGCTGCGGCTGCCGAAGCAAGACACCGTGAAGGCATGGCTGGACATGGACACCCGCGCCGGACACTACTGCCACACGCTGCTTGGCGGCACCACCTGGTACCTCAGCTCGCTCACCGTCGACCCCCATCAGCAGGGCAAAGGCTACGGACGCGAGATGCTGATGGAGCACGTCGTCAGCCACATCCGCCAGCTGGGCGGCACGCGGCTCTGCCTCTTCACCAACAGCGAGAGCAACCTCCGCTTCTACCAGCACCTCGGCTTCGCGGTGGCCGACTACCAGGAGCTCGACTGCCAGGGGCAGACGATGGGCAGCTGGAGCCTTGTGAAAGAATTATAAAAACCACCCTTATGACCCAAACCTGCAGATTCATCCTCCCCGCGCTGCTGCTGGCCCTGCTGGCCGGATGCGCCAACCGCCAGCAACACGCGGACGACAAACAAGACACCACAATGAACACGCAACTGAAACCCATCGACGTGCAGAAGGACTTTGCCGACAACGGCTTCACCCTCTTCACGCGCAACCTCGTCCTCTGCGCGGGCGACAGCACGGAGAGCAACGCCATGACCATCGGCTGGGGCGCCATCGGCAACTACCTGGGCCACGAGCGTCCGGCGGTGACGGTCTACGTGGCGCCCGGGCGCTACACCTACGAGTTCATGGAGCGGCACCCGCGGTTCACCATCATGGAGTTCGACGACCCCGCGGTGTGGCAGTTCTTCGGCAAGCGCAGCGGGCGCGAATTCGCCGACAGCACCGCGGCCGACCCCAAGGCTGCCGCCCTCGGCCTCCACGTGGCCTACACCGACCACGGCACCCCCTACTACGAAGAGGCCAGCCTCGTCATCGAATGCTCGACCATGACCGCCTGGCACCAGACAGAGAGCGACTTCCGCAGCGACACCCCGCGCCAGTGGTACGACGGCTTCGAGGCCGGCATCCACACCGTCTACATCGGCGAGGTGATCGGCGCTTGGCGCAGATAAGCCGTACCGGAACCGTGCCGACATGCCTACAAAACCGTACCAAGTCCGTGGTTTCCTGCTGAAAACGGAGCCGCCATCAGGGCCGCATCAGGGCGTCATCAGAGTGTTATCAGGGTGTTATCAGGGAGTCATCCTATAGTTACCCTAGAATTACCCTAGGCTTACCCTAGCGCTACCCTAGCACTACCCGGACCGGACAGGCAACCGAACCCCGGGAGAGCAATATAATTTATAAATAAATTATATTCCCCCGGCGGCATTCGGCACGGAAATTGCAGGAACAAGGAGGCCGGGGATCGAGGCGAAAGCGCGGTCGGACACCGCCAACCGCCCCGGCAAAAGGAGAACTGAAACTGAAAAAAACATAAGCTACCACTATGAAACGACTGACACTGGCCCTAGCCCTCGCGGCCCTGCTCATGGCAGGATGCCGCCACGACAACCCCGAATTCTCCACCCGCACCATGGCCGACAGCCTGTGCCTCTACTACAGCGACGGCCCGGACGACCCGTGGCCCATCTACGAAAAGAACAGCTACTCGGTGGCATGGCCCGCCGCGGGTACGCTCTCGGCGGCGGCGCAGCGCGAGCTGATGGGGCTCTGCTTCGACGACAGCGCGGCCGCCAGCGTGGAGGATGCCGCGCAGCGATGGCTGCGGCGCATCTGGTTCACCGACGACGAGAGCCTGCAGGGCGAGGTGATCGGCGCTATCGCCGACACCATCGAGCACAGCTACGTGCACCTGCAGTCCACCTGCCGGACCGACAGCGCGCTGGCCACCTTCACCGTCAACACCGAGAGCTACGGCGCCGGCGCCGCCCACGGCTTCTACTCGTCGCACACGCTGACCGTCGACCTGGAGAGCGGCGAGGTGGTCCACCTGACGGATCTCGTCGCCGACACCAACGGCCTCTGCGAGGCTATAGCCCGTGCCGTCTTCGACCTCGAGGCCAACCGCGACGTGCGCGAGTGCCTCTTCGACGAGTACCAGGGCGCCGACCGGATGCCCATGCCGGCCGACTTCTTCATCGACAGCGCGCGCAACGGCATCACCGTCAGCTACAACCTCTACCACATCCAGCCCTACGCCTGCGGCATCCCCTCGGTGGTGCTGCCCGTCTTCTGGCTCTCCAAGCACGTGGAGCTCACCCCCTACGCCAAGCGCCTCTTCGGCCCCGACAGCTACATCAAAGAATAATACAATAAAACAACATTAAATGCCGGCAAGATGCCGGCGCCCCCGAAAAGAGATGAATACAATACCCGTACTGTTACTCACCGGTTACCTCGGCAGCGGCAAGACCACACTGCTGAACCGCATCCTCAACAACCGCCGCGGCATCCGCTTTGCCGTCATCGTCAACGACCTCGGCGAGGTGAACATCGACGCCGACCTCATCGAGAAAGGCGGCATCGTGGGCCAGAAGGACGACAACCTCGTGGCCCTGCAGAACGGCTGCATCTGCTGCACGCTGAAGATGGACCTCGTCGAACAGCTGCGCGACATCACGTCGCAACAGCGCTTCGACTACATCGTCATCGAAGCCAGCGGCATCTGCGAGCCCGCCCCTATCGCGCAGACCATCTGCTCCATGCCCACCATGGGGCCCGAGTACATCCGCGACGGCGTGCCGGTGGTGGACAGCATCGTCACCGTTGTCGACGCCCTGCGCATGCGCGACGAGTTCGGCAGCGGCAAGAACCTCCTGAAGCCCGGCCTCGCCGAGGACGACATCGAGAACCTCGTCATCCAGCAGATCGAGTTCTGCAACATCATCCTGCTCAACAAAGCCTCCGAAGTCAGCGCCGACGAGCTGGGCCGCATCCGCGAGATCATCCGCGCCATCCAGCCCAAGGCCGAGATCATCCCCTGCGACTACTGCGACTTCGACTTCGACAAGATCCTCCACACCGGCATGTTCGACTTCGACAAGGTGGCGACATCGGCCACCTGGATCAACGAGATCGAGGGTCACCACGACGAGGATGACGACGAAGAGGAGCATGAGCACCATCACCACGAGCACGAGCATCACCACCACGAACACCATCATCACCACGACGAGGGCGAGGCCGAGGAGTACGGCATCAGCACCTTCGTCTACTATCGCCGCGAGCCGATGAACATCTCGCGCTTCGACGAATTCGTGGCCCGCCACTGGCCCGAGGGCGTCATCCGCGCCAAAGGCATCTGCTGGTTCCTCTCCGAACCCGACACCTGCTACCTCTTCGAGCAGGCCGGCAAGCAGGTCTCCCTGCGCGACACCGGCCAATGGTACGCCACCATGCCTGACGACGAGCTGCTCGACTTCATGCGTCGCAACCCCGACCTGCAGCGCGACTGGGACGACACCTACGGCGACCGCATGCAGAAACTCGTCTTCATCGGCCAGCACATGGATCGCCAAGCCATCACCGCCGCCCTCGACGAGTGTCTGGCAAAGGGTTGATCTGTTGTACTACAGACAAGAAATAAGATCGGAGAAATCATCTATCAGCCAGTCGGCACCGGCCGCTCGAAGGTCGGCGGCCGACTGGTTGCCGTAGGTGACGCCCACCGTGCGGCAGCCGGCGGCACGCCCCATGAGGATGTCATAGTTGGCATCGCCCACCACGACGGCCTCCTCGGGGGCGACCCCGAGGGCAGAGAGTATCTTCTGCACCGGCTCGGGGTGGGGCTTGTGGTGCTCGACGTCGTTGGCGCTGACCACCATGCCGACGTAAGACTCCAGCTGAAAGGTCTTCACAAAGCCCTCCAACGTGGGACGACCGCGACTGCTGCAGATGGCTAGTTGCAGGCCACGGTCGTGCAGCGTGTGGAGGGTCTCGAGCACATGGGGGAAGAGGCGGACGGTGCCGTCGGTGTTCAACTCGTCGAAGACGCGGCGGTAGACGTCGGCACAGTGCTCGGCACGGTCGTCGTCAATACCGCAGAGCGTGGTAAAACACTCCCGAAGCGGCAGCCCTATGATGGAACGGCACTCGTCATCGGTGCGCTCCGGCAGCCCCAACTCGCGCAGCGCGTGCTGGATGGAGGCGATGATGATGGGCTGTGTGTCGGCCAGCGTGCCGTCGAAGTCGAGGATGACCAGTCGCGTCATTTCTGCGCGGCCATATACTGCTCCAGCAGGCGCTGGACGTACTTGCCGAAGACGTCGAACTCGATGTTGACCACCGTGCCGGGCTGGAAGTTGTGGAAATTGGTCACCTGGTAGGTGTAGGGGATGATGGCCACGCTGAACATGCCGGGCTCGCTGTCCACCACCGTCAGGCTCACGCCGTTGATGCTGATGCTGCCCTTGGGGACGGTGATGCTGGGAGCGTTCTTGGCGTCATAGCTGAAGTAGAAGCGCCAGCTGCCGTTGTCGTCCACCACCTTGGTGCAAGTGGCCGTCTGATCCACATGGCCCTGCACGATGTGGCCGTCGAAGCGGCCGTCCATGCGCATCGAGCGCTCCACGTTCACCTCGGTGCCCACCTTCCAGGTGGAGAGGTTGGTCTTCAGCATCGTCTCGTCCATGGCGGTGACGACGTACTGCTTCTTCGCCTTGTCCACTTTCACCACCGTCAAGCAGCAGCCATCGTGGGCCATGCTCTGGTCAATGGCCAGCTCGTCGCCGAAGGGCACCTCCAGCGTGAAGTGGTAGTTGGTGTTTTCTTTCTCGATGTTGACCACGCGGGCAGTGGTCTCTATTATTCCTGTAAACATGGTAAGGTTTAAGGTTTAAAGTTTAAGGTTTAAGGCAGCAGAAGCTTATTTCAGGAAGTCCTCGTAGTACTGGAACATCTTTTGGTAGAGGTGGAGGCGTTCGCGGCCAAGGACATTGTGCTCGTGGTGGGGGTAGGCGAAGTAGTCGACCTGCTTGAAGTTGTTGATGCAGCGCTCGATGAACTCGGTGCTGTGCTGCGGCACAACGGTGTTGTCTTCGGCGCCCTGGATGACGAGCAGGCGGCCTTCGAGGTTCTTGGCCTTGTTCAGCAGGCTGGTGGCCTCGTAGCCCTCGGGGTTCTCCTGCGGGGTGTCCATGTAGCGCTCACCGTACATGATCTCGTACCACTTCCAGTCGATAACGGGACCACCGGCGCAGCCCACCTTGAAGACCTCGGGATGAGCCAGCTTCATGGTGATGGTCATGAAGCCGCCGAAGCTCCAGCCCTCCACGCCCATGCGGTCCTTGTCGACGTAAGGCAGCGACTGCAGGAACTTGACACCCTCCATCTGGTCGGCCAACTCGATCTCGCCAAGGCGGCGGTGCGTGCAGCTCTCGAACTCGAAGCCACGGTTGTCGGTGCCGCGGTTGTCGAGGGTGAAGACCACATAGCCCTGCTGGGCGAGGCGGAGGAAGTAGAGGTTTCCGCCTCCCAGCCAGCTGTCGGTGACCAGCTGCGAGTGCGGGCCGCCATAGACATAGACCAGCGTGGGGTACTTCTTGCTCTTCTCCATATTGGGAGGGGTAATAAGGCGGTAGTAGAGGTCGGTCTTGCCGTCAGCAGCCTTGATGGTGCCGAGGGTAATGTCGGGCATGGCGTAGCCTTCCAGGGGATTCTTAGCCTCATAGAAGGTCTTGACGGGATCCTTATGCTTCCAATCGCGCAGGTCGGCACGCAGGGGCACCTGGACACTGCTCCACACATCGACCCACATGGTACCCGCCTCGTTAATCACCACGCTGTGGGTGCCGTGCAGACCGTTCTCCTGCATGGTGAGGCACTCCATGGTACCCTTCTTGAGGTTCACGCGGTAGGCGTCGCGACCGGCAAGGTTGTCCTTGTTGGCGTAGACGAAGATGTTTTCGCCCTTCTTGTCGAACTGGATGAAGCCTTCGACCTCATACTCGCCCTTGGTCACCTGCTTCACCAGGCTACCGTCGAGGTTGTAGAGATAGAGATGCTTGTAGCCGTCGCGCATCGAAAACCAGAGGAACTGGTCGCCCTTGGGGGTGAAAATCATGGGCTCGCAGGGCTCTACGTAGCGGGGGTTGGTCTCCTCGAAGAGGACCTTCACGAAAGCGCCCGTAGCGGCATCGTACTGCTCAAGCCACATGTGGTTCTGTTCGCGGTTCACCTTGGCAATGTAGACCGACTTCTCGTCGGGGCTCCAGGCCACGTTGGTGAGGTACATCTCGCGCTCGTGGACGGAGGTGTCGCGGGCGGTGTTGAGGTAGACGAGCTTCCCGGTGGCAGGCTCGTAGACCCCCACCGTCACCCAGTGGCTCTGCATGCCGGCCATGGGGTACTTGATGGGCATCACCTCGGCCTCGCGGGCCTTGGTGTTCACCAGCGGATAGTCCACCACCATGCTCTGGTCCATGCGGTAGAAGGCCAGGCGCGACTGCTTAGGCGACCAGAAGAGGCCGCCGTTGATGCCGAACTCGTTGCGGTGCACACTCTCGCCGAGGACGACATTGTAGCCGTCGCCGCGCTCCACCAGCTTGCCGTCGACATAGAGGTTGCCTTCCTTTTTCTCCACGCGCTCCTCCAGTTTGGGGTCATTGTTGCGGGGTTTGCGGAGGTCCTGCTGGGCCTCGGTGAGCTTAAACTCCTTCTTGCCGTCGAAGCCGTAGGCCTCGCCAGCCTTGTAGTAGGTGACCGTCTTGCCGTCGGGGGCGAAGATGAAGCTCATCGCCTCGCGCTGTGGATACAGGTTGCGGTCCATCAGCTGGTCCCACTCGAGCAGCTTGCCTTGTGCAAACGCGGCGCCCGCCATCAGCAGCACCGCCAGTGTCAAAAGTATCTTCTTCATTTTTTTCTCTGTTAATCTCTATTAATCTTTATTCTTTTCTCCTGCTCGCTTCGCTCGCGAAATCCTGTAAATCTTGTAAATTATTCCGCTTCGCGGGAAGCTACGCAGTCCTATATTCGTTTAGCGTTACTCTTCTCATTCCCTTTTTCAAATCATACTCCCCAAAGTTTATCAGCAATCCTTCCGGCTTGTCAAGCAGTTTCAAATATGTCCTTAACTGTTTATAATGAACGTCTTTTATTTCCTCCACCGACTTCAGCTCGACAATCAGTTCATTCTCGACAAGTAGATCCAAGCGCAAATCGTCTCCTATAGAAGCACCTTTGTACATAATGGAGACAGGTGCTTGAGATACAACCTGCAACCCTCGCAAAACCAACTCCTGAATCATCGCCTTCTCATACACCGACTCCAACAATCCCGGTCCGAAGTGGTTATACACTTCCATAGCCGCACCACGGACCTCATACATCAAACCATACATTTCTTGCTGCGTCAGCATAATTTACAAGATTTACGAGATTTCTGCCGCGCCAGCGGCAAGGAGCTAAAGGTTCCTCGGAGAGTGAGATCAGTAGTTCTTCCAGTTGCGGAACTTGAGGTTGAAGACCCCGAAGAAGGCCTCCTTAAAGATCTTCATGCTCATCTTCGAGGTGCCGAGGACGCGGTCGGTGAAGATGATGGGCACCTCGTAGACCTTGAAGCCCAGGCGCGTGGCGGTATACTTCATCTCGATCTGGAAGGCATAGCCTACGAACTTCACCTTGTCGAACTTCATCCGCTCCAGCACACGGCGGCTCCAGCAGACAAAGCCGGCCGTGGCGTCGGCCACCCGCATGCCGGTGACGCACTTGACGTACTTCGAGGCAAAGTAGCTCATCAGCAGGCGCGTCATGGGCCAGTTGACCACGCTGATCTTGCCGTCGACGTAGCGCGAACCGACCACCACGTCGCCCTTGCCCGTCGAGCAGGCGTCGTAGAGGCGCACGAGGTCGTCGGGGTTGTGGCTGAAGTCGGCGTCCATCTCGATCATGTAGTCGTAGCCGTGATCGGCGCCCCAGCGCATGCCGTCCAGGTAGGCGGTGCCGAGGCCCAGCTTGCCCTTGCGCTCGACGATGTGCAGGCGCTCGGGGAATTCCTGCATCAGTCGCTTGACGATGTCGGCCGTGCCGTCGGGCGAATTGTCCTCGACGATGAGCATATCGAACTCCTTGGGGAGCGAAAAGACCTTGCGGATGATGGCCTCGATGTTCTCTTTCTCGTTGTAAGTAGGCGTGATAACCAGTGTGTCTGACATAACTTTTACCTTTTTAATCAAATTGCAAAGATACACAAAAAAAACAATTCGCGAGGGGACAATCGAAAAAAAAACCGATTTTTCGTCAGAGACGCCGGGAATGGTCGCCGCCGAGCGAGGTATATAACAGCGACGGTCGCCGCTTCTGAAAATTATACTAAATTAAGTTAAAAAATTAGATCGTGCACGATCTAATTTGCACATTTAAACCGTTCTAAACGAGACGTTTGGCCTTCCGGAAGTGTGCAAACCATGCTGGAAAACTCGCAAAACGCTGACAGGGCAAGGATTTTGCCCTGGTTTTAAGAGAGTCATCAGGGAGTCATCAGGGAGTCATCAGGGAGAAGACTAGGAACCATGGGCATTTCGGAGGGGTCGACTCCACCCTCGTCGCAGGGTGTTCAACCGGGGTGCTGGGCGGCAATATTTTCCTCGATTGGGAGAATTATGCCTTCGGGGCGAAAAAGTATTTCGCGGATTGCAAATTATTTTATATATTTGCAGTCCCGAATGGGAAGAAAGTTTAACTACAAATAATTAATTATCAATATGATTACGAAACTTGACGACCTGCTTGAGCTGGTCAAATCGAAAGGTAAGAAACGTCTCGTCGCTGCTTATGCCAACGACAGCCACACCATCAGCGCCGTGAGCGCCGCCATCGACCGCGGTATCGTCGAGGCCACCCTCGTGGGCGACATCGAGACGATCAAGAAAGTCTGTGCCGAAGAAGGCATCGACGTGAACAAGTTCGAGCTGGTGCAGGAAGCCAACGACAACAAGGCCGGTGCCAAGGCCGTGGCCCTGATCAACGAAGGCAAGGGCGACTTCCTGATGAAGGGTCTGCTCTCGACCGACAAGTACATGCGCGCCATCCTCAACAAGGAGAGCGGTCTGATGCCCGGCAAGAAGAACGACATGCTGACCCACATGGCCGTCATGGAGGTGCCCGCCTACCACAAGCTGCTCTGCTGCTCGGACATGGCCATCATCCCCGCCCCCGACTTCAAGCAGAAGACCGCCATCATGAACTTCCTGATCCAGGTCTCCAAGAGCCTCGAGAACCCGAAACCCAAGGTGGCCGTCCTCGCCGCCACCGAGCAGGTCTCCGTGGGTATGCCCGCCTGCGCCGAAGCCGCATGGCTTGGCATGCAGAGCCAGCGTGGCCAGATCCCCGGCGCCGTGGTCGACGGCCCCCTGAGCCTCGACTGCGCCATCGACAAGGAGAGCGCCCAGACCAAGAAGCTCACCAGCGAGGTGGCCGGCGACGCCGACTGCCTGCTGTTCCCCAACATCGAGAGCGGCAACATCTTCTACAAGGCCTGCACCAAGTTTGCCCACGCCGAGCTGGCTTGCATGGTGATGGGTGCCCGCGTACCCTGCGTCCTCACCAGCCGCGGCGACAGCGCCAAGACCAAGCTCTACAGCATCGCCCTGGCCGCCCTGCAGTGCAAATAAACATTACGGCAAATTAAGCCAAACCACTGAAAAGCTTGCGCAGGTCAATTTGGAGTCCACCGCTCCAATTGCACCTGCGCAAGCTTTTTTTTGTCCCACGACCTCTCGGTGATCCCTCGGCGATGTGTCGGCGGTCGTTTTACAGCGCCATTTCCCATTTCGTGACGTGCCACCAAATGTAGGCACATAAAAAAAAGGTGCCCGCGGCGATGCGGACACCCTTGGAGAGAATCTCATCCTATTATTCCTGTAGACGGGAGAACATTCTATAGTACGCACCGTCGTAAATCGCGAGCGTGTTGTTGCTGGCGTTGTACGAGAAGTTGAACGTCTCGGTGCTGCCGCCTTCGCTAATCGTGATTGTACCGTTGGGCGTGGAATAGGTGTAGGTGAACGGATAGCTCTCGTCCTCGTTTTGCGTGGCCGTCACGTACTTGTATTCCATTTGTCCCGTTGTCTCGGTCTCGAACCTGAGGATGTTGGTCTCGACCGACTCGTGCTGGTTGCCGTACTCGTCTTCATAGGTGTCGGTTTCCTCGTTAATCCATGCGGTGTGGTACACATCGCTTATCGGATTTGCCGGGTGTTCCGGATTTGGAGAGACAATCTCGTCAGGGTCGCATGCAGCCATCGTCATTGTGGCTGCCACAAACAGAATGCTTGTGATTTTCTTGATGTTTCTTTTCATTATGATTGATTTTTATTTAACAAGAATTATTTTGATTATTCGTAGAACTATATAGAATATAACTATTCAGCTGGCGTTAGCCTGATTCCTCCGCATTGGGCAAATCTACGGTTCATCGGGTAGGCGAAGCGGTAGGTGGCAAGATAACGCTCCAGCACTTCGCGAAACTGCACTTGCCATTCATTTGTTGGTTTCCTGTCGCCTGACCATGTGTAAAAGTAATGTTCCACTGTACCGTCAGGGGAGAAGTAGGCGCGACCCCACAGGCGGTAAGGCTCCGTCCAGTTCATGCCTGCTTCCCTCATTGCTTCACTCAATCCCTGTACGAAAGCCATCCACGACTGCATATACTCTTGCGGTACACTGTCTCCAAGGATGAACATGCCGCTGGGATAGATGGTTTCCAACGTGTCGAGCGTGATGCCCATTTCGGTGACTTCCGAGAGAAGCATCGCCTTCTGCGGCATCTTGGCAAGTTGTTTCTCAAGAGGGCGGCTGGCACTGCAGGCAGCGAATGTCGCAAGTGCACAGAACACCAGTACGAGTTTAAAAAGGAGCCTCTTCATTGTATTGTTGGTTTTATCGGATTAAACATATTTTGTCCTTTCACACATAGTAGTCGCATAAAAGGGCAAATCTTACAGGTGTTATTAACTTTTTTTCATTCCGAGGGTGCCGCCGTTTGGCAGATGCACATAGATTGTTTGCGACTGCAAAAGTGCGACTTTTATTCCAATTGGCGAAAATAATTTCCCCGACCCGTCAAAAAGAGTAATATTTTTAGTACCTTTGCTTTCTGAAAAGCAATGGAGCTTATTGTTTATTTGATTGAAATAAAACAGAATAGATATGGATAGTTATTTTGAAGGACTGAAGAATATCGCCATCACGGTGTGCGACGCCGACGGCTACGTCGTCGACATGAACCAGCACAGCGCCGACGTCAACAGCCACGGCCACAAGATCATCGGCCACAACCTGATGGACTGCCACCCCGAGCCCGCCAAGACCAAGCTCAAAGGCCTGCTCGAGCACCAGCAGATGAACGCCTACACCATCGAGAAAACCCTGGCCGACGGCTCGAAGGTGAAGAAACTGATCTACCAGACCCCCTGGTGGAAAGAGAACGGAGAGTTCGGCGGACTGATCGAGTACTCGATCGAGATCCCCTTCGAGATGCCGCACTACGTGCGCCAACCCAAGCCCCAGCAATGAAACGGATACTGGTGTTGATGGTCTGCGCCCTGTCGCTCACGGCGGCTGCGCAGAAAGGGACGGTGCGGGGCCGCGTGGTCGATGCCCGCACGGGTGAGAATATCGAGTACGCCACCGTGGCGCTGCTCTCGCCCAACGACAGCACCCTGAAGGGGGGCACGGTGACCGAGAGCAACGGCAGCTTCCGCCTGGAGGCTCCCTACGGGCGCTACCTGCTGCGCATCACCTTCATCGGCTACGAGCCGCAGTACCACAAAAGTCTGGTTTCCCTCAGCGCCGACCGGCCGACAATGAACCTGGGCAAGCTGCCCATCAGCCCGCAGGCCACCCTGATGGAGGCCGTGGAGATCACCGCCGAGCGGAGCATGGTGGAGTACCAGCTGGACAAGCGGGTGGTGAACGTGGACAAGAACATCGTGGCCGGCGGCGGCACGGCGACCGACGTGCTGGAGCAGGTGCCGAGTGTGGCCGTGGACAACGACGGCAACGTGACGCTGCGCGGCTCGTCGAATGTCAAGGTGCTCGTCAACGGGCGCCCGAGCGAACTGCTGGCCTCCGACCTGAGCACCCTCTTGGAGCAGATCCCCGCCTCGACGGTGGAGAACGTGGAGGTCATCACCAACCCCTCGGCCAAGTACGACCCCGAGGGCATGAGCGGCATCATCAACATCAAGCTCAAGGACCGCACCGCCGGTGCCCTGGGCCTCAACGGCGTGGTGAACGTCAACGTGGGCGCCCCGCTGCCCTTCGCAGTGCCAGACTCGCTGCCCTCGTTCATCCCCACAGCCATGGGCAACATCAGCCTGAACTACACCACGGAGAAGTACAACCTCTTCTTCAGCGCCGACGCGGGCCTGCGCCAGCGCGGCAACCGGGCCGAGTCGGACATCGAGTACCTCGACAACACGGGCTCGCCCATCTCGCACAACAGCATCGAACAGTACAGCCTCAACCCCGGCACCATGGGGAGCGTCAAGCTGGGCGGCGAGTACTACTTCGACGACAAGAACAGCCTGCTGCTGAGCTACCAGCTGCGTGGCGGCAACCGTCGGCGCCAGAGCGACAGCTATGCCACCGACCTCCTCTTCGGCGACTCGCTCGGCTACCACCAGCACACCACCAGCAGCAACCGGAACGTCAACCACTCGTTCAACCTTCTCTACACCAAAAAATTCGACCGCAAGGACGAGGAGCTGACCCTCGACGCCACCTTCAGCATGCGCCACGTGCAGGGCGAGGGCGACCAGGAGCAGACCTACTTCGGCGACGCCGCCCTGTGGGACAACTACTACCTGCGCGAGAACCTGACCGAGAACCACCACCAGGCCCTGAACCTGAAGGCCAACTGGCTGCGGCCGCTCGACTCGTTCCTGGGCCGCGAAGGCTGGCGGCTGGAGACGGGCTACGAGGGTCGCATGGACTGGCCCGACCAGCGCGCCGACTACTACCGCACCGAGTACTTCCCCTCGACGGGAACGGCCTCGGGCTACGGCCTGGAGCGCTACTACGACTCGCTCTCCTCGACCCACTTCGACTACCGCCAGCACGTGCACGCCGTCTACGCCACCCTGGGCGGCAGCCTCACCGACGCCCTCTCGCTGCAGGCGGGCCTGCGCGGCGAGTACGCCAGCATCTACGGCCGCGACCTCTACCGCCCGGCCGACACGGTGCCGGTCGACAAGACCTACTGGCAGATCTACCCCACCCTGCACCTCTCCTACAAGATCAGCGACCTGCAGAGCGCCCAGCTCAGCTACAGCCGTCGCGTGCACCGCCCCCACATGTGGGATCTCAACCCCTTCATGGACATCCGCGAAGACAACCAGATGAGCTTCGGCAATCCCGACCTCGACCCCGAATACACCAACGCCTTCGAGCTGAGCTACAACCTCGGCATCAAGAAGGTGAACCTCTTCACCTCGGTCTACTACCGCCAGACGAACAACATGATCACCCACTACGGCTTCACGTGGTGCGCCGACAGCGTGGCCCGCTACGCCTGGTGGGAGCCCTACAACAGCCAGTACGACGGCTACCGCGCCTCGACGCGCCTCAACCTCAGCACCGGCTACAACTACGGCATGGAGTTCATCTTCGACTGGCAGATATTCCAGTGGTGGAAGATCAACGTCAGCCTCAACCTCTACCAGAGCCACATCGAGGGCACGGAGCTGCTCTACAACCAGAGCACCTCGTCGTTCCAGGCCAGCGGCAAGTTCAGCTCGTTCATGACCCTGCCCAAGGACTGGACCGTGCAGCTCAGCGGCCAGTACTGGGCCCCGTGGCTCGACCTGCAGACGCAGATGGACCCCTCCTACTGGGTCGATCTGGCGGTGAAGAAGGACGTCTTCGACCGGCGCGGCACCATCAACCTGCGCGTGAGCGACGTCTTCTGCACCGGCGGCTGGGGCCACACCACCTACAGCCAGACCTTCAACCGCGTGATGAAGGGCCGCCGGCTGTCGCCGGTGATCACCGTGGGCTTCTCATGGAAGATCAACAACGGCCTCAAGCAGCGCCCGCAGCAGATGGAGGAAGAGGGCGGCGACGAGAGCACCGTCTATTGACGCCCCGTCGGCCTGCCCCCATCCCCGTCCGTGGGATGCTTCGACAAGGGAAACATGCAGAGATGATGCAGAGGGGATGCATGGTTGATGCCTAGTTGATGCCTAGTTGATGCCTGGATGATGCCTGGATGATGCCTGGCGGATGCGATTGGGGATTTTTTTGTATCTTTGCACATGTAACGACAACCCCGAAACGTAAGCCATGAACCTGATACACGACGAGATAGAGGTGCGCGAGGCCGACGGCCGGCGCGAAGTGCTCGACCCCGTGCGCCGCCGATGGGTGGCCCTGACGCCCGAGGAGGAGGTGCGCCAGCAAACCCTCCACATGCTGCACACACACTACCGTTACCCGCTGGAACTGATGCAGGTGGAGGGCGCCATCACGGTCAACGGGCAGTCGCGCCGGTGCGACATCGTGGTCTACGGCACCGACGGTCGGCCGCGCATCATCGTCGAGTGCAAGCGGCCCGAGGTGGCCATCACCCAGCGGGTCTGCGACCAGGCCTGCCGCTACAACACGGTGCTGCACGTGCCGCTGCTGCTGCTCACCAACGGCCGCCAGCAGGTGGTGGTCGAGGTCGACTTCGAGCGCCGGGCCATCCGCCAGCTGCACGACCTGCCACTATTTTCATAAAAAATGTTAAACCGTGAGCCAAACGGGGCTCCTTTTTCGTCTATAGGGCATGAAAACGGCACACAAGCGGCACATCCTCGAAGAGCACTACCTCGACTTCTACAGCCGGGCGGTGAGCATCCTCGACGACGAGGATGACGCCAAGGATGCCGTGCAGGAGGCCGTGGTGAAGACCTTGGTGCGGGTGGGGCTGCGCGACGTGGTGGGCTACTGCTTCCGCACCACGGAGAACGAGTGCATCAACATCATGCGCCGCCGGCGCCGCCTGATGCGACTCGACGCCAGCGAGGAGCCGGCGGCCGAGGATCGCCGCCTCGGCAACGAGCTGAAGGAGAGCCGCTCGCTGCTGCTCCCCCTGGAGAGGAAGGTGCTGGACCTGAGGCACGACCACGGCTACACGATCGAAGAGACCTCGCGCCTCACCGGCGTCAGCCCCTCCACAGTCAAGCGGCTGCAGGCCTCGGCCGAGAAGAAACTGAAGTATATAATGACACACGAGATATAACACCCGAAATGAAAAACGACATCATACAACACCTGCTGGAGCGCTACCGCGAAGGGACGCTCAGCGACAGCGAACTGGCCGAACTGAACCGGCTGACGCACCGCGACGAAGTGATGGCCCAGGCCGAACGGCAGGCCGGCGGCATCGTGCGGCGGCGGCGGTCGGCACTCTTCTCGGCGGCAGGCCTGATGGTGGCCGGCCTGGCCGCGTGGTCGCTCCTCGGGCCCCGGCACGCCGAGGCGCCGATGGTGGCCGAGGCCTCGGTGCCCGCCGTCGTCGCCCCGCAGCCCGCCGCCGTGGAGCACCTGGCGCCGACCACTCCCGCAACAGTGCAGCGCGCAGCGGTGCGGACGGCCCCCGTCGGCACCAAAAAGGCCGCGCCCGCAACCACCGCCGCCCGCACGGCACCCCGGGCGGAAGAGCCCGTCGTGGTGTGCAACAACCAGTGCGAGGCCGACTCGGTGATCAACGACATCTGGAAATTCCTCACGGTATGAAGTGGTTTAAGGATTACGGCTTAAGGCTCAAGGGGGCTTGCATGGCGCTCCTCTTCCTGCTGGCATGCCCCCTGTTCCAACAGGTGCAGGCCCAGACCGACCTCTACCAGCGCTACGCCTCGCAGCCCGACGTCAAGGTGGCGTCGGTCTCCAACTTCGCCCTCGACAGCAACTCGCGGGTGGACGTGACCGTCATCGCCGCCGAGGACGACGCGGGCTGGGAGTGGATGAAGCGCGAGTTCCTCATCGGCGACCTGGCGCCCGAGCAGCAGGCCAACCTGCGCGAGGGGAGCGACGTGGTGCTCTTCGCCCGCCGCAACCGCAGCAATCCGCGCGAAAACGCTCCCATCGAGGGCGAGCAGATCGACGTGGCTGCCAGCTGCTACATGGGCATCTCCTACCTCAGCCGCGCCGTCTACGTCTTCTGCGCCGACACCGAAGAGCAGTACGACGCCGTGGTGGCCCTGCTCATCAAGAAGATCATGCACCACAGCCGATGAGTCTGCGGCGGCTCATAGCACTGCTTCTGCTGCTGACGCTGGCCACCGCAGCCCGCGGTCAGGCCGACACATGTGCTCCCGAACCATTCCCCTACTTCGAGAACTTCAACTCCGACTTCACCCACGACAACGGCTGGGGGGAGCAGTTCGGCGACTATACCTACCAGGAGAACGACAACTGCTGGACCGTGTGCTGGGTGCATTCGTGGGTATGGCGCAGCCTGCTGGGCTTGTATGGAAGCCAAAACAGGAAGGTGATGATGCTCCGCGCCAACGCCAACGACTACCAAGTGGGCTCACCCAAGAAAGCCTACATGCCCTACGCCGTCTCGCCCCGGATGGCCACGGCCCCGCGGCGGCTGCAGTTCAAGGCAAGCTACCAATGTACCGACTGGTACCCCTGGAACCCCTTGCACCTCGACGAGGGTGCCTGGCTGGCACTGGGCTATGTCACCAACGAAAGCGACTGCATCAACAGCTACGTGCCCTTCGACACCATCCGGGTGATGGCCGACTGGGAAGAGGGAGAGGCCATACAGACGTTCGACATCGACCTGGGACGCTACTTCGACACCTTCCCCCAACCCTGGCGCATCGCATTCCGGCCCGAGCGGCAGGAGGACATATACGACGTCACCATGCTGGTGGACGACGTGCGCATCAGCGACGAGGTGCCGGAATACCACTGCACCGTGGACTATGCAGACACCATCTGCCTCGGCTCAGGCTACCGCCGCCACGGCTTTCAGATCCCACCTGCCCAGACCAACCGTCCCGGCACGCTGCACTTCAACTACGTCGACACCACAGGATGCCTCGTCAACTTGAGCCTCACAACGATGCCTTCACACACCACCGTCGTCGCCGACACGGTGCCTTGTGGTGCCCCCAGCACCCTCGCACCCGACACAGTGCTCACCGCCGGCACCCACTACTTCTACCTCAGCGACCAATACGGCTGCGACTCGCTGGTGGTGCTCACCATCCATCTGGCCTGGGTGACACACCTCTACGATACCATCCAGCAGGGAGAAACGCTGTTCTTCGAGGGGCAGACGTTGACCGAAAGCGGCATCTATAGCCACGACACCGTGGCCAGCGACGGGTGCGACTCGCTGGTAGTGATGCACCTGCGCTGCCAGCCCTTGCCGGCGGTCAACACCGACACCCTCACCTTCTGGTTCCCCAACGTCTTCACCCCCGGGCGCGAGGACAACAACCGCTTCGGCTGCATCACGTCGGTGCCGCTGCTTGAGTTCGAGATGCACATCTTCAACCGGTGGGGCACACGCCTCTTCTCCAGCCACGACCTCCACACCACCTGGGACGGTGGCCACTGGCCGCAGGGGGCCTACGTCTACACCTATCGCCTGCGAATGTCGGACAACCGCGTGTACAACGGCAAGGGCACGGTGACATTGCTACGCTAAAGAAACTGGATTTCCTTCATGCCGCAGTTGAGGCGGTGGCCGTCGCCGGTGATCACCGTGGGATTCTCGTGGAAGATCAACAACGGCCTCAAGCAGCGCCCGCAACAAATGGCGGAAGAAGGTGGCGACGAAAGCACCGTGTACTGAACCCGCTGTACGCCAGCTCGAGAACGGACGGGTCGAAGTGCTCGACCCCGTGCGGCGGCGTTGGGTGGCCCTGACGCCTGAGGAGGTGGTGCGGCAGCAGACCCTGCAGCAACTCCACGTCCACTACGGCTATCCGCTGGAGCTGATGCAGGTCGAAAGCGCCATCACCGTCAACGGCCAGTCGCGCCGCTGCGACATCGTGGTCTACGGCACCGATGGGCAGCCCCGCATCATCGTCGAGTGCAAGCGGCCCGAAGTGCCTATCACCCAGAAGGTGTGCGACCAGGCCTGCCGCTACAACACGGTGCTGCATGTGCCCCTGCTGCTGCTCACCAACGGCGCGCAGCAGGTGGTGCTTGAGGTCGACTTCGAGCTCCGGGCGGTCCGACAACAGCAACAGTTGCCGCACTTTATTGTTAAATAATGTTAACAGATGAGCCAAACGGGCTCACTTTTTCGTCTATAGGGCATGAAAGCGGCACGCAAACGTTATACCCTAGAAGAGCACTACCTCGACTTCTACAGTCGGGCAGTCGCTATCCTCAATGACGAGGACGATGCCAAGGACGCTGCACAAGAGGCCGTGGTGAAGACGTTGACACGCATAGGCTTGCGCGATGAGGTAGGCTACTGCTTCCGTGCCACGGAGAACGAGTGCATCAACATCCTGCGCCGACACCGAAGAGGAATACGACGCCGTCGTCACACGCCTCGTCAAGAAAATCATGCACCAGAGCCGCTGATGTCTTTCCGTCGGATCATAGCCTACCTACTGCTGACGCTGACCTTCGTGGCCCGCGGACAAGAGGACTGCACGCCCGAACCACTGCCCTATTTCGAGGACTTCCAGTCGGGTTTTGTTTTCAACAACGGCCAATCAGCATCCTGGTGGAACGAGACCTACCAAGAGAATGACAACTGCTGGACAGTCTGCTGGGTAAACTCATTTGAATGGACCAGCCTTATTTCCTTTGAATATCAAAACGGGGTTCCGAATAATTTTTTGAGTATCAGATCCTTAGTTGATCATGTCCAAAGCGGCTATACCGGTAGGGTCTATCATAAGTTTGCGATATCACCCCAAATGGCCACGGCGCCTCGTCGACTACAGTTCGAGGCCAGCTATAGGGCTTTTAATTACTCCGATTTGTCCTACATAATCCTCAACAATGGGGCTCAGCTGATTCTAGGCTTTGTTTCCGATGAAAATGATTGTATCAACACATTCGTGCCCTTTGACACACTACGGATAGATTCAACCACATATAACACTTGGACTTTTCAATCGTTCGACGTCGACCTGGGGCGCTACTTCGATACATTCCCTCAACCCTGGCGCATCGGTTTCCAAGGAAACCTGACCGAGTCGGAAGATCTCCACATCGTAATCGATAACATCCGTATCAGCAACGATTTGTCTGAATTTGACTGCATCGAGTACTATAACGACACCATATGTCAAGGCTCAGGCTACTACCAGCACGGATTCAAAATATCGCCACAAAGCACCGACAAGCCAGGCACACGGCGCTACAGATATGTCAACCAGACGGGCTGCTTCATCGACCTAAACCTTACTGTAATCGGCACCCACACCACCACCATCGTCGACACAGTACCCTGCGGCCAACCCAGCCCTTACGCACCCGACACGGTGCTCGGGGAAGGCACCCACTACTTCCACCTCAGCGACCGCCATGGCTGCGACTCACTGGTGGTGCTCACCATCCACCAAGCTTGGGTCACACACCTCTACGACTCCATCCAGGAGGGCGACACGTTGCTCTTCGAAGGGCAGACCCTGACCTCGGGCGGTATCTACACCCACGACACCGTGGCCTCGGACGGCTGCGACTCGCTGGTGGTGATGCACCTGCGCTGGAGTCCACTACCACCGGTCAACACCGACACCCTTGTCTTTTGGTTCCCCAACGTCTTCACCCCCGGGCGCGAGGACAACAACCGCTTCGGCTGCATCACGTCGGTGCCGCTGCTTGAGTTCGAGATGCACATCTTCAACCGGTGGGGCACACGCCTCTTCTCCAGCCACGACCTCCACACCACCTGGGACGGTGGCCACTGGCCGCAGGGGGCCTACGTCTACACCTATCGCCTGCGAATGTCG
The DNA here is from genome assembly GCA_946183915.1 of uncultured Bacteroidales bacterium. Taxonomy (GTDB): domain Bacteria; phylum Bacteroidota; class Bacteroidia; order Bacteroidales; family P3; genus Colimorpha. The sequence goes on along the minus strand of CAMHDJ010000004.1, from coordinate 13,643 downwards.
GACAACCGCGTGTACAACGGCAAGGGCACGGTGACATTGCTACGCTAAAGAAACTGGATTTCCTTCATGCCGCAGGAGAGGCGGCGGCCGTCGGCGGCTACGAGCAGCAGACGCCCGTGGGGATCGACGCCGGTGATGGTGGCGGTGACCTCCTCACTATTATATATGTACCGCGCGGGAACGTGGAGGTTCATCAGGTGTGCGAGGTACTCCGGCTCGGGATCAAGGCCGGACTTCAAGGCATTGTACCGCGCCTCGATGCAGGCAAGCAACCGGCGCAGCAGGGGATCCAACTCGTACTGCCGACCCGTCAGCAGGCCGAGCGAGGTGGGGTTGGGCACCCAGTCGGGGAAAGCGGTCTGGTTGACGTTGAGGCCTATGCCGCAGACCGCCGAGGAGATACGGCTACCCGTCAGGCGGGTGCTCACCAGGGTGCCGCAGATCTTCTTGCCCCCGACGTAGATATCGTTGGGCCACTTGATGAGAGCGGAGAGCGGCGAGTGGAGAGCGGCGAGCAGGTCGACCAAGGCCAGCGAGAGGGCCTGGGTGAGCCGGAACTGGCGGTTGGCGGGCAGGAAGGCGGGGTGCAGCACCAGGCTGAAGGTGAGATTCTGGCCGGGAGCGGCCTCCCAGTGGTTGCCCCGCTGGCCGATGCCGGCGGTCTGCGCCAGGGCCCAATAGCAAGTGAAGTCCTCCACCTGGTCCAGGTCGAGGGCTTCACAATAGCGGTTGGTTGACTCCAACGAGTCGAACTTCTCAATTATCAAGGCTCGATGCTCGATTAGATCGACATGATTTCCTTCTCCTTGGCGGCGTAGATCTTGTCGCACTCGGCAATGTTCTTGTCGGTGATGTCCTGCAGCTCTTTCTCCACCTGCTTCACCTCGTCCTCGGGCACAGCCTTGTCCTTCAGTTTCTTCACCTCGTCCATCACCTTGCGGCGCACGTTGCGCACGTTGACCTTGGCGTTCTCCACCTCGGTCTTGGCGGCCTTGCTCAGCTCGCGGCGGCGCTCTTCGGTGAGCGGCGGGATGACGATGCGGAGGATGTCGCCCTCATGGCGGGGCGTGAAGCCCAGGTTGGCGTCGAGGATGGCCTTGTTGATGGCGCCCACGAGGGTCTTCTCCCAGGGCTGGATGACGATCGAGCGGGCGTCGGGGGTATTGATGTTGGCCACCTGGCTGATCTCGGTCATGGTGCCATAGTAGTCCACCTTCACACCGTCGAGCATGCCGGGGTTGGCCTTGCCGGCGCGGATCTTTGCCAGTTCCTTGTCCAGGAAGCTGAGCGAACTCTTCATACTGTTCTTTGCCTCTTCGAGGCAGGCTTTCGATAGGTCGTTCATTGCTGTACTATGTATTTGTTTTTTTACTTGCTTACCAGGGTGCCGATCTCCTCGCCCTCGACCACGCGGAGCAGGTTGCCCGGGCGGTTCATGTCGAAGACATAGATGGGCAGGTTGTTGTCCTCGGCCAGGGCGAAGGCGGTGAGATCCATGATCTTGAGCTTCTTCTCGAGGGCCTCGCTGTAGCTCAGGCGCTGATACTTGGTGGCCGTGGGGTCCTTCTCGGGATCGGCGGTGTAGACGCCGTCCACGCGCGTGCCCTTCAGTATGACGTCGGCCTGCACCTCCACGGCGCGGAGGGTCGAGGCGGTGTCGGTGGTGAAGAAGGGATTGCCGGTGCCGCCGCCGATGATGACGACGCGGCCCTCCTGCATGGCCTCCACCGCACGGCGGCGGCTCATGGCCTTGCAGATGGGTTCGATGGCCAGACCGCCGAGGAGCTCGGTGCGGAGGCCCTGCTTCTCCAGCTCGGCCTGGAGGGCCATGCTGTTGATCAGCGTGGCCATCATGCCCATGTAGTCGCCCTGCACGCGGTCCATGCCCTTCGAAGCACCGCTCAGACCGCGGAAGATGTTGCCACCGCCGATGACGATGCCCACCTGGCAGCCGCGGTCGACCACGGCCTTGATGTCGGCGGCATACTGCGTCAGCATCTGCGGATCGATGCCGTAGCTTTGACTGCCCATGAGCGACTCGCCGCTCAATTTCAATAAGACTCGATTGTATTTCATACGGTTTAACTTTTTGTCACACATATCGTTGCACCGTTTTTCCAACGGTGTTCAACCATGCGAAAATAGGAAAAATATTTCACCCGTGCAAGAAAAAAATGCTCCCTTTCCACCTATCCCCCACAGCATCACCCGCTTGACCGTCCTCCGCGCCCCCACCCTCCAGGCATCATCCAGGCATCATCTAGGCATCATCCAGGCATCATCCAGGCATCATCTAGGCATCATCTAGGCATCCCCTCTGCATCATCTCTGCTTACGAGCGGTCCCGAAGCAGTAAAAATACATCCGACATACTAAAAAAGCTCCCGCCACGTTACTTGACTAAATCAAAACATCAACAATGAGAATCAATCCCGATACCAAAGTGCGCCAGGTGGCCGGTGAGAACATCATCATCCGCGTGGCCGGCGGCGCCGACGACATGACCACCGTGATGGCCCTCAACGAGACCGCACTGGACATCTACAACACCTTCATAGGGCGCGACTTCACGCTCGACGAGGTGGTGCAATGGCTCGTCGACACCTACGAGGTGGACGCCGACACCGCCCGCAACGACGCCGAGACCTGGCTGGGCCAGATGCGCAAACAAAGACTGCTCACCGACTGACCCCATGCCGTCCGCCACACTCAGCCTCCGCATCGGCGGCATCGACACCGTGCTCCACGGCGGCGACGACCTGGCGATCGCCAGCCGCCTGCCCGGCATGCTCACCTTCCGCAGCGCCACGCCGGCCGCCGACCCGATCCACATCGGGCTCGACAGCGGGCTGACGCCCGCCGACTGCACGTGGGTCCACCGCTTCGAGCTCATCGCCACCGGAGCCGACTGCCGCTTCGGCCTCGATGCCGAGGGGGTGTACCACTACGACTTCGGCGGCAGCGGCTGGCTGCGCTTCGACCCGCGCCGGCCCGAGCTGGTCGAAATCAGCCCCCTGCGCGACACCACCCTGCTGCGCTTTGCCCTGTGGGTGGCCTACTCGATGGCCGGCCTCTGGCGCGGCGCCGTGCCGGTGCACTCGTCGACCGTGGTCTGCCGCGGGCGCGCCCTTCTCTGCCTCGGCGAGAGCGGCACCGGCAAGAGCACCCACACCCGCCTCTGGCTCAACCACATAGCCGACACCTATCTGCTCAACGACGACAGCCCGATCGTTCGGGTCGAAGGCGGAGAGACCGTGGTCTACGGCTCGCCGTGGAGCGGCAAGGCCCCCTGTTTCCGCCCCGAGCGGGTGCCGGTGGCCGCCCTGGTGCGCCTCGAACAGCGCCCGGAGAACCGCATCCGCCGGCTCGGCACCGTCGAAGCCCTCTTGGCGCTGCAGCCCAGCTGCCCCCCCTCGCTGGCCAAAGAGGAGCACACGATGGACCGGCTGCTGGACTTCGTGGGCAGCGTCATCGAGCGCACTCCGGTCTACCGCCTCGGCTGCCTGCCCGACGCCGACGCCGCGCGCCTGTGCCACAACACCGTATTCAACTGCCAATCATGACGCTGGACAGCAAACTCATCTATCAACTGGCCGAAGAGCAGCTGGCCGACGGGCAACCCGTCAGGCTGCAATTCCGCGGCCGGAGCATGTGGCCCACCATCCGCGAGAGCGACACCCTGCTGCTCGTCCCCCTGAGCGGCGAGCCGGCGGTGGGCGACGTGCTGCTGTTCCACCACGACGGACGCCGCGTGGTGCACCGCCTCGTGGGGCGCGACGGCGACCTCTACATCCTGCAGGGCGACAACAACTACGGCACCGAACAGGTCGGACGGGCCGACATCCTGGCGCGGGTGGCCTCCGTCGACCGGCGCAGCGGCCGCCGGCTGCCGACCGACGGAGCCCGCTGGCGCCGCGTCAGCCGGTGCTCGCTGGCCCGCAAGAGGGTCAAGAACGGCCTCCTCTACTGGCTTGGCCGCGAGGGGCGCCGCCGCCTGCGGCCGTGGTACTTCGGCCTGCTGGCCGTCCTGATGTGGGCCCCGCTCAACGGACTCGGCGTGCCGCTCGACAACTACATCCTCGGTCTGCGGCTCGACCACCTGCTCCACGCCTCGGTCTACCTGGTCTGTCCGCTGTTCTTGATGGACCTCTTCGACCGGCACAAGCCGCCCGCCACATGGCTTGCCGCCGTTGGCGTCGGCCTGCTCACCGAAGGGGTGCAGTACCTGCTGCCCTACCGCGGCTTCGACATCAACGACCTCATCGCCAATAGCCTCGGCGTCACCCTTGGCTGGGTGGCCGTGCTGCTGGCCAAAAGAAGTACACGTGTATGATTTACAGCCAGTTGAGAAAAACATTTGGCTGTATCGATTTTTATTCTTACCTTTGCAAACATTATTGAATTAATTAATAACAAAAAATATAGCATTATGTCAAAACTCCTTTTACTGGGCGACGAGGCAATAGCACAAGCCTTTATCGACGCTGGCGGTAGCGCCATCAACAGCTACCCCGGTACGCCCTCGACCCAGATTACCGAATATGTGATGAAGAGCAAACAGGCCAAGGAACAGGGCGTGGTGGCCAACTGGTGCGCCAACGAGAAGACCGCCCTCGAGGCCTCGATCGGCGTGGCCTACAGCGGCAAGCGCGCCATGACCTGCATGAAGCACGTGGGCCTCAACGTCTGCGGCGACCCCTTCATGAACGCCTCCATCATCGGCACCAAGGGTGTCATCATCGTGGTGGCCGACGACCCCAGCATGTTCTCCAGCCAGGACGAGCAGGACAGCCGCTACTACGGCCACTGGGCCATGATCCCCATGCTCGAGCCCAGCAACCAGCAGGAGGCCTACGACATGGTCTTCGCCGGCTATGACCTCAGCGAGCAGCTGGGCACCCCCATCCTGATGCGCATCCCCACGCGTCTGGCCCACAGCCGCGCCGGCGTCGAGCGCAAGCCCGTCCGCGCCCAGAACCCCCTCAGCAGCCCCAGCGACCCCAAGAGCTACGTGCTGCTCCCGGTGAACGCCAAGCGCCTCTACCGCGACCTGATCGACAAGCAGCCCAAGTTCACCAAGATGAGCGAGGAGTGCGGCTTCAACCAGTACATCCCCGGCGAGGACAAGAGCCGCGGCATCATCACCACCGGCATCGCCTTCAACTACCTGCAGGAGAATTTTCCTAATGGCAAGTGCCCCTACCCTGTTGTCAAGATAACCCAATACCCGCTCCCCTTCAATATGCTCAACAAGCTCTATGACGAGGTGCAGGAAATCCTCGTGCTCGAGGACGGCCAGCCCTTCGTCGAGGAGCACATCAAAGGCTTCCTGGGCAAAGGCAAGCCCGTGCACGGCCGCTTGGACGAGACCATCCGCCGCGACGGCGAGCTGAACGCCGAGAAGGTGGCTGCCGCCCTCGGCAAGCCCATGCCCAAAGGCCCGTCGGTGCCCGAGGTGGTCACCAACCGCCCGCCGGCCCTCTGCCAGGGTTGCCCCCACATCGACAGCTACCAGGCCGTCATCGACGTGATGAAGAAGTACCCCAACGGCCGCGTCTTCGGCGACATCGGATGCTACACCCTGGGCTTCAACATGGGTGCCATCGACACCACCGTCTGCATGGGTGCCTCGATCACCATGGCCAAGGGTGCCGCCGAGATGGGCATCTTCCCCGCCATCGGCGTCATCGGCGACGGCACGTTCGGCCACAGCGGCATGACCGGTCTGCTGGACTGCGTCAACGAGAAGGCCAACGTCGTCATCATGATCCTCGACAACGACATCACCGCCATGACCGGCGGCCAGCCCTCGAGCGCCAACATGAAGCTCTTCAACATCTGCAAGGGCCTCGGCGTCGACGAGAAGCACATCCGCCACATCGTGCCGCTGCCCAAGAACCACGACGAGTTCATGAAGATCCTCGAAGAAGAGATCGCCTACGAGGGCGTGAGCGTCATCATCCCGCAGCGCGTCTGCATCGTCGAGAACAAGAAACGTATTGCTGCTAACAAATAAAACGAAGAAACAATGAAGAAAGACATCATACTTTGCGGCGTAGGCGGCGACGGCATCGTCTCCGTGGCCAAGATCATCAGCGACGCCGCCCTCAACCTGGGCCTCAACGTCAAGCAGAGCGAAATCCACGGCATGAGCCAGCGCGGCGGCTCGGTGTTCAGCCACCTCCGCGTCAGCAGCGACCCCATCTTCGCCGACGTCATCCCCGAAGGCAAGGCCGACATCATCCTCAGCTCCGAGCCCATGGAGGCCCTGCGCTACCTCACCTTCCTGGCCCCCGACGGCGTGGTCATCACCAACAGCGACCCCTTCGTCAACATCAGCAACTACCCCGACATCGAGAAGGTCTATGCCGAGCTGAAGAAGCTGCCCAAGCTGGTCTGCTTCAACGCCAACGCCATCGCCAAGGAAATCAACGCCCGCGGCAACATGGTGCTCCTCGGCGCTGCAGCCCCCTACCTGGAGATTGCCTTCGACGAGCTGGAGAAAGCCATCAAGGCCATCTTCGGCCGCAAGGGCGACGCCGTGGTGGAGACCAACATCAAGGCCATCCGCGCCGGCCGCGACGCCAAGTAAAGACGGCGCCACAAGCCTAAATAAACAAACGAAGCGAGACCGCACTCCGGTGGGGTCTCGCTTCGTTTTTTCCCCTTCGCAGACACAATAATCCCCGGTTGATCGCGTTTTCTGTGGACAATTTTTTAACTATGGCAAAGAAACTCACACTCGGACTTGCGCTGCTGCTGACCCTGGCCTCGTGCGGCCACAGGCAACAGCCGACCGGAATCACCCCACTGAACCTGGTGGCCTCCTACCCGCTGGGCGCCGCTGCCGAACTGCATCTGCTCTCCGACGGCAACCTCTCCCAACTGGAACTCTACTACAGCGGCGAGCTGCAAGAACTCATCGCCACCGCCAACACCGACTACCTCCGCACCGAGGCGGGCCAGATCGCGCTCGACACCGTGCACCTCGACGGCGATACCACGACGCAATACATCGTCCGCACCTTCGACCGCTCGTCGACCTACGGCGCCGAGGTGTGGTACCTCGTCCACCCCTACCGCACCGGCGACCCCGACGGGCCCTGGTGCCTCCTCAAGGTGCCCGGCGACACGCCCACGCTGCAAGACATCCCCCGGCTGATCGTTCATCCTTAAACCATGCTCACACCCATTCACATCGTTGGCATCGTGCTCACCGTCGGGCTGCTGGTGGCGGTGAGCGTCCTCTCGGGCCGCAAGGTGAAGGACGCCCACAGCTTCACCACCGGCGGCCGTGCGGGCTCGTGGATGGTCTGCGGCGCCATCCTGGGCACCCTCGTCGGCGGCCAGAGCACCATCGGCACCGCCCAGCTAGCCTTCTCGTTCGGCCTCTCGGCCTGGTGGTTCACCATCGGCGCCGCCCTGGGGGCCCTCGTGCTTGGCCTGGTCTACGCCGGCCCCCTGCGCCGCAGCGGCTGCACGACCGTCATGGAGGTGGTGCGGCAGCAGTACGGCCGCCGCGCCGAGACCGTGGGCAGCATCCTCTTCCTCGTCGGCATCTTCATCAGCATCACCTCGCAGCTCCTCTCCTCGTCGGCCATGATCACCAGCCTCTTCGGCCTGCCCACGGCCGCAGCCCTGGCGGTGGGCGCGGCGCTGATAGCGGCCCTGGTCTTCTTCGGCGGCATACGGAGCGCCGGCAGCGGGGGCATTATTAAACTGATACTATTATACATCAGCTCGCTGGCAGCCGGCATCGCCGTGTGGCATATCGGGCACGGACTGACCGGAATACGCGAAAGCATCGCCACCCTCTACGACAGTCCCCAGCTGGCCGCGATGAACGACATCGGCGGTGCCGAAGACATCCACCGCCGCTACGGCACCTTCCTGGCCCGCGGCCCGCTGAAGGACCTCGGCGGATGCCTCTCGCTCACCCTCGGCGTGGTGTGCACCCAGACCTACGCCCAGGCCATCTGGTCGGCCGCCACCACACGCAAAGCCCGCCAGGGAGCGCTCCTCTGCGCCGCCCTCATCCCGCTCATCGGCGCCGCCTGCACCCTGGTGGGCATGTACATGAGGGGCCACTACGTCACCAGCGCCGAGCTGGCCGCCCTGCAGCAGGCCGGCGAACGGCTGCCCGACGGCATCGGCGTCATCGAGAACTCGCTGCAGGCCTTCCCCACCTTCATCCTGGCCCACCTGCCCGCCTGGCTGGGCGGCATCGCCCTCGGCACCCTGCTGATCAACATCCTGGGCTGCGGCAGCGGCCTGGTGCTCGGCGCCGCCACCATACTGACGCGCGACGTGTACGGCAACCTCCTGGCCCTCCTGCGCCGACAGTCGCGCCTCGATGCGCTGGCCCAGACGCGCCTGAGCATCCTCCTCCTGCTGGTGCTCGGCGCCATGGCGGCCCACTTCATGCAGGGATCGTTCATCAACGACCTGGGCTTCCTCTCGCTCGGCCTGCGGGCCGCCGCCCTGCTGCTGCCGCTGAGCGCCGCCCTCTGGCTGCCGGGGCGCTTCGGCCCCCGCGCCGTGACGGCCGCCATGGTGGCCGGCACCGTCGCCATGCTGGCCGCCGGCCTCCTCGGCCTCCCGGCCGACCCGATGTACTACGGCCTCGCCGCCTCGGCCCTCGCGCTGGCCTTCGGCCGCAGACGGTAGGGTGCGCCGGAGCCAGAAGAGTGCCATGCGGACAACGAAAAAACGCTGCGGGCTGTCCTTTCCCGGGGCAACCCGCAGTTGTTTCAGGCTCGTGGTACAAAGAAAAACCACACTGACAATCAGCCATCTATAAAGAAAAACAAAAAAACATTTGGTCGGTTTGCAAAATGTTTGTACTTTTGCACCCGATTTTCGAGAGCGAAATCGCACACGGTGGGCGTAGTTCAGCTGGTTAGAGCGCCAGATTGTGGATCTGGAGGTCGTGGGTTCGAGCCCCACCTCCCACCCGGGTAAGAGGAGACGGTGACCGACATGGTGGCCGTCTCCTCCCTTTTTCTGCCCCACCCGCCAGGCATCAACCAGGCATCCTCCAGGCATCAACTAGGCATCCCCTCTGCATCATCTCTGCATATATGCAAAGATGGCGCCTACCATATACACACATAAAACATTGATATTACATCGATTACACAAAACCATCCCATTTTCATCCACAGCCAGTAGGCGAAAAAGGGTGGAAAAACGAGTCGCGCACCCTCCCTTTCACCCCGCCAAAGGGGCCGGAAGGCGGTTTTCGAGTTCAAAAAGTACATTTGATTTCTAGGCAGTTGCAAGTTTTTTTCATCAAAAAAGCAATTTTTTTTTGCCAGTTTGAAAAATGTGCGTATCTTTGCACCCGCTTTTGAGAGAAAAAGCACAATGGTAGTTTTTGAAGGGTTATAAAAACGGTCCGGTAGTTCAGTTTGGTTAGAATACATGCCTGTCACGCATGGGGTCGCGAGTTCGAGTCTCGTCCGGACCGCCAAACAAGGAGAGAGAAAAGCTGAGAGTGGAAAGTGGAAAGACAAACGCCACTTTCCACTTTCGGTTTTAAACCTTCCGCTTATCCTGGGGCTGCTTGGTTTTGACAGCAGGGATAATGGGTTTGTAAGCATGCAGGCTGACGCGCCAGAAGCCTTGAAAACAGATGCAGAACAATAATTGGCGAAAACAACTACGCTCTCGCTGCCTAACCGAAGAACAGTAAGTTCGGCTTAATTCCCCCGCAAGGCGAGGGAACGAGACATCTCCCAGCCGCCCCGACCGTCGGCTGCTGACCCGGAGGTGCAGGTAAAGACGGGATAGCCGGTGTGGTGCCTCGGAGCGCCGGTGAAGATTTAGAGGCTAAGGGCTGCCTTGGGTGCCGATGTCCGGTGCCGCCCCTACAACCAACCATCGGATAAGCATGTAGAAAGCACACTTGTTAACTGTTTGGACGGCGGTTCGACTCCGCCCAGCTCCACTCCCACGCACGAGTCTCACCGCCGTCCAAACGGACGGGGTTAGCTCGACAAGCTCGCTGGGCGTTGCCACGACTCCGCCCAGCTCCACCAGAAAGAGAGACCTTTGAGGGTCTCTTTTTGGTTCCACGAGAGCGGCTCGGGTCTGCACACAATAAATCACGACGCGCGGCGTTATCATTGGCATGGAAGGATTCATTCTTGCTGCAGGACTCGGCACACGGCTCCGGCCGCTGACCGACGACCGGCCCAAAGCGCTGGTCGAAGTGGGCGGAACGACACTGCTCGAGCGCGCCATCCGACGCCTCGAAGGGGTCGGCATCGGCCACATCGTCATCAACGTACACCACTTCGCCGACATGGTCACCGCCTTCGTGCGCCGGCACGACTGGCAGGCCCGGGTCGACATCAGCGACGAGCGCTCGCTGCTGCTCGACACCGGGGGCGGCCTCAAGCACGCCGCAAGCCTCTTCTCGGGGCGCGAAAACATCCTGATCCACAACGTGGACATCCTCTCCGACGTCGACCTTCGGGACGTGGAACGGCGCCATATCGCCGACGGCAACCTGGCCACCCTCTGCGTCAGCCGCCGGCCGACGCGGCGCCTGCTGGCCTTCAACGCCGCGGGATGCCTCGAGGGGCGCGCCGACGAGGGGCTGGCCTTCAGCGGCATCTCGGTGGTTGCGCCCGCCCTCTTCGCCCTCCTGCCCGAGGACGACCACCCCTACCCCATCATCGACCAATACGTCCGTCTGGCCCACGAAGGGCATCGCATCGGCGCCTACGAGCACGCGGCCGACCGATGGCTCGACGTCGGCAAACCCGAAACCCTCGAAAAAGCACGCCAATGGACAGCTTCCTGAAACAGGTGGCCCGCCGCATTGCCGACGAGCACCCCCACGACATAGACCGCACACTGGTGGTTCTGAACAACATGCGCTCGCTGCGCTTCCTCAAACAGGCCTTCAAAGAGTTCGGCCGCACCATGTTCCTGCCGCACATGACGGCCATCGACGCCCTGGTGTCCGAGCTGGGCGGCCTGGAGATCGTGCCCAACGAGTTCCTGCTCTTCGAGCTCTACCGCATCCACTTGGAGCTCGAGGGCGAGGAGGCCAAGTACAAGACCTTCGACGAGTTCATCTCGTTCGGCGACCTGATGATGGGCGACTTCTTGGAGATCGACCAGTACTGCGTGCCGGCGCGCGACCTGTTTGTCAACCTGCACGACCTGAAGGAGGTCATCGAATGGGACATCGAGAGCCCGGACCTGACGCCCTTCCAGCGCGACTACCTGCGCTTCTACCGCTCGCTCTACGAGTACTACAGCCGTCTGCGCGAGCGGCTGATGGCCGAAAAGAAGGCCTACAGCGGCATGGCCTACCGCCACGTGGCCGAGCATATCGGCGAGCTTGTCGACAACCAGCCCTGGACAGCGGTCTATTTCATTGGCTTCAACGCCCTGAGCGAGTGCGAGCGCCGCATCATCGGCGAGTACGCTCGGCGGGGTGTGGGGCACCTCTTGACCGACGGCGACCCCTACTTCCTGCGCCCTGAGCAGGAGTCGGGGCACTTCCTGCGCAAGCACCGCGAGGAGTTTCCGGAGATCGTGCCCCAGGGACCGTCGCTCTTCGGGCAGGGCCAACGCCACATCACGGTGGTGGCTTGTCCGGAGAACGCGCTGCAATGCAAGGTGGCAGGGCAACTGCTGACCGAGCATCACGAGTGGCTCGAGCGGGGTGAGGAGTGCGCCGTGGTGCTGGCCGACGAGGGACTTCTCACCCCCTGCCTGAGCGCACTGCCCGAGGGCGACTACCCGGTCAACATATCGATGGGTCTGGCCTACTGCGACACGGGGATGCACCTGCTGGCTTGCCGGCTGCTCACCCTCTGGCGCAACGCCGACAGCCGCGGCTTCTACCACAGCGACATCCTCGCACTGCTGTCGGACCACTACGTGGGCCAACTGCTGGGACAACGCGACCTGCGGAAGCAGACGGCCGATTTCCTGCGGCGCGACAACATCATCCGCTGCCAGGGGGGGGAGGTGATCCGCTTCCTGGGGGACGACCGCCTGGCCCCGGCCTTTGCCGAAGGCGAGCTGACGCCCGACCGATGGCTCGACACGATGCGCCAGACGGTGGCCGCACTCCTCGAGAGCCGCGTGCTGGAGAACAACAAGAAGGAGCTGCAAGCCGCCGGGAGCCTGGTGGAGATACTGGACTACCTGGGGCAGCTGCAGGCGGCCTACGGCTACATCGACCGGCTGGAGACGCTGGAGAAGATCTACCTCCGCATCGCGCAACGGCACCAGATCGACCTCGAGGGCAAGCCCCACTCGGGCCTGCAGTTGATGGGTATGCTCGAGACGCGCAACATCGACTTCCGCCACCTGATACTGCTCTCGGCCGGCGAGGGGGTGCTGCCCGCCTCGCGCAGCGCCAGCTCGCTGGTGCCCTTCCAGCTGAAGCAGCACTTCGGCCTGCCCACCTACCGCGAAAAGGACGCCGTCTACGCCTACAACTTCTACCACATGCTGCTGCGCGCCGAGGACGTCTACCTGGTCTACAGTTCGGAGAGCGAGGCCATGGGCAAGGGCGAGCCGAGCCGCTTCATCCGGCAGGTGGAGCACGAGCTGGCGCCACGCTTCGGCATCGAGGTGAAGCACCTGGTGGTCAACAACAACGAGCCGCCGCACACGGCCGCCCCCGACCCCGCCGGACGGAAGAGCGAAGCCGTGCAGCAACGCCTCGTCGAGCTGGCGCGCAAGGGCTTCTCGCCCACGGTGTTTGACGACTACATCGAGTGTCCGCTGAAGTACTACTACACACGCGTGCTCGGCATCCGGTCGAGCGACAGCCTGGCCGACGACCTCGACAGCTCGCAACTCGGCACCGCCATCCACAACATCCTGCACCACATCTACGAGCCCTACACCGGCCGCACCGTCGAGGCCGCCGGCCTGCGCCAAGCCCTGGCCGACCTGCCGGCGCTGATGAAGGCCGAGTTCGACGCCCTGTTCGTCCACGGCCGCGCCACCGAGGGGCGCAACCACTTCATGCACAGCGTGGCCGAGACCCAGCTCACGAGCCTGCTCCGCAAAGAGATAGCCCTCATCGAGGAGGGTCACCGCCTGGAGATCGTCATGCTGGAGCAGAAACTGGGCCCCCTGCAGCTCGAGGGCGACGTGCACATCAAAGGCACCGTGGACCGCGTGGACCGCCTCGACGGCACCCTGCGCATCGTCGACTACAAGACCGGAGGCCTGGAAGACAACGAGATAGCCTACCGCAGCACGCCCAACCGTGCCGGCGAGGTGGTGATACCCGGCAAGTGGTTCCAACTGATGAGCTACGCGCTGCTCTACACCACGCTGCGCGAGACACCGCCCACCTTCTCGGCCGGCATCTACCCGCTGCGCAACCTGCAGTCGGGTGTGCGCCTGGCCTCGTGGGACGGCGCCACCGAGCTCACGGCCGACCACATGGCCCGCTTCCGCGCCATGCTCACCGACCTCTGCCGCGAACTGATGGACCCCGCCGTCGACTTCAGCCCCGCGCTCCGCCGCGACCGCTGCCGCTACTGCGACGTGCGCACCTTCTGCCCCCGACGTCCGTGAGCCTCCACCCCCCTCTCGCCCCCCTTGAAACCCTGTCTGCTCCCTGATGGCTCCGTGATGACTCCCTGATGACTCTCTTA